>CP102060.1:1556837-1868204 GCA_024579835.1 Clostridiaceae bacterium HFYG-1003
TCAAATCCGGCGGGTTCGACAAAGCGATCCAGCGGCCAGTGCTCCGCGGAAGGCTGAAGGTATTGACTGATTGTCAGAATATCACAGCCGGTTGAACGGACATCCTTCATCAGTTCGCTGATTTCCAGATCGGTTTCACCCAGACCAATCATAAAACCGGTTTTCGTCAGAATATGAGGTGCGATGGCTTTGCTGTCAGCCAGGATCTGAAGAGATCTCTGGTACTTAGCCTGTGGCCTGATCTTCGGATACAGACGGGCAGCCATTTCCACATTATGGTTTAATACATCCGGTTTGGAATCCAATAGGACGGCCAAGGCTTCCCGATTTCCCAGCAGATCTGAAATCAAGACTTCGGTGGTAACGCCGGGACAGCGTTTCTTGACCTGACGAACTGTTTCAGCCATATGAGCCGCTCCCCCGTCCGGCAGGTCATCCCTGGTTACCTGGGTAATCACGACATGCTCCAGTCCCAGTCGTTCCACCGCTTCTGCCAGATGCAGCGGTTCATCTGGATCCAGTAGGTGAGGCTTGCCGGAGGTAACGTTGCAAAATCGACAGTTTCTGGTGCACTGACTGCCCATAATCATAAAGGTGGCCGTTTTCTTTGAATAGCATTCGCCCAAATTGGGACAATTCGCTTCCTTGCAGACAGTATTGAGCTTCATATCGCGCATCAGTAAGGCAACTTCTTCCACAGCCTCATTGTTAAAAGATACCTTCAGCCACTCCGGTTTTTTTCGCTGCATGGCTACTCGACCTCTGCCAGGATATCGCCCACCTGAACTTCATCGCCTTCTTCCACCAGCTGACACTTCATTGTCCCATCCCAATCAGCTTCAATCTGATTCACAACCTTATCGGTCTCAACCTCAAAAATCGGCTCTCCCTTGACAAAGGCTTCCCCAGGTTCTTTCAGCCAGGCAGCCAGAACCCCTTTCGTCATTTCAGGTCTTAGCTGGGCATCGTTAATTGCTTTTTCATCATGAAATCCTCCTGTGAATTTGAGTTGTATTTTTGAGTGTCATCACGACTGATCGAACAATCCTGGTCAGATTCCTTCTCATGGATCCGAACGGACTGATCGGAATTGCAGAACGGTCAAGGTTCTGCGAATCAGATCATCCAGGGGACGAGTTCCTCGTATCCGGTACCGTCCAACGCTTTGAGCAAATCAGCCGGATGAAGCCTGCTTCCTTCCAGCCGCTGAGCCAGCCTGTCAGGGTCCGGCGACTGCCAGCGCGCAATGCGGCCATTCTTCGCCTCATATTCTGCCAGGATATCTTGTCCCTGAATTTGCAGGTTCCGACTAAAGCCATAACCAGGATTCCGGCCAAAGGTCCATTCCCAATTCTCATACTTTTCTTTGGCCAGCTGTTGAATGATCCTCTGCTCCTGCGGCATCAAGACTGCTTCTGTGACTGAAAAATGCTGTTTCAGAGCCGTCAGCAGCTGTTCTTGAAACGTTTCGACGGGTTGATCCCCAGCAAGGTACTTCTGAATATTGGTCACGAGCCAGGGGACGGATGGCGTTCCCCTGGAAGAAAAATATCTGCGGTGTCCATTGGCCAGTCGGGCCAGCCGGTTCAGATCCGTATCATAGAGAAGCGTTCCATGGTGGAGCGTCCGATGACCGGAGCAGCGCTGAGCGCTTCCTGATATTTTTTTGCCGCCGATGCCCAGACCGTTCCCGGGAATCAGCTCGGCCGGGACTCCCATGGATTGTAAAACATGTATCATTGGTTCCAGAAAAGCATCATAGGTTATTATCTGATTGGGATGATTGCGGATGATGGCATAATTGATGTTTCCCGGATCATGGAAGACGGTTCCGCCGCCGGTCATGCGCCGGACGAGCCGTACTCCCTGCCGCTGTGCTTCCTGGATGTCAACTTCGGCAAATATATTCTGGTACCTTCCGCAGACTAACGTGGGCTCATTACGCCAAAGCAGCAGAACTTCATCTTTTATCTGCTCAAAAACATACTCTTCCAGCGCCTGATTAAAGAAGGGATCTCTGCTTTGATTCTCAAAATATAGCATTTGCACCTCCTGTTCGGAATTAATGTCTGAAAAGTATCACTGTCTTAATTATTCTATAACGTGAATAGTTCTCAGGCAAAAATGACTTTGCTTAAATTTTCTCAAAAAAAGTGACTGACAACATGTCAGTCACTTTTTCCTCGTTATTTCTCACTTCTGAAACTCATTTCAAAGAAAAAGAGTCAGAACCTGCCTTCAATCAGGACTTTTAGCTGTGTCAGGTCCTTCGCGATCAGAGGACGTTCGAATCCTCTGTTCCCTCAGGAACACCATATGCCCGGTTTACGGTTTGCAGAAATATGATCCCATTGCCCGGCTCATCAATTTTCAGCTCCTTTCGGATATGATCCACGATCTGATCCGTCCTCTCGACTCTTGACAGAATCAGAACCACTTCTTTTTCGGGTTCAATATCCATGGAGAACACCCGGCTGATTTCATGAACGCCGGCACCCCTTGCATTGATGACGGTTCCGCCTTTTGATCCGGCCTGTTCCGCGGCCGCAATGACATCCTCGGCTTTGCCTTTGTCGACGATGACATTAATTACATGATACTTTGCTGAATCCAAAAGCTCATCTCCTTCTCTGCTGTCACAGGCAATATTCCTGCTTCCTACGACTTCGCATACTGTGGTGGTGAACGCAATGCCGTGGTTTGGTTTATGAAACTGAAAATGGACATCCATTTCAGCCAGAATTTTGTTGGCCAGGTCCTCTTCCGCTACCAGGTAGACGATGTCTTTGCGGACATCACCCCAGCCGATGAAATCAAGAATCCGACTGTTGGCAGTACCACGTCCAAGCGCAATGGTACCGCCTTTTACGCCGTGACCGCGGGCTAACTTGAGAATCCGTTCCCCTTCTCCGTCATTGACAATAATGTGCATCAGTTCGGTGCACAAGCCCGGAACATCATGAAGCATTATTCACCGCCTCCTTCTTCGACTTGATTTTAAAGATGATGCCCAAAATTTGAAGTGCCACAATGGGCGTCATGGCCACCATGGCAATCAGCCCGAATCCATCGACCATGACATTGGCTCCCGGCACTGCCTGGGCGGCTCCCTGAGCAAAAGCCAGAATGAATGTGGCCGTCATGGGACCGGAAGCGACTCCCCCAGAGTCGAAGGCAATGCCAACGAACAGCTTGGGCGAAAGATAGGACAGGATGATCGACAGTACATAACCTGGAAGTAAATAATGCCACAGCTGCACCTGGGGAATCAAGATCCGAACAATCGACAGAGCGACTGCCAGCGCAACGCCAATGGCTAATGTTACCATGACGATGTTGCGGCGGACATATCCGCTGGTTACCTCTTCGATCTGATGCGTCAGGACATAGACAGCAGGCTCCGCCAGGATTGTTACCATACCAAGCACAAAGGCGGTTCCGATGATATAGAATCGGTTATCGAGGGAAGCCAGTGCGAATCCTGCGACTCTCCCCACTTCCATAAAGCCTCCGTTTACGCCGAGCATGAACAGGACCAGTCCGATAAATGTAAACACCAGGCCAAACAGAATTTTACGAAAGGCGGAAGTGTGCATCCGAAAGGATACTTTCTGCATGAAGACAAAAATAAGCAGAACCGGCACCAGGGCTAAGGCTATTTCTTTTGAAATCAGGGGCAGTTTCTCAAGAAAGATTGCATAGAACGGGCCACTGACAGAAGTCCCGATCTCCACTTCACCGGATGCCTCGCGCACCTGAAACAGCAGACTCATGACCATGACCCCCAAGATCGCACCGGTGGATGCTATCCCAACGAGTCCAAAGCTGTCTTTTTCGGATGCTTTGCTGTCTTTTTTCAGGCGTGAAACACCCAATGCCAGACCCAGCATGAACGGAACGGTGAGAGCTCCCGTGGTTGCACCGGAAGCATCAAAGGAAATGGCCAGAAATTCCGGTGACATGAACACGGCAAGAACAAAAATAATCCCATACACACCGGTCAACAGCCGGTACAATGGAAAGTTATAGACGATACGAACTAATCCAGAGGTCAGCATCACCGCGATTCCGACGGATACTACAATGAGTATTGATAGTTTTGAGATGGTTCCGCTCGTAACCAGGTCCACCTGATCCGCCAGAATATGCAGATCAGGCTCCGCAATGGAAATGAAAAAGCCGAGAACCAGTCCCCCTGTAATCAGGAGCCACAGTTTATTTGATCTTGCCAGACTGGAACCTAGTCTTTCGCCTATCGGAGTAATTCCGACATCCACACCAAACAGAAAAATAGTCAGTCCCAGGATGATCAGCACCGCGCCGACTAAAAACCGCATCAGTACGCCACCTTCCAAGGGCACTAACGTAAAATTCAGCAGCAGGACAATTCCCACGATGGGAGCTACAGACATGAGAACCTCTTTCAATTTAGCTCCGATTACACTCAAATGACCACTTCCCTTCTTCTCACGATTTTTTTCAAAAAATCTCAGCTATGGAACACATTATTTTTGATTCTGTCTGTTTCCCTCATGGATATAAATTCACGAAATCCTGGGTTGAAGAGTAAATCTTAATTTCTTATTCCCCGGGAGATTCAATGAAATTAAAACAGAATACTTGACTGTACTATTTTATCATTTCACTTTTATTATGTCAACTATATAGCTATATTTTTATAATCAAGTCGGGCAGATCGGTCATTCCCTTATACTTTCGGTTGTTTCAAACGGTTAAATCGAATGGTTCAACAGTCACTCCTACCAGCAGACTCCACTTCAGCAGACTCCACTTCCAGAGATGTCATGCCAGAAGACTCCTTCAGAGTTCAACCCAGAATCCGCCTTCGGATGACTTTCTTTAGATGTCTTTTTTTAAGATGCCTTTCAAAATCCACTTCAAGAAAATGCCATTGAAACACTGAAAGAAGAGTGCCTGGTCATGAAATTACCCTCTTTTGCATTTGCGCAGGAACCCAATAAGCCCCTGCAAATCAAATAATTTGATTAGCAGGGGCTGTTGAATACAGGGTATGCTTTCAAGAATGATTGTACGTCATCTTCAGCCGATCCTTCTTCAGCGTTTTAGTCCAGGCCGCTGATGTTAACCCGGAAGGTCATTTTTCGGTTGCCGACTTCATCCTCGAACACAAAGGTGGTATCCGAGTCCAAGGTGGGTTCAAGCAGAAAATTCAGTCGATCATACTGAACACCTGGCAGAGATTTGAATACTTCCGGGAGAAAGGGCCGGGACGATGTCTGGTTGACATTCTTAACCAGCTTCCAGGAACCTTTCTGACTTGGATCCTGCGGGACAGAAATGATGATTTTACCACCGGGGGAGGTTTGCAGGTTAATGTTCGAGAAATCATAGAGATGATGTTCCTGGAGAAATCCAACGCCATCCTTTAAGGCTGCAGCAACGACAACCATTCGTTCTACCGGAGGATTATAGTCGATCTTGAGATCGTTCATGGTTTGCTCCACTTGCTGGATGGGATCCGCCTTCGGATCATAGCTGAACTGGGTGGTTTTCTGACAGGAGGTCAGAAGCAGAAGCATCATCAGACTCAAAAGCCAGAACCTGTTTCGTTTGAACAGTTGATTGGGGTGATTTACCATCAGTTTCTTCCTTTCTTGCATTGATACGGGCAGCCGCGATTATAACTCTTGTCCGGATTGACGGAATGCCTCATCCAGATCGATGGATAAAGAGACTCCCTCCTCCCGGAGTATGACACTAAGCTGCGCCAGCATTTTTATGAATTCACTTTCTTCGGCAATATTATTGCCCATATGGGCAATTCGGACAATATGACCATGCCACTGATTCAGACCGCCAGATAAAATATAGCCGTGATCCTGCATCCGATCCAAAATCCGGTCTCCATCGACTCCATCGGGCAGCAGAATTGCCGTCACGGTGTTCGAACGGTTCTTTTGGGCGAAGATCTCCAGACCGGCCATCTCGATGGCCCGGCGGGTTCTTTGAGCATAGCTGGCATGATGAGCGGCATAATCATGAGACAGAGTCATATCAAGGGCTTCACTCAGGGCATAGACCAGATTCCCGCTTTGAGTATAGGGAAATTCAAATTCTTCTTCCAGAAGGTAGGTCCTAAAATTCGTGTAGTAGGTGCGGACCGGGCTTTGTCGGTTGATCAGAAATTGCGTGGCACGTTCTGATAAAGTGATCGTAGTCAGTCCAACGGGCGCAGACAGGCACTTTTGGGAGCCGCTGATCAGACAGTCGATCTGGGAGCGATCAAAGTCGATGGCTTCTCCGCCCAGTCCGGAAACGGAATCGACAATCGTCATAATTCCGTAGGATCTTAACAAGGCGCCGATGGCATGAATATCCTGACTGACACCGGTGGGCGTTTCACAATGAACCAGTGTTGCAAGCTGGAAATCATGGTCGGATTCGAGGTACGATTTCAGCTCTTCCAGGTCAACCCCAGTCCTCTGATTCAGGTTCCAGCAGACCGGATCTCCCCCATATAGCTTGACGAAATCGGCCAAAAATTGTGAGAACGGACCATTGACCAGACACAGGGCGCGGCTGCCAGGTTCCACAAAGGACGCACACGCACCATCAAGACCGGCCATGGGTTCAGCCAGCATCAGGAAGGTGGCGGCTTTTGTGTTCAGCAGACTGGAAACCTTTCGTTCAGCCTCATGTTGAATTTCCGGGTAATTCCGGTCCAGATCCGTATTGGTAAAATCGCGCACTAAGGCCTGTTGCACCCGTTCCGCGATGGATGTGGGGCCGGCACTCATGATTTTCATAGATTCCCCTCCATTTTTCTTTTGTTTATTTACTTGTCCAAGGATTGCCGTTCCATTGTTCACAGCTCAATTGCTCGAAAGCTCGACTGTTCCAGTGTATGATTCATAAAGGACTGCGACCGGTGCGGCAACCGCCAAGGGACGCAAGCTCATTGGATGGATTAATTATAGCATACCGACAACGTCTGAGAAGTGCATGAAACCGCACCGTTCGGCACAATTCCTTGATCCGTCCAGGTAATTTTGGGATCGGAGTGAAAATCCTTGAACTTCATTTTCTTTTGCTTTATTCTGAATTTAACATAAAGCGTTCGAGCAAGGAGGAGCATTTTGGTCCAAAGAGAAGTTATCGTTGTGAATGAGTCAGGAATTCATGCACGCCCTGCCGCGGCCGTAGTCAATTTTGTCAAAAGCTTCAAGGGCACCGTGGACGTCACCCACAACAACAAGAGGGGAAACCTGAAAAGCATTATTTCAATTATGTCACTCGGAATGAGAAAAGGATCCGCCCTGGTTCTGGATATCGAAGGTGAAGACGAAGAGCAGTTTGCGGATCGCCTGGTGAACTTCATCTCAAGCCTGGAAGGGTAAACCGAACTACAGCCAAGTGGTTCAACCGCCGTTGGAGGAGGATCTGACACAGCAGTTACAAGTGTCCCGTCATCATGGGGCACATTCCCTTGATCCGCGAGCAAACCCAAGATTTCGGAGGAATGAATATGGAAATCCAAGTATTAAAACCAGAACAGTTTAAAACTACAGCCTGGTCCGGCGGAGTAACACGGGAAATCCTGATTTATCCCCCCGGAGCAGAATATGGCCGTCGTAATTTCCTATACCGCGTCAGTACAGCCATTGTGGAGTCCCGAGAATCAGTGTTTACAGACCTCCCGGCCTATAACCGCTTCATTATCCCATTGAACGGAGAACTCCATTTATCAATCGATCAGGTCCGCCACATCATCGAACCATTGTCGGTATTTCACTTTGACGGTGGCGCCAGTACCACCTCACTGTCCCGCCAGAATCTCCAGGATCTCAATCTGATGGTTTTAAAAAACTATCCAGCGGACGTGCGCATTGTCAAACCCTCGGAATGGGATGAGCTGGATCTGGAGTTTGATCACATCATCGTGCGGTTGAAGACGGATGCATCCGGTCACTTTACGGAGATCAAAGACGCAATGTACGTGCCCAGAGGTCGAGTGCTGTCTGGCCCCGTTCTGTCCGAACAGGAACTGGCAGTCGTGATGCAGCTTCCCGACCCTGCGGAAGGTCCGATGGAAGAAGCGTTGGAATAGAGACCCGATTTGATCCGAACGTCCTGGTTCCAGGCGAGTTCAAGCCGATACCGCTTTGATGTCAGCTGTCCCGAATCCAGCAGACGAACTGAATAAAGGCAGTCAGTAATCTTCTGTGGATTTCTGACTGCCTTTGTTCATGGACGGAGGTCCCGTCCGGTGTCCAAGTGGAGATCTGCTGGTGGACGCGATGAATTCACCGGAGATTATTCATGATAATGAAAGATTTACATCGTGTTCAGAGCTGGGACATCACCACCTTGTAAACTGATCTTAGATTTTCATGAACAGGAGGAATCAGTATGAAGCCAATCTGGAAAGGCGCCATTTCCTTTGGACTGGTAAATATTCCTGTCCAGCTGCTTAGCGCGGAAGAACGGACAGAGCTGAATTTCAATATGATTGACCAGCGGGACCACGCCCGAATCAAATATCAACGAATCAATGCAGAAACAGGGAAAGAAGTACCCTGGGAAAATATCGTCAAAATGTACGAATTTGAGGATGGCAGCTATGTGGTCGTCACCGATGAGGATTTCGAAAAAGCTGACCCCAAGGCCAGCAAAACCATTGAAATTGAACAGTTCATTGAGGCCAAAGAGCTGAATCCCATGTATCTGGAAAAGCCGTATTATGTGGCTCCTGTCAAAGGCGGCGAGAAACCTTACAGTCTGCTGCGCGATGCCATGAAGGAATCCGGCAAAGTCGCCATCGGACGGGTAACGATTCGCACCAAGCAGAGTATGGGAGCAATACTGCCCGTTGGTGATGCTCTGGTTTTAAACCTGCTGCGTTATTCTGACGAAATCCGGACTACGGAAACCTTGAATCTTCCGGAGAGCGAAAAAATAACCGATAAGGAAATGGATCTGGCAATCTCGCTGATTGATGGGCTGACTGCCTCCTGGAATCCGGAGGAATTCCAGGATGAATACACATCTGCCCTGATGAAGCGGATTGAAGCCAAGGCAAAACTGAAAGGCAAAGACCTGCCGGAGGAACCCGAGGAAGAAGAAGTCACCCCCTCCAAGGTGGTGGACATTATGGACCTGCTGAAGAAAAGCATCGAAACAAAATCCCGGAAACGGAGCGATCCAGCCGACAAGGCTGCTCCGGTGGATAAATCGAAGACCTCCAAATCCTCAGGCAAGTCCGATGAAAAAGCCGCTCCCCGGAAAAGGAAGTCATCCTAATGGCGAAATTGGAAGAATACAATCGAAAACGGGATTTTGCCCGAACCAGTGAACCGGAAGGAAAAAAGGCTTCTACCGACAGTACCTTGCGATTTGTTGTCCAGCGACATGACGCCAGCAGGCTTCATTACGATTTTCGGCTGGAATATGATGGTGTGCTCTGGTCCTGGGCAGTCCCTAAGGGACCCAGCTATAATCCCAGGGACAAGCGGCTGGCTGTCATGGTGGAAGATCATCCGTTGGAATACCGCCATTTTGAAGGGACCATTCCCGAAGGCGAGTATGGCGGCGGAACCGTTCAGCTCTTTGATGAAGGATACTGGATTCCGGAAGGAAATCCAATGGATGACCTGCAAAAGGGATCCTTGAAATTTACCCTGGAAGGCAATCGACTCAAAGGTCGGTGGACGCTGATTCGGATGAAACCCAGGGCTGGTGAAGAAGATAAAAACTGGCTGTTAATCAAAGAGAAGGACAGCTACGTTCAAACAGAAGACGGAGTTACCTCCCTCCTTACCTCAGTCAGATCCGGCCGAACTCTTGAGGAAATCGCCGCCCAGGATCCGTCTGTCACTCCCTCTCCTGCGACAAAAGGTTTGTCGGCAGAGGGAACCGGGAAAAATCCAAAACCGGAGGCAAAACAGCCAAAAGACAGCACCAAGACAAAATCGAAAGCTGATCAGTCAGCTGCACCTAAAAAGAAAAAATCGACGAATGATAACAAGACATCAAAAGAAAAAACGGCATCCGCCGCGAGATCCAACGAGAAGCAGACCACTACCGAAAAAGAGGTTACAAAGAATCATAAGTCAGCGAAGCTGAAAGCAGCATCAGACTCGACAACCTCGAATGACGCCAAGGCTTCCGATCAGAAAGACCAGAGCAAGGACATGGAGATAGACAAGGACAAGGAAATGGACAGAGAAATATCCGAACAAACTCCCCTTCATTCCCTGCCGTTTCATGAAGTGAAACCGATGCTGGCTGTTTTGACAAAGAAAGTGCCTCAAGGGTCAGAGTGGATTCATGAACTGAAATTCGACGGGTATCGCATTCTGGCGGTGATCGAAAACAGAACCGCCCGCCTGCTCACTCGCAATGGCCTGGACTGGTCGAAGAAAGCTCCGGAGCTTACCGAAGCACTGGCAGGGTGGGCGCCGGACAATCTGATTCTGGATGGTGAGCTGGTGGTCTTTGATTCAAAAGGAAAAAGTGATTTCCAGGCCCTGCAGTCCTACTTCAAGACTCCTGGAAGCAAGTCACTGGATTACGTGGTATTTGATCTGTTAGCTCAGGGCAGTGAGGATTTGCGCGGGATTCCCCTTCTAGAAAGGAAAAGCCGACTGGAAACACTCCTGAAAAACGCGCCGGAGGGAATTCACTACAGTTATCACACGGAGGGTGGATCCAAAGTGTTTGGTCAAGCCTGTGATGAAGCACTGGAAGGCATAATTTCCAAGAAGAAAGCCTCCCTTTATCGAGGAACCCGAAGCATGGACTGGCTCAAGGTCAAATGTACCAATCGACGTGAATTTGTCATCGGTGGCTATACAGTATCTGACAAAAACACTTCCGGGATTTCTTCCCTTCTGCTGGGCTATTACCAGAAGGACCAGCTCATATACAGCGGTCGTGCCGGAACGGGCTTTCATCAGAAAAACACTCAGGAACTCCTGGCTCAATTTCGCCGTCTGCAGCGGAAAACATCGCCGTTCACCAACACGCCGGAATCTCGAACGGGTGAATATTTTTATTTCCTGAAGCCCGAACTGGTCGCTGACATCCAGTTTGCAGAGTTGACCGATGATGGTCTGCTCCGTCAGGCTTCCTATAAGGGGCTGCGGCTTGATAAAGCGGCAAGTCAGGTAACGCCTGAAGAGACGGTGAGTGAACCGGTGATGGAACGTGATTTACCAGAACCTCCTTCTAAGAGAAAAACCAAAAGCAGACCGGTCAGCTCATCTGCTCCGAAAAATCCACTCGGATCCAGGGAATCCTCTGACGTGTCTCAGTCCAAAGACTCCTCTCACAAGTCTCAATCCAAAGAATCCCTGAGGGCTTCAAGACCAAAGAATAAAGACACTGCTGCAGCAGGCAGTGCATCAGCTTCCCGAAATAGTGATTCAGTTGAGTATGACGGCGTCACATTATCCTCGCCGGATAAGGTCCTGTTTCCAGAGGATCAGATTACCAAACAGGATGTTGCCGACTATTACTGGTCCGTCAGGGAATATATCCTGCCCTATCTGATCAGCCGCCCCATGACTTTGATCCGCTGTCCCAAGCAGATTGGCGAAGATTGCTTCTTTCAAAAGCATCAGACTCACCCGATCCCGGGGATGGATACCGTCACTGTACCGGATAATGACGGGGACGAAACCCAGGTCATGATCATGAACGACACGACCAGCCTGATGGGCGCAGTCCAGATGGGTGCGCTGGAATTTCATGGCTGGGGTTCGCAACTGGACCACTTGGAACAACCGGACTGGCTGGTGTTTGATCTGGATCCGGCGGAAGGCCTGGGAGCGGAGAAGGTTCGACAAGGCGTTCGAGATCTGAAAACACTGCTGGATGAGATGAATCTTCAGGCTTATCTGAAAACCAGCGGCGGAAAAGGCTACCATATTGTCATTCCTTTGGTTCCTTCCGCTGACTGGGAAGCTGTTCGAGCTTTTGCCAAACTGATGGCACAAGGAATGGAGGCAAGGTGGCCCGATCGGTATACAGCCAATATGCGAAAAGACAAACGCAAAGACAGAATCTATGTGGACTGGGTTCGCAACGGACGCAGTGCCACTTCGGTTAGTATCTTTTCACTTCGCGCCCGCAAGGGAGCCCCCATTTCCTGGCCCATCGGATGGGCTGATCTGGATCAATTTGATCCCGCCACCGTGACGATCCGCAACTGGCAGGAATACACTGCTACCATTCAGGAGTGGGCTGATTTCTTTCAGACCAGTCAGAAGTTGAAGTAGCTTATGTCAAATACAACACTTTGAACCAATGCCTTAATGAAAAAGTTGTTGCTCACTCCGATGTGGAGATGAGCAACAACTTTTATTCTTTACAAGTGGTCCTGAGGATCCTGCATTATGTCTGCATCCCATCAGCAATCATATGGATGCCGGTAGTTCCGGGATCACCGGAATCTGACAAATGACGACCTGAATCAGAAGGCATGGAGGTTTCATAATTCGTCCAGCGAAATCCATGACATTCCCATGGAGGGAAAGCGAACATAGGCCTGAAGATCGGCTCTTCGGTCGGATGGAAAAACTGGCTGTCTTGCATTTTTCCTGTTTGAGTCGAACTTTTACGCATGTCCTGCTAAATTACCGGCCGCTGATCCGTACATTTTTCGGGGCATGTTTGATGATGAAATCAAGCACCTGATCAAACTCACCTTGTTCCGGATAAATCTGATTTTTGGTCAGGGCTTCATTGAGAAAAATCGTATTGCGAGACCGAACGGCCTTTATCGACTTTATTTTATTGAACCTGGTATGGAGGTTATGCCGCGAAGCCGCTAACAGTCCCGCTCCGGCTGCTGAGAGATTGCCGCTGGCCATTCCGGCAAGTGCAGTCAGGAGCCCTAAAGCCTGTGCTCGCTTGACCTGTTTTTGAAGCTGGATGTGATCGATTCCCTGACTATTCATTTTAAACAGTACAATATACTTTCCATAAATCACTCCCACGAGCACATACCCCAGCGCTAAAAGACCCGCCAGCAATAGTAAGCCATAGCTCAGAATCGTGCCCGTAACCTGCAAAGCTTCACCCAGACCTTCTTCAAGAGTCAGCAGGAACATCAGAAGCGTCGGTGCCAGAAGCCCCAGCAGCATCACTTTGGCAGTGGTAATAAGGATCGTCGGATTCTTCCAAAAGGAATATTCATAGATCCATTGCATTTCCTCGACGCCGTCCTGCGAAGCATCTACTTTGTCAATAATCGATTTTTCTTGGTGGGATGAGCAGTCTGCTGTTTCATTCTCAGCGTGTTCGCTGTCAGGTTCTGCCCCTTCAGCCGGTAAATCTCGAAGGGTTGGTTTTTTTTCTGCATCCAGTCCCTGTTCACCCGGATCTGTTATCTCCTCAGGGAGAAACTGCGTTCCGCATTGTTCGCAGAACCTGGCATCATCGATTCGTTCTTTTCCGCATTTCTCACAGTACATGTGTCAACCTCCCATGCCGTCGGCATATGTTTTTCTATGTTTTCATTCTCAATCTTGATTCAGTCATCAACAGCTGATGACATCTGATTACCCGCAACTCCTCATTTCTCAGAAAATTCTTAAGCAATCACTGCTTTTTAATAAGGTTCGGTTTGGTTATAATGAATTCATTCAGAAATCTCATCAGGCAGGTGTACACTAATGGCTTTTGATAAGATCTTTTACTGCAGCCGGTGCGGGTCAAGGCTCTCCCGCAGTCAGACGGCCTGCAGCTTATGCGGTTTCGACATCGCGGCAGAATTTCCCTTTGGGGAAGAGCCGCAGGCCGGGGCTGGCGGCATCGGTTGGTCCGAAGCGGCAAATGATTCAAGACTGGCAAAATATCAGAGGAGCCGCCGCATCTATATCAGTTTCTTCACCTTCTTGCTCTTCAATGGTATTGCTGCCATGTTGATTGCCAGCGGGGATTTGCAGTTGGATCAGGAAGGTCTCCTGGTCCTGGGCATGCTGTTGATTCTATTTTTGTTTATTGCATTCTATGCGGTCCAAGGCACTCGTCGATACAGTCAGCAGTGGATTGGCACCGTGATCAGAAAACAAGGGGATCCAGGCGGAAAATACAAGCGACAGTCCATGGCGCTGATCATTGCGCTGGACAGCGGAGAGACCATTTGCCATTCAATCTCCGATCCCATCCTGTTCCAAAGCATCCTGCCCGGGGATCGGGTCAAGAACCATCAACGGGCTGATCTGCGCTTTTTAGAAAAATATGACAAACGCCGGGATCTGTATCTCTATTGTGCATCTTGTGCTGCCCAGAATGACGCAAGGGCTGAATTCTGCCGGGCTTGCGGTTCCCCACTGTTCAAGGGAAAAGAGACCTCTTTGGATTCAAAGTCAAGGATCTGATGGATCCTGGCCTGCTGATGCAGGGGTATGTCTGAGAAGAGAATGTTCACCAGGCTAGTCTTAAGCAGAGCACTGAATCCTTAGTCGGCATGATTCGCTCCCGAAAGGCCCCTTTGCCCATTAATCCGTCAGCCTGAGATCAACCGTCAATCAGCATCCGACTCCCCCATCTGTCGATACGTTCCGGTTTCATCCAGCTTCAGCGTGATATAACTTTCTACTTCAAACTGTCCCCGCCTCTTATCATATCGAATACGATAATTTCTCTGGATCACCCGGTTCGGGGTCCACATGACAGCGGCAGCCTGACCATAAAACCGCTGCGGAACTTCCATGACGGTGTAATCAAGGTCAATTGGGTCAGAGGAAGTGTCATTGAATAATTGGATCGCCTGTCTGATTTGATCATTGGATGGTTTTGGCGGAAGAAAACAGCCGCCGGCGGCAATCAATACGAACAGACTGATCAGAAGGCTTAGCGTTCGCCTTTTTGAGATCTTAACCATTCCGGATCCCTCCCCTGGTTATTCATTGGGCTGATGGATTCTATTAAAATCATTGAACCAGTTCTGCTCAGAACCTGCCGGACGATCCACTGGTGAATTCCAATGACTTCGATCTGATTCAACCCCCTGCAGGTAAGTTTGCAATTGAGCGCTGCCCGGAGATCGGATCTGATTTCTTCTCAACCAGAATGCTCTGATATCAATGGTTTGCAAGTATCTTGTGAATCATTAGGAAAGAATGATTATTAATGATAATTTTAACACGACCGTCCATATACAACAATCGATCAAAGAACCTCACAAGAAATATCTGTCAGGAAAAGCAACGGAACAATGGAGCAGCCGCATCACTTCCGTTGAGGCGCGGAACTGCCCAGTGAGCTGGTGAAAACGAGGTGAATGACAGTGGCTTGACGATTCTCATACTCTTGACATAAAAATCTACTGTGGTGAATTTCCCGGTAGCACAGGGTGTCGTTCGAAGTCGGCTGCCCGAAGGCCCAATATCAGCGGATTGTTCTGAGAGTGAGTCCCCATAGTCGCTGGGCTGTCTGAATGGAAGGGCACTTTGGGAATTGCAGAGAACCTTGGGACATCCTATAATTAAATCAAAATTCCTGTTCAATCTTCAAGATCAGATCCCAAACTCTCTGCAATGACCGAATATCCACTAAAAATCAATTAATTCTTTAATAAAGCCGTTAAGCCCGAAGAAACCTGCAAAAGGAGTAGACCAATATGAAGTGTTCATCCTGCGGAAAGGACTTGTCCAACCATGCTAAATTCTGCCCCGATTGCGGGGAACCAGTTCGGGAGCCGACTTCTTTAAGTTTGATCTGTGATCAATGCGGTTACGAAGCACAGCCTGGTGCCAGCTTCTGTCGAGCCTGCGGAAATCAGTTGTCACCAGCCCCTGCCATGCCGGAACACCAGTCCACAAAAAGCCTCGAATTAGAAGAGAAACCAGCGACTGATTCTCCGTCCCGAGAAACACCTCAACAGCAGCCGAAGTCGTCGCGAAAAAAGACGACAAAAGCTGCGGAGAAGCCCCCGCAGACTGATACCACCAGTTCTGCAAAGCCTTCAAAAAAATCCGCAAAGAATCTGCCAGATCCTGTCACCAAGAAAGCACTTGCTCCCCAACCTGTGCGGAAAAAAGGCTCCTTGCTCAAGGGCCTCGCAGCCCTGGGATTGAGTGGTATTCTTCTGGTTCAGTGCTTCCCTGATTTTTTGGAAAACCCTCCCTGGTCAAATGACCCGGGCAGCACGCAGACTACCGCTTCAAAACCGATCAAGTCTACTGCCGAAGGATCCGTATACGAATCTGTGATTCTGACCGAGGCTGAACTGGCCACCCCCGGCGAAACCACCGAGGTGTCTCCAGAGGCCCCCGTGGCCGCGATCAAAGGTGCCACGGTTGATTTTGGGGCCTATGCCCTTGAAAAGAAATCCTCGTTGAAGGTATCCCGGTTGCCCGAAAAAGTCGACCAAAAATCCGGAACGTCCTTCGCTATCTATAATTTCCAACTGAATGGCGCAGACCACAGTGAATTCCCAGTGGTCGTCGACATCACATTGCCCTATGACGGCAAAGATATCCCTGAGGAAGAGGAAGCGGATCGAATTTCAATTGCATACTATGACAAAGAACAGCAGACCTGGCTGGCTTATCCCAGCACCGTTGACAATGATAAAGATCTCGTAACCTTTTCTACAACTCACTTTTCTCCCTACGGTGTGCTCAAGGATGCCAAGGGCGGGTTTGCGGAATCAGAACTGATCAAACTCTTCATGCCCTTCAAAAACAGCAAAGGTCCCGCTGCACAGGTCTATACCACAAGCAATCGCATTGATCAGGTGGTGGGCGCTCTGGATCAGGAATCCCTCCGGCCATTCATCAAGGATCCTAAGATTGTCAGCAATCCGACCCACCGCTTCTGGTTCAGCGTCACAGCAGATTCGATAAACGGCGTGGGTACTTTGGTTGATCCGCCCTATATTGACGATTTCATTAAGAAGAAACCTTTTGAGCTCCATGGAAAAGTCCTTGGCGGACTGGGCATCCTGCTGACGGTATCCAAAGTCGGGTATCAGCTTAAAAACAATGACGAACCGCAAGCAGTCCTTTGGGATAATATGGTGAATCTATGTGAAGCGGCTGCTACAGGTCTTGCCATCTACTATTCCTCGCCGGTCTGGGGTTCCATTGCTACTGGCTTCTGGATCTGGGGCTTGCAGGACTACGCCCAGTACATGAACCCTGATCAGCCAGTGGCAGCAGCTGAGTCGAATGAAGAGGGGTTCTATCGATTCTTTACTGATGCAAACATGGTATGGCTTCAAGACAGCCGCAAGTGGGTTTACTCAAGAGAACAGTTTGACAAGAGCTACACGGACTACGAGCCAGACTACGCAAAACAACTGATGAGTCACAATCTCCCCCATACGTGGGCGAAGATTTTCCGACAAATCGAAGATGAGCATAAATTTGATCCCAAAGGAATGGCCAAAACCATCGATTCCATCATTAATCAGTTCTGCGACGCATTCTGGGACGTGGATGGCAAGGAAGTATTAGACCATGCCGCCAAGTATGAAACCGGAGTCCTGTTCAAGGACAATCTGGAAGAGTTCAACTGGCCCGACACCGCAGAAACCCAAGCCTGGCATCAGCGCTTTAAAGCAGAAGTGATTCATGATCTGGCGCCCCTGTTCCGCGAAATGAGCCGAACCGCCTACGAGGAACTGCGCAAGGAAGTTTTCCGTCAGGTTCTGGCAGCCTGGCCTGTCCTGAATGAATTGACTGATGTCTCCGTTGAAGACCCGACCGCCCCGAGCGGGTTTTTCCCCAGCTCCGACCATGCTTCAGATATCATGCAATTTGAACCCCTGAAGGAAGGCACCAAAGTGGCTGACTGGACCGCCAGGCCATCAGCCAATGAGCGCTCCAACACGGTGTTTTCGTACAATCTTTACCACTATTTGGAAGCCGGGGCTCCGACCCGACTGGCATTCTATAAAGACAAGAAGCAACTCAAAGCAAAAAAACCAGACCTGACAGTCAAGTTCAGCTATCAATCGCCGGAAGTCATCCTTCGTCTTCCCGCACAGGACAACTCGGGTTACTATGCGGGTGATGTTAGATTCACCTATTCGGATGGTATCCCGCAGCAGCAATCGAATTACTGGATCAGAGCGGAGTTGAAGGGCGATACCCTGTATGTTGTTCCATGCAAGGACAATGGTAGTTATTCTAAGGATCTGGTCATGGCCTGCACCTGGGACGCAACGGAAAAAGCCTGGATCGGCAAAAAGAGTGGGACCAAAGCCGGTGAAACCACCGTTTACGCCATTTCCTTCCAGAAGTTGGATGGGAAAGAAGCTGTCGTCGGAAAAATCATGATTCGCGATCCGGATGAGCACGACGGAAGCTGGGAGGATCATAATGCTGATTATGAATTTGCCGCAGTAAAGGTCCACCCTCTCTCCTGGTACAAGAAATAAAAATCTCACCGCCAGGACGCCCCACCTGAACTCACCCCCCAGCTTGAAACGCTGCAGGTCATCTCCAGCTGAAGTGGTCTTACCAGCGTTATTTGGTGAACAGCCAAAAAATGGCAGTCAGTAATCCAAACTGGATTTATGACTGCCATTTTTTATTGCCAGATCACTTGATCCTGACTCAATGAGTCCGACCCGCAGAGTGAATTATAGCCAAAACAGCATATGATCCGAGTGGCTGTTAGATCTGGCTTGCTTTGAATATCATATGCAGGAATGCCTGCCCAGTCGCAATCCAGTCGTGCAGATTGGGACAGAGGAAAAGTCTGAGATTAATATGTTGTTGAACTGAATCCCTTCCTGCAGCGGCTTGACCGTGACGACTTGCCAATAAATTATGCCTTAATAGCCCATCTGAGTTTCGCAGAGCGAGCTCGGCTGTTGGTACTGCATTCTTCCGCGGAAGGCCGGATCGGCCCGGTTGCAATTTCCCGGTATATTCCTTCCCGAAAGAATCGCTGGAAGGATTTTTTTACGAGGCGATCCTCTCCGGAATGAAAGGAAAGAATGGCGACGCGCCCGCCCGGAGCTAGTACTTGGGGCAGTTTCTCAAGAAACTGATAGAGAACTTCGAACTCCTGATTGACATCAATGCGAAGAGCCTGAAAGCATCGCTGACAGGACTTTTTGATTTCCTCATCGCGGGTCGCTTTTGGCAAAAACATCAAAGCCTGGGCAATAATCTCCCGAAGTTCAGTGGTCGTATCGATTTTTGCTCCGCGTTTTCTGGCTGCCATGATCGAGCGGGCAATGACTTCAGCATGCGGTTCATCGGAATTTTCCACGAACAGTTCAGTGAGTTGATCTACCCGCAAGTCGCGCAGGCGCTGCGCTGCTGACAGGCCTTTTTCGGGGTTGAGCCGCAGATCCAGCGGCCCTTCTGTCTTGAACGAAAATCCCCGCTCAGGGTTGTCTATCTGCATCGAGGATACGCCCAGATCAGCCAGAATGAAATCAATGGGACCGGACTCCTGGGCAAGGAGATCGATATTGCTGAAATTCATTTGACGGATGGTTAGAATCTCAGGTCCAAATCCCTGAGCGGCCAGACGTTCCCTGGTCCGCGGCAATTCGATGGGATCCACATCGAGGGCGTACAGATGTCCTTGAGATTCCATTTGCCGCAGCATTTCCAAGGTATGTCCGCCATAACCCAGAGTTGCGTCCAGACCAATCTGCCCGGGTCTGATCTGGAGGAACTCGAGGATTTCATTGACGCAAATGGAGATATGCATACCGGCGGGGGTGCTTCCCTTTTGAATGACCCGGGCTATCGTCTCCGCATATTTTTCCGGCTGCAGTTCCTTGTACTTCTCACTGTACGATTTGGGATGAGTCCCCTTATATCGCTTACGTCGTTGATGCTTGGGCTGTTCTTCGGGATTGAGGGTACTGTGCTGATCCACTGTACCCTTATTGTCTTTTCTTGATTGATCCATATGATGTTAAAGAAGCGTGGATCTGGTTAATACGCAGATCCCATCATCTCAAATCGGATGAGCTTCCTCATTCTCCTTTGATTTTTTTATTCCTGGAATGTCTGGGTCTTTGTCTGCCTGAGCGATTGCTTTAAACGATTAGGCTGCTGAACCAAGTCTATCATTCCTTGCCCATTCTGTAAAAGAACTGATGTAATCCTTCAAAGAGTCGCAGGTAAAAATGACAGGCATCCAAAATATGGATACCTGCTGCACAAGAATTCTCAATGGTCCACTTCCGGTCAGCGAATCCACCTGCTGATTATCATTCTTTAATAGAACTTGATTCCGACAGAATCGACCACTTCCATGACAAAGGCCTGTCCCTGACCTTGTTCGATAATTGCCGGATCCTGGTGGATGATGTCCATGAACCGGGACGCCTTCTCCGGGCTGGTAATGATGAGAATCAATTCTTTGTCAGCTGATACTTTTAATCCCTTGATGTGTTCTTCCCTAGCTTCCCCATGGGCAGGGATGACCGTGGCTCCCCTAGTTCCGGCACGTTCCCCCGCCAGTATAACATCTTCGGCAAAGCCCTTGTTCACCACTACATAGATTGCTCTGAGTTTTTCCTGTTCCATTTCATGAACCTCCTTATCCGGCGTCATTGCCGTACTCAGTTCCACTGGCTCTAGTCCCCTGCGCACAAAGGCAATGCCCGAGTGCTCGTCTTCCAGATGCATCTCGGTTTTGAGATCCTCCAGAATTCGGTAAGCCTGGTCCTCCTCCGTCACGATCGTCACAATTTCCTTGCGCAGATCGGACAGCCCCGCCT
The DNA here is from genome assembly GCA_024579835.1 of Clostridiaceae bacterium HFYG-1003. NCBI lineage: Bacteria > Bacillati > Bacillota > Clostridia > Eubacteriales > Clostridiaceae > Clostridiaceae bacterium HFYG-1003. The sequence goes on from CP102060.1 coordinate 1,577,527, forward strand.
GCCTCAAGAATGCTTTACGTACCGTTCCCCGCCCCGGGCTGACGAACGCTGTCTGATAGGCATGCAGTGAAGCAAGGGCCAGAACCCGGTCTCCCATCAGCCAGTTCGCAATGACAGTAAGGATCACGGGCTTTTTCAGATCAGACAAGATCATGTCAGGTTTCCCCAGGGAATGCTGCTGCAAATTCATTCAACTCCTCCGGAACGGTGCCAATGCGAAGCTTCCGCCAATCAGAAGATTCGTTCATGGATGTGGCCGTTTCTTTTATTATATAGCGTTCTATCCAGGAGTTGGCGCCTCGCCTGTGAATAACTTGTATCTATTTGGAAAAATAACCAGGGTACGGGGCATATCCCCCCTGCTCCTGATATACTAATGGTGACAAGACAATCATTAATACAGGAGGAATGAAACATGGACCTTAATCAACGCCAGGAGCTGAAAGAATTTAAAAAAGCCCTGCGACGTGAAACCCTGTCCAAAAGAAAACAACTGGCCGAAGAGTCCCCGGAACGTTTCCATGAGTATTCCAGCCGAATCATAGATACTTTGAAGCAAACGCCTGAATACCAGAATGCCCGGATCCTGATGTGCTTTGTATCCTTCGAGGACGAGGTCGAAACGCACCAGTTCATCAAGGATGCCCTGACCGAAGGGAAGCAAGTTTATGTACCTTACATCATCCGCGAAGAGCGCATCATGGTGCCTGCTCAGATCCTGAATTTTGACGAAGACCTGGTCCCCGGCTATTATGGAATCCTTAGTCCCAGGGAGGATCAGCTGCGATTGAAGGACAAGGCTGAAATCGATCTGGTAGTCACACCTGGTGTCCTATTCGACAAAAATGGTTATCGGATTGGCTATGGTGCCGGCTTCTACGATCGGTTCTTCTCGCAAATTGAGCCCTCAGTACCAAAGATCGCCATTGCCTTCAGCCTGCAGCAGACAGAAGAAGTACCCACTGATGAATTTGATATCCCGGTCAACAAGCTCATTACGGAAAAAGGCATCACCATATTCTAGATGTTACGTTGATCCGGTTGGCTAAAACTGCCGCTCTCAATGGATCCATTTCATCGTGGATGATGGCTCACCATAAACACAAAAAAACTGGTTTCCCACGAAACCAGTTTTTTTGTTGAACTGACCTGATTTATTTTCTGAGATGAGACCTCTGGAGATTCACCTTCTTCGATTCAATCTTTGAGGTCTATCTTTCAGATCTATCTCTAAAATGAATCTTTCAAATCAATCTTTCAAATCAATCTTTCAAATCAATCTTTCAAATCAATCTTTCAAATCAATCTTTAAAATGAAATCCTTGAGATGACCATTGAGATTTATCCTTGAGATTTATCCTTGAGATTTATCCTTGAGATTTATCCTTGAGTATTTAATCCTCAGAAATTACTTCCATGAACATATAGTAATCCTGAGTATTTTCTTCTACAGGTGCCGTAAGAAGATCACGCAGGCGATCCTCCAGATCAGTTTCTGCCAGGTTTTCCAATACTTCATGGATTCTGCGGTCAAACAGATCCCTTGATTCAAACTGCTGCAAAACGATCCATTCTTCCGAATTGTTTTCGTTTCTGAGGAACTGCATTCTTCCCCCCATGCTGTTCAGATACAGATCAGAGATCTCCTGCTGGATGTCCAGAAATTCTTCTTTCTTTTCAGGCTGCACCATATATCGGCTGATTTTTGTATACATTGGCTTTGATCCTCCCGTTGTCAATTGTTTTTATTATACTATCACTTGGAGGATCGGGCTATTTTTTTTGCATGCTGCTGGTTCAAAAGATCAAGTTTCGGCTTGACCGCCGATTTAGCTTCTGGTTTTCTGTTTACCCACCGGAGCCAGATATACCGTGAATTCATCTTTGCCATCGACACCCAGCAGCTGATCCGATGCTTTCTGGTCGTAGGCTGCGATGGCACAGGTGCCGTATCCTATGGCTTCACAGGCCAGATAAAGGTTCTGGCAAATATGGCCCAGATCCAGAGCGATCACTTTGGCGGACGCATGACCATAGCGCCATTCCGTACGATACGGCAGGCTGGTCCAAAGGAACAGAACGTTGCAGCGGGAGGCAAACAGCTGCATATGGGCTGCCTTGTTGACGTGGTCCCAGAGATCCGGCAACTCCCGCACCAGGCCAATCTGATGTTCAAGCGGCAAGTACCGATAAATACCCTGCTTCAGTCCCTCCACCCGAAAGACGGCCAAGTAGGTTTCTGCTGAATGGCGATTCCCGGCCGACGGGACATGCCGCAGAATGCGGTTGGGTTTATTGGAGCGAACGCCCTGAGTTGCCCAGAGCAGGAATGACAGTTCCTTCAGCTTCATTTCCGTTTGATCAAACACACGCCGGGACTCCCGATCCCGGATGATATCCAGAAAACTCTTGAATTGAAAGTCGAAGGTTTCTTCTCCCGGCAATGAAATGACCTCTCCGCCGACCCAGGGTTTTTCCACCGGGGGCATTGGAATATCATTGTTCTGGTCCGTAGTAGAAAAATCTACTTCTTCCCGAACGTTGTCCCGTAAAAATTCTCTCCATTCATTAATTTTGATCCAATCCATTGTTTCCCTCCTGAAGTTTGGCCGGATCCAGGGATCCGGCCAGGTAGTCTTTTCGTTCGTGCTCGAGGACTAACCAAAAGGTTTTTCATCGCGCCCAATGTGTCGCTCCGAGTAGCATCTGGCTGATTAAGGTTTTTCCTTCACATACATCGAATTCAGGTTGATGAAGTAAACAGGCTTTGCATTTTCCGGACCAGCATTGATCTCCAAATTTTGCAGCACCACCAGCACTGCCACCTGATCTGATTCCATCAGGTAAGTCATATCAGCAGTTGTTTCAGGAATCCCGGTTTTTGATCCCAAAGGATACTTCTGAAGCGTCTGATCGATGAATGGCTTTAAATCACCCTTCAGAATGGTCACTCCGTCCTTTTTCACTTCCAGTACCGGAATGGACTGGGGCTGCTGAGTCCAGATCAGATCATACTTGCCATTTCTTCCGTTAAACTGAATCGTGCCTGCGGCTTCCTTCATAAAGTAGGCGGAGTTCAGCGCCCATTCATAACCCTTGATATCCAGAATTTGAGTATCCAGCATCAGAGACAGTGACTGACTGCCATCCGGCGTCTGGGGTTCTTCCCCGGCGCTCAGCCGCTCGAAGCCCATGGTTGTCCGGAAATTATTGTAATTGAGCTTGACCGGATCAAGCCAGGTTGGGTAGATGGCACCTTCTGCATTGATCAGATAGTCCACCGTTTCCGTGATCACTTCTTTTGTTTCTCGAGCCGGCTCTTTGGATGCCGGAACGATCGTATCGTTCTGCAGCATATTCTCGCGTTTCAGGGTCGATTCCAGCCGGTTGATCTGTTCCATGAAGGGCAAGTCCGTGAATCCAACCAGCGGAAGGACTGCAATCACTGCCAGGACCGAGGTGACATACACCATATAGCGATGGGCTTTCTCCTGTTTCAGGATCAGCAGGATGAAGGAGGCAAATGCGATGATCCAGACTATGGTGAACAGGTATTCCGCGGTCTTGAGCCCATACTTATTGAACTGTGTGATCAATGCCCAGGCTTCAAAAAGCAGAATAAAGAGAGCGGCAATGGGAAATACTTTTTTATAGAATTTTGCCAAAGCAGAATCATTTTTCGTAATCAGGATATGGAGCAGCAATCCGCCAATGGCAAAGGCCGTAGCGATGCTGTACAGATTGATGAACCGGGTATTCATTCCACCCAGGATGGTCTGTCCGGCCCACAGGATCAACACCACCGTCAGGGCCAGCATGATGGGCACCAGGATGTATTCGAGCAAAATGGTGATGAAGCGGGGCTGCTGCTGAGCGATCAGCCGGTGCTCGTCCTCGGCATCCTTGCGGAAGTCTGGGAAATAGCCAATAAAGATGCTGAATCCGACAAATCCGCTGAGGGTAGCAACCACCTGATATACTTCGCCCCTCATGTTGTTATAGAGCAGAGCCTGAATTGCGCCGAACACTCCGGACACGCCGATCAGGATCACAAGTCCGTAGATCAGGGCCAGGAAAAATGCCTTCAGCGTCATGAACAGAGAACCGGAAAAATCCGAACCATCTTTGGTCCGTCCCGCAAACAGGAGGAATCCCAACAGGGAGATGAGGCCTCCGACCAGGACCCTGGTACCGGCAAGAACCGTTATCGCCTTGTAGATGGTGCCTTCCTGGAATTCATACTTCGGGTAATATCCACCGAAGAAATAGAGCAGCAGGAAGGTCACGGCCGGAACAATCAGGCCGGCCAGATTAGCCATCAGGAACGATTGTTTGGTATTGCTCCGACTCTTGGCATAGGTGATGGCAGCCAGGCTGAAAACTGCTCCGAGAGCCAGTGAAGCATGAAGAGTATTGAACAGGAAATTGTAGGGCTGCTGCGTCTGCCAGTCCATTGCGATTCGGACCAGGGAGACGAGAGTAAACAGGACTGCATTGACCATAACAGCTGGGAAGGTCTTAAAGGACTTTCCTGCGTTTTGAAATACTTTTCGTATGGATTGAGTGAAATTACTCATCATACACCTCCGTTATATTGTTGTATTTTCTAGTATCGAGGCTGGTGTGCACTCAATCGGGATTTCCCAATATTTGTGTGCTTTCATTATATCTGTTTTTTTCAGGGGAAAATAGGTGAAATCGGTAACAAAACGCATTGTTATAACAGCATTTCTTTCTCCCCAGCGGGTTATGCAAATCTCGGCGGCTGAAAACTCCGGGGTCAGGCAAACCCTGGCTTGTCTTTCATGGCGCAGGCTTTGCCTCCTTTCATTGGTCAGCAACATCTGACTGACTCATTCTCTTTGATTGATCCGTTCAACCTGCCTCGTTTGATCACATCGTCAGGTTGGATTCCGTGAGGATCTTCAGTCACCGGGATGCGTCAGCCTGCCCTTTCATTTTCATCTTTTGCGAAGTTCACTGATAAAGCTCTTCTTCCGATGCGATCAGCAAAAGGATGGTCCAGGCAGGAACATAAGTGGCAGCAATCAGGTTGTCTTTCCAAAGGATAAATTTGGCATAGTCGGGATGAAATAAAGTATAGGCTACAAAAATATCACTGAAGAACATCAGGCAGCCAGTCAATGCGATCAGATAGGCACTCTTTTTCGAGAAATACCCGGAGTTTATGGTTGAAACCATCACGGCAGCCGTAACACACAGGATGATTCCAAGAACAATGGCAGCGGGAAACATGTAACCCGTGGCATACTTTCTCAGATTCAGAAACATAAACCCAAAGAGCAGGACAAACGGAATCAGTGTGAGTATGGTGTTCTTATTGAAATTCAGATGCCGGCCAAAGATGAATATCAGTGTGGCATATGCTCCCACAAACCCAAGCATGCCATACAACGGACTGTTTGCAACGGGCTGATCCAACGTATTGACAAACACAAAGAAGAAATCAGACAACACCGTAAAAGCAAAGGCAAGCACAAGCATCTTCTGTTCCCAGTACTTTTTTCTCATAACCAGAATGGTGAAAAACATACTCAGGCGAACCATGTAGGTCACCTGAAGAGAAGGAATCCCCCCGCCATAAACCCAGTTGAACCAAAGCATTCCCAGCGTCAGAAATAGATACACCGCCAGCAGGATTCTTTGAGTGTTTTTCATCAAAATCAACTCCGTTTCATCCGATTGCTTAATTCAATTCTTCTTCTCCCATTTTCTGCCTTGTTTCAATGTCTGCCTCGATTAGCTATCTGCCTCGCATTAATGTCTGCAGTACTTTGATGCCTGCCTTGGTTTGATGCCAGCCCTGGTTGGATATTACCTAAGTTAGATATTTGCCTGGATTAACGTCTCGCATATCATCCATTCAGTTCATTCAATGATCCGATCAATCGTTAAGTGTAATTTTACACTATATTTGTCATAATAGATATACTTGTTGAATCGATTTTAGGTTAAATTGATCAGTTCTTATTTGAAGAAGAGGATTGGGTACTGAGAGGCTTTCTTTCTGAATCTCGATTCACCCTCTGATTGACATTGAAAAAGCTCCTTACCGATGATCTGTGGATTGCACAGCATCTTTAAGGAGCACTTGGGCTATGTTAGTCTGGATAACGTTTCAGGTCCAGCTTTTTTTCCATTTCCAGGACGCGCAGTGTTATTTTAATCACCGAGTCCGGGTTCAGGGACATGGAATCAATGTGGTTTTCAACCAGGAATTCCGCGAACTCCGGGTAATCACTGGGAGCCTGACCGCAGATCCCAATGTGGCTGTGGTTTCGCTGCGAGCCTTTGATGGCCATTGATATCATCTGATAGACTCCTGGATCCCGCTCGTCAAAATCGTGAGCTACCAGGACTGAGTCCCGGTCCACGCCAAGTGTCAGCTGCGTCAGGTCATTGGAGCCAATGGAGAAACCATCAAAGACCCGGCTGAAGTCATCGGCCAGAATGACATTATTCGGGATTTCACACATGACATAGACTTCCAGGCCGTTCTCGCCTCGGCGCAAACCATTATCGGCCATTTCCGCCAGTACTTTTTCAGCTTCTTCGACTCTGCGGCAAAACGGAATCATCAGGATGACATTGGTCAGACCCATTTCTTCCCGTACCTTTTTCATGGCGCGGCACTCCAGTGCGAATCCTTCCCGGTACTTATCATCATAGTAACGGGCCGCGCCCCGGAATCCGATCATCGGGTTTTCTTCCTTCGGTTCAAAGGACTGTCCCCCGATCAGGCTGGCATATTCATTTGTCTTGAAGTCACTCATGCGCACGATGACCGGTTTGGGGTAGAACGCGGCGGCAATGGTACCAACCCCGTAAGCCAGCTTGTCGATAAAATAATCCGCTTTGGAGGAATAACCATAGGTCAGCTCTTCAATCGTTGCAAAATCCGCTTGATCCGTCACTCGTTCCGGATGAACCAGCGCCATGGGATGGATTTTGATGAAATCATTGATGATGAATTCCATTCTCGCCAGGCCCACTCCGTCATTGGGGATCATCGAGCAGGAAAATGCCTGATCCGGATTCCCCAGATTCATCATGATTTTGGTCTGAGGTCGTTTCAAGTCCGTCAGCTGGAATGTTTCCACATGGAACGGAATCATTCCCTGATATACCTTTCCTTCATCGCCCTGGGCGCAGCAGACTGTGATTTCATCCCCCGTCTGGACCGTTTCTGTCACCTTTGTCGTACCAACGACAGCGGGGATGCCAAGTTCGCGACTCACGATCGCTGCATGGCAGGTTCTGCCGCCTTTATTGGTTACGATGGCGGCTGCGGTTTTCATAACGGGTTCCCAGTCTGGTGAGGTCGAGTCCGCCACCAGGATTTCACCTGGGACAAACTCCCTCAGTTCCTTCACATCTTTAATGGTTCGTGCCCTGCCGCTGCCAATTTTCTCTCCGATGCTTTTTCCGGCTGCGAGAATAGTCCCTTTGCCATCCAAATGGAAGGTTTCAAGATAATCTTTGGCTTTGGCCGACTGAACCGTTTCCGGCCGCGCCTGCACAATATACAGTTCGCCGGTCAGGCCATCCTTTGCCCACTCGATGTCCATCGGGACATTCATGCCGGCTTTTGCCGAATAATGCTCCTCGATCGTCGGGCCATAGCCCGCCAGCTCCAGAATGGCGTCTTCCGACACACAGAAGGCCTTTCGTTCAGGCTCCGAAACATTCACGGTGCGGGTCAGGTGTTTGGAATCACCCTGACTGTATATCATTTTGTTTTTTTATCGCCCAGATTTTTTCGAATAATCGCCCGACAACCCTCACGGAATGTTGGCTTGAAGACATAATACTCATCCGGGTTCACGGCTCCCTGAACGATGGTTTCTCCCAATCCATAACAGGCGGTGATCATAACCACATCCCGAAAGCCGGTTTCGGTGTCAATCGTAAACAGAACCCCACTGGTGGCCAGATCGAACCGAACCATTTTCATGATGCCGATTGACAGTGCCACTTTAAAATGATCGAATCCATGATCGATCCGATAGGAGATCGCCCGATCCGTAAACAGGGAGGCAAAGCACTTGGCGCAGGCTTCTCGGAGAGCCTGTTCTCCCCTTATGTTCAAATACGTTTCCTGCTGACCGGCAAAGGAGGCCGTCGGCAGATCCACGGCCGTTGCGGAACTGCGCACGGCTACATCCGCTGCCTCGCCATACTCCTCGCAAAGTGTCCGGTAAGCTTCTTGAATTTCTGTCCAGACAGGATCCGGCAATCCGGCTCCGATGATGAGATCTCTGGCTTTCTTCGCCCGCAAGGCAAAGTCCGTTAAATCCTTCTTATCGATCCCGCCCATCAGATCCTTCAGTTCCTTCATCAAGCCATCGGTTCCCACCAGGTCCCAGTAGGCCGCTGCGGTTACGGCAAAGTCATTGGGAATCTTGATCCCCTTCGGCGTCAGTTCATGGTACATCTCCCCCAGGGAAGCGTTCTTCCCTCCCACCAGCGGGATATTCTCAATCCTGATTTCTTCAAACCAGCGAATATATTTCAGAATATTTCATTGGTCTACCCTCCTGTTATGAACAAGAGTCGATTTGTGTTTCCCGTATCCTTGAATGAACGTACTGCGGTGATGATTCGGATGTTTTCCGTCAACTGCTGATCCGAGGCTGAAATACTGTCTTTGCTGCTCGATCCGTGATCATTTCCCGGTGAGTTCCGATGTATCCTGATGCCTTGTTCCAATTCAATCGGTGATGTTCCCTGCGATGATTCACTGCCGTTTCGCCAAGCTTTGTTTTTTGCTGTTCAGGCAGTTCCCTATTCGGAGGATCGATGACTGGTTCGAGATTTTTTCAGGATCGCGATGACTTCCGCATCGTCCACCTGATCAAACATCCGATAATACGCCCCCACCGCGCCCAGATAATAAGGATCAATCTCCAACGAAACGAGCTCATCAGCCATTGTCATCAGGGTTGCGGCGACATCCTCCGGTGCAACCGGAATCGCCACTACTACTTTTGCCGGGCTGCGGCTCTTCAGTTCCTCTACAGCGGCCATCATGGTCAGTCCGGTAGCGATTCCGTCATCCACGATGATTGCCGTCTTGGCGGTTACATCCGGCCGGCTGTCATCTCCGAGATATTTTTGCCGACGCCGCCGGATCTCCTTCCGGATCCGTTCGACTTCTCCCTGAAACCACGCTTCATTGATTCGCTCCACTTCTCTGGTGTTGCAGACCGGCTCCCCATCTTCGGCAATGTCCCCAATGGCATATTCGGGATTCATCGGGTGACCGATTTTCTTTGTAATAATCAGATCCAGCGGCGCGCTCAGCTCTCTGGCAATCTCAGCTCCCAGCACGACTCCGCCCCGGGGCAGCGCAAATACGATGACGTCTGCCTCACGGTATTTTTTCAGAACCTGGGCCAACCGTTGTCCCGCGTCTTTCCGATCCTGAAACAGCATATTCACCATCTCCGTTTTACTTGAATATTCTGAATTTGTTATCTTAATAGTATTCTTTTGATGAAGAAAAGTAAATAAACAGACGCCCCAATCTGCCCGAACAGGGGAAGTGCTATATCTCCATACTGGTTGATGGAAGCCTTGATTCCACTTGCATTGAACTGCCTGAACGTGCAAAGAAGCCGCCCGGATCCGATCCGATCCGAACGACTTCCAACCAGTGATTCTATTCGCTCTCGACGGCCCGGACTGCCCGGAGCAGTTCTCCCACACTCCAGGCCTGGGCAAAGCAGCCACGGGAAACATTGGGGTTCAGTCCGTCGTAGATTTCCGGGAGCTGACCGACACAGCCTTCCCTCAGCGCGCTGCTGAGCTGATCCAGCTGTTCTATGACGATCTGTCTGGACTGGTCGCTGTACCGATGGACTTTCAAGTATGCCAGATAATAGGCACCCAGCGGGAAAGTCCAGACCGTTCCCTGATGATAAGCATTGTCCCGGTCCCAGAGGGATCCGCCGTAATTGGGCTTAAACTCGGGATCCTTCGGGGACAACGATCTGAGCCCGTAAGGAGTATGCAGATGCCGGTAAACTGCATGAAGCACCTGAAGCTCCTCCGTCTGATCCAGCATGCCGAAGGGCAGGGACAGCGCCCAGATCTGATTGCAGCGGATCTGGTCATCGCAGGGCTGACCGGACACAACATCCTTCAGGCAACCCTCTTTGGAATTCCAGAATTGCTGGCGGAATGACTGTCTGACCCGTTCCGCCAGATTCAGGAACCGCTCCGGATTCCCCTGTCCGGTTAATTCAGCAAATCGGGCCATGATCCTGAGATCGTTGTACCAGTAGGCATTGATTTCAACGGGCTTGCCGTGCCTGGGGGTTGGCAGAATATCCTGGATCCGAACGTCCATCCAGGTCACCTGGTCATAGCCGGAACCGGCTGAAATCAGGCCATCCTCATTCATTCGGATATCGAAATCCGTCCCCGTTTCATACCAGTCAATGATCTCCTGCATGACGGGCATTGCTTCACGGACAAAGTCCTCATCCAGAAACCGGAGGTAATACTCATAGACGGCACAGATAAACAGCAGTGAAGCATCCACCGTGTTGTACCGGGGGTCCTCCGCCCCGTCAGGGAACATGTTCGGCATGATGCCTTTGCGGATATACTTCATGAATGTCCGGAAGATGCTTTTGGCATCCTCTGCCCGACCGGTGGCCACACAGCATCCCATGACCGCGATCATGGTATCACGCCCCCAATCTCCGAAAAAGGGATACCCGGCAATGATGGTACGAGAGCCCGTGGAAGCCCGGTCGACAATAAAAGCATCCGCTGCCTGAGTGAACGTGCGTCCCAGCTCTGAGGTCAGTCCGGCCGTGTCAGCCAGCTGATCCCGACGTCTCAGAATTGCTGCGGCCAGCTCATCCGGGGTCTCATGAATCGGATCCATGCTGTAAATGAGATAAGCGGTGCGGACTTCGCCCGGCTCCAGTTCACAGGCAAAGTAGTGGCTGGAGTGCATGGAGCCCACAAACTCCCGGCCATCCCGTTCATCCTGCTCAAAATAGAGATTCTCCACGAAGAACGGTTCCTCCTGGGTTAAGGGGAGATCGGATTTGAAATACAGCTTGTAGCCGTTGCTGCTGATCTGACCATCGCCGATCAGAAATTCCTGCGCGGCCTCCGGCATGACTCCTTTCGGCGTGAATCGAAACCAGGGCCGCAGGCGAATCTGCACCTGGGACTGATTCTGATTTTCGAGGACAAACCTTGCCATGACCAGGTTCGATTCATACTTCATCAGGATGGATCGCTTCACCCGAACGCCCTCAACCTGGTAATCCCATTCGGGCCAGGCACCCACTGAGAAGCTGTTGAGCCAGCGGCAGCCATACTGGTTTTTTGCCGGATCCAGATATTCCTGACTGGTCAGCTCCACATCCGTTCCGTCAATTCGGACCACAGCTTCCAGTTTTGTCACAAACTGCACCCATTCATTCGGAGCTTTCACGGCCCCCATCAGCAGCCCGTGTTCATTTCGGGCCAAAGAATCGATCATAGTGACACTGGAATAGCCTCCCAGCCGATTCGTCAGCAGATAACAGTTCTCCTGACCCCGTCTCAGATCCTTCCAGTCATGTTTCCCATAGCTGAATTTCATATTCTTCTCCTTGCCCTTCCCAAGATCTATTTTTTCTTTTTCCAGCGATAAGCCTCTTCCAGCCAGCCCATCAGCTTCTCATCCAGCTCTTCCCGGCTGCCCAAAATGGTGTGGTGCGTCCACCGGCCTGGATAGGGCTCTGTCGTATCGATCAGCCGCGAATGTCTGATTTCCCGGTTCAGGCCAAAGCTCACGATCAGATAGTGCTCCGGTCGGCCTTTGATCCCGGAACGAATCGGAAGCCAGGCCCAGGCAAAGGGCCGGTCATTCCAAAAGGCAATTTGGGAGCGGGATACCCTGGCGGTGATGTCCGGATGACGCTCGATCAATGCCTGTTCCAGGCTCTGATAGAGATCCATGACTTCCCGATGGTTCTCAAAGAATCGCTCTTTCTCCATATCCTCAGTCTCCTTCGATCCGTTCCTCAGCTGAGCCGGAATAGCTAAAACTTAATCAGCAGTTCTGTCGATTCTGTCATTTTTTCAAATCCCAGCTTCTGGTACATTTCCCGGGCGGTTTCCTTGGCGTCTGCTGTCAGAAACACCAGATCACATCCCTGGTGATAAGCTCTCAGTGCCAGAGATTTCAGGAGCGAGGTCCCAATGCCCTGTCTGCGATACTCCGGGTCGACCGTGAAGTCTTCCAAAGTACAGGTCGTCCCATTCGAGTAAAAATCGCAGGATCCCACCGCCTCCCAGTCCAGGAGGGCCAAATACTGATCCGGACCTGAATCGCTCAGATAAACCTGGCTTCGCCGCTGAAACCGCCGCTGCGTGAAATCCAGGGACTCTCCGTCTTCACACAGTTCATCCAGTTCCGCAGCCTCATCCAGCAGCAGTTCGGATACACGAATGATCTCCAGATCCTCCCGTTCAGGCAGGCGCTGCACGACTACAAGCGGCAGCCGGTAATACTCAATATCGGTGGCTCCGTCGCGGTATCGCTCCGGAATGTCCGTGTGATCCACCGCCGCAGGAAACTTCAGCATCAGGAAATCCTTGCCCCCCTGCTTTCTCCGTTCGATTTCCCGTTCGATGAAACTCGCCAGTTCATCCTTGGCAAGCGGTTCTCGAATCAGTGTGAAGTTATGGGAATACATATCATGGATCAAGTCATCCTGGTATCGACTGACCCCCTGGTCATCCGTCCGCTCGCAGAATTCCTCATAATATTCCTCTTCCAGCTGGTGCATTCTTGGAATCCATTCCTCAATCATCATTAATTATTAATCCTCCAATATTACTTATTTGTCAGACTGCCAGTCCGGCTGTCTGTCTATGTAAATGTCTGTCTGTCTATGTGGATGTCTGTCTGTCTATGTGGAAGTCTGTCTGCCTGCGTGTCGGTCTGTCCATTTGTCGGTCACAAAATAACTCTCGAGACGGATGAGCGATGAAGCTTGTCTTTCTGACTTGACTTGCCTCATACAACCAGCATTGATGATCCGGACGGAAGCAGGAGCAGCTCATAATAATCCGTTCTTTTGGGTCCACTTTATTCAGCAGGATCATGCTGTGTTTCTGTTCATCAATTAATCTCATGAAATTCTGTTTTTTCAAAAATGGGCAGCCGCCCCCGGCGCTTTTTTTGCATCGAGCTCCCGTGATTTCATTGTATCACGGGAGCTCGGGTGTTTACTCTGTATGGTTTTGAGCTTTCGGCAGCCATTTTGTCATTAAGACATCTCGGGTCATCCAGACCATCTTGGGCTGACCCATATGTGTGCCTTCATTTTGGGGATGGTAGACTTTCAGAATCAGTCTCTGCATGAATCCAATCCAGCGATTGTGAAGAGTATCTTCCAGTTCGGTCACCTCAAACCCCAACCCTTTCAGTCCCCGATTGAGCAGTGTTTTGCTGACCAGAACCTGGATATCCTGATACTCCGGCTGCTGTTGGATATAGCGGGCAAGCACCGGCAGGGAATTTTTTGTCTGGCGCAGAACTCCGATCGCAATCCGAACAGGGTCCGTTTCTGCGGTCTGCAGCCGGGGGCTGTTCACATGAAGCTCCAGTACCCGGTCGCCTGCTTGGGCAATCAGATCGCCTGCTTCATTCACCAGATCCGGTCCGTCATACTGAATGGGATTGATTCGATAAATATTGACATCATCAATGTTGATAATACCCATCTGCCTGGCGTAAAAGCGCTCCCAGGTTTCCCACAGCCGGTACATCAGTCGCCTGGACCAGGTCCAGTCCGGCAATTCCAGTGGAACGATGGGAAGTCTGGCCTCCCTGGTAATCAGATGAATCAGCTGCTCCGTGGCTTTGAGTGTCTGGCGTGCTTTCCCAGTCCGGTCTCCGTCATGGAGCAGCAGGATGCTTCCATCGCGCAGTCCCGGACGAATCCGTTCCAGTATCTCCTGCTCTGAGGACGCGTTCCAGTCATGACCTTCCAGGCTCCAGTGAATTGCTTTTATGCCATGGGTTTTCACCCAGATCAGGCTGATCAGATTAAACACGCCCCAGGGCGGCCGCATCCATACCACCGGACCTCCGGTGATTGCCTCCAGCACCTGTTTTCCCTTGGTCCAGTTCTGCCATGTCCGGAATGGTCCCATCCGCCAGCCATGCTGATGAACCATCCCGTGCAGGCCAATCTGATGACCCTGCTCCAGAATTTCCTTGACAATCTCCGGATGGCGCTGAGCCTGTTCCGCCACAAGAAAAAACACTCCTTGAGTTTCATTCTCTTTCAGCAAATCCAGAAATTTCCCAGTATGATCCGGGTCCGGGCCATCATCAAAAGTGAGTACCACGCCCGCTCGATAATGCCGCTTCCATGCTCCGATTCCCATTCGATGCGGGAAAAAATCCGAAATCACAGTATACAGCAGGATGAGTGCAATGATGATTCCAACGATAATCCAATCCACACAGACACCTTCCTTCTGCGGTACTTAATCCAATCAACAACCTGCCAGGATACAGCCGAACCCCGGAACAACACCCGGATGTTCGATCTGAAATCCGTTCACTCTTTGCTTTCGCATTCAGGCTCTGGCCTGTATTCTCTCCTGAGGATGGCCATCTGGTGGACATCCACCGGCCTTCCATTAAAATAAAATGCCTCCCGGCTGGTTCCTTCCAAGACAAAGCCGGTTTTCCGGTATACCGCCAGGGCTCTGGGATTGAAATCAAACACTTCCAGCTGAATTCGGTTCAGGTTCAGGGCTTCAAAACCATAGCGCACAAACAGGCGAATGGCTTCCTGTCCCAGTCCGCGATTTCGCCCAGGTGCTCCGATCAGAATCCGAAAGTTGACGCACCGGGCTTTTTCGTCCCAGTCATTAAAGACAACTTCCCCCACCAGCTGACCGGTGGCGCGGTCTACGATGGCCAAATCCAGACGGTCGGTCTGTTCGTTCCTGGTCTCATACCATTGGCTGACCCGCCGGGTTTCCTCATGGGATAACGCCTGGGCGCCTTCTTCATCCGAAGTACAGGATCCGGTCAGTTTTTGCAGTTCCGGGTCGGCTAGAATCTTCAGCATGAGCTCCCCGTCGCCTGGTTCAAAGGGGCGCAGGATCACCCGATCCCCTCGCAAAGTCGGCTTAATGCGTAAATCACTCAATGTTTGGTAGTCTCCTCTTTCAAGTTAATTTCACCAGGATCGTTCCTCCCCGGGATGAGATTCGCTTCTGCTATATTCCGGTTCCCGATTGATCAAACAGCAGATCCTGAATCTTTCGATGCAGAGCCCAGACATCCGCTCCCTGATTGGCCAGAAGGACAATGCTCCGGTCAGCTTGCGGGTAATAGGCTGCCATGGCCGCAACCCCTTCATTCATCCCATCTTTTCGCAGGCAAAGAATCGTTTCTCCGCTTTCAATGAATTCAAAGCCAAATCCATTGCGAATCGTCGCATCGGGGAATCGGCTCCAACGGTAGGGCCTGGACTGAATAATCCGGGGTGTTTGAAATAAATCGGTATATGTCGGATTCAGCAGTTCCCCGAAGTGTACCTTGCGCAGAAAGCGGTCCAGATCCGTGACGGTGGAATAGGCTCCGCCATCCGGTGAGCCGATGGGCGGATAGGAATAGATATTTTTCTTCCAGCCTATGATCATCCCCTGTTCATCCCGCAGGTCAATGTATCCTTCCGCTACATCCGGGTCGATCCCGTCCATCGCGAAGAAACCGGACCGATCCATTCCGAGACGATCAAAAATCTCGGTCTGAACAAAGTCACGGTAGGTCCGGCCGGTCACCGCTTCGATGGCCAGTCCCAGCAGGACAAAGGCGCAGTTGTTGTACCGAACCGCCGTGCCGGCTGGGAACACAGGTGGTTTATAGGCAAACTGCGGCAGGAAGTCCCTGGTTGTTCGGATGGAATAATTCGGTTTGGTGATGAACAGATCTGAATAGCTTTCTCCCGCCTCTTCATCCGCATCATC
This sequence comes from Clostridiaceae bacterium HFYG-1003, assembly GCA_024579835.1. Taxonomy (NCBI): domain Bacteria; kingdom Bacillati; phylum Bacillota; class Clostridia; order Eubacteriales; family Clostridiaceae; species Clostridiaceae bacterium HFYG-1003. The sequence goes on from CP102060.1 coordinate 1,593,556, forward strand.
CGCGATGCCGGAGGTATGAGTCAGAAGATGGTAAAGGGTGACGTTATTCGGAATTTCCGTCCCTTCCAACGAAATCAAATCCGATATCCGGTCTTCCAAACGAAGGGTTCCCTCCTGCGCCAGACGCAGGACCGCTGCTGCCGTAAACAGCTTGGTTACCGAAGCAATATCAAACCGGGTATCCAGCCGGTTAGGAATGCCATATCCCCGATGAGCCAGTCCAAAGGATCCCTGATAAATTACCTGGTTTCCCTGCTTGACCAGACAAGCCCCCGAAAAAAGCTCGTCCTGTGCAGCTGCCTCACAATAGCTGCGAATTGTATGTTCCAAGTTGTTTCTCCTTCCCTCCATGCAAAGAACTGGCCCTGGGGCCAGCTCAATATCTGCGTCAAACCGGCTGCGACAGTTCTCACTTCGTGGCTGGTCTGGGATCAGCGAATAAAGTTCATGCGAACTTTCTTGACCGGCTCCGGAGCCGGTATCGTCTTCTTGCCTTCTTCAACCACCTGGAGCAGCCAGGCCATGTTCCGGCCCAGGATCTGCAGAGTCTGACTTCCTTCCGCATCCTGTCCGGCCTCGCCCGGAACGGCTCCATGAATCACGTTCCAGTAGTTAGCTCCTGGAACCAGCATCTCTGAGTAGAGCAGGTAGCGGTTGATCATGTCATAGGCGGGAACTCCGCCGGACCGGCGGACCGCAATGACCGGCGCTCCCACTTTATGCCGGAACAGGCCGCCGTTATTCCCGGAAACATAAAACGCACGATCCATGAACGATTTCATCTTGCTGGAAATCCCCGAAAAATGCGTCGGTGATCCAAACAAAATCCCATCGGCTTCTTTCATCTTCTGAATCCAGAGATTGACATCATCTCCGGTCAGAACACAGCGTTCATCCCTGTTTTTCGCGCACATGCCGCAGGCGGTGCATTCCGCGATTTGCTGAGCCCCCACATGGATCAGTTCTGTTTCAATTCCCTGACTGGACAGTTCGGCCAGTGTCAGGTTCAACGCTTCATAAGTATTTCCTTCCCGTTTTGGACTTCCGTTAAACGCTACAACTTTCATAGTTCCTCCCGAAATATTTATTTTTCATCTGATTGCTTCTAACAGTTCTTTCGCAATAATCTTATGATTCTATCATATCGCATCCGATCAAAAAGAGACGATCCACCGAACGATTCTTCGTACTATTTCTTTGTCTGAATGACTCTACCGATGATGAGAACAGGATACTCCGTGTCTGTTTCATATCACTGATTCAGCTGATGGGGCTACAGCAGCTGCCAATCCCACAGATCAGTGCACATGTTAGTTCCGTCTCTCTCCGCCCATAAATGCCATCCAGTCGTCATAGATGCCCCTTAGTTCCTCATCCAAATAGCTCAAGGCGTTTTGTCTGAGGGGTTCCGGTACTCCATAATGAGCTTCAGCAATCCCTCCCGCAATGGCAGCCAAGGTGTCACTGTCCCCTCCCACAGAAATTGCCAGGCGAATGGCATCCTCAAAGGAAGAAGATTCCAGAAATGCCTGGATCGCCTGGGGAACCGAATTCTGGCAGGTTACATCGAACTTGTAGCTGCTGCGGATCCCATCAATCGTGAAATCCAGGGGATAATACCGCTGGGTGATCTTGCTGCGAATCTCCTCTTTTGAAGCGCCCTGTCGGGCCAAATAAATCGCCAGCGCGGTGGCTTCCGCTCCCTTTAACCCTTCGGGGTGATTATGAGTCACTCGGGTGGCCGCATTGGACCAGGCGATGACCTCGGATTCAGTATGTGCAAGATCCCCCACTGGACTGATCCTCATGGCGGAGCCATTGCCAAAACTATAATAGGGTTGCGGATTCAAACTAAAGACCCAGTAGATGAACCGACCGCCGAAGCCGCAGTTGGGGTATTTGCGTCCCAGGGACTGCATCGATTTCACCGTTAGATTACTAAGCAGTTCCAGATAAGAATCACTCATTGGCTCTGCTCCTGCCTCAATATATTTCTGCGCTTCCATGATTGCCCGGGCTACTGCCAGGGTCATGATGCTGTCATCCGTTGCCTGGCACTCCGGAGTAAACAGCTCAAATTCCTTGCTCCGGTGGTTGTTGCGCTCAAACCTTGACCCGACAATATCTCCGATGATTGCTCCAATCATTCTCCTACCTCCGTATCGTTCGCCTGGTCTTTGGCACAGCCTGATTCTTATGAGTCTGACTGAGCAGGCTGATCGAGCCCGACTGGCGGCTATACCCTTAGAAAATCACGAACTCGCCAATGTGTCAACTCTTGCGGCTACCCAAAAGATCCGTTTCGTAAAGCCGTTCAATCCGATTAATCCAAATAACCCTTATCATCCTTATCATCCTTATCAAAAAACATTAGGGCTGCCTTGTATTGAAAAAGGGCTCTTCTGACACCAGTCAGAAGAGCCCTTTTCAGGTCATTATTCCATTTTGGTTCTGGGTTATGCACTCCACTGGGGTGTATTCTTCCGAATGTTCTATTGGCAGTGCGTTTTCTGCTGTTGTTTCCGAGTTCCTGCAGCTCTGGGCTGATTCTGAACCGGTGCTTTCGAGTTCTTTCTTGGGTTAGCCGGCCTCTGGGGCTCTGCTTTGACCGCAGGGGTCAGAACAACCATCGGATAGGGGTGGTTCTTCACTTCAGGAACCTTTTTGCCCATCAACTTTTCAATATCTTTCAAAAGCGGCTTTTCGTCGAAATCACAGAAAGAAATGGCTGTGCCTTCCAGACCTGCTCTTCCGGTTCGGCCGATGCGATGGATATAGGTCTCCGGAACATTGGGCAAATCATAATTGAAGACATGGGACAGCTCATCGATATCAATTCCGCGAGCCGCAATGTCAGTGGCTACCAGGACCCGGGTGACCCGGTTCTTGAAATTGCTTAACGCCGTCTGGCGGTTCCCCTGGGATTTATTGCCATGAATCGCAGCGGCTTTGATATTAGCCCGCTCCAGATCTTTCACGATTTTATCCGCACCATGCTTGGTCCGGCTGAATACCAGCGCAGAATCAATGGTTGGATCCTGCAGCAGGAGTTTCAGAAGTTCTTTCTTATTTCCCTTGTCAACATGGTATAAAACCTGCTGGACCGTATCAACGGCGGATGATACCGGGGTGACAGACACCTTTTCTGGCTTGACCAGGATGGAGTTGGCAATTTCCATGATATCCGGAGACATCGTTGCCGAAAACAGAAGGGTTTGCTTTTTTGCCGGCAACTGTCGAATGACTTTCTTCACATCGTTCAGAAAGCCCATGTCCAGCATGCGGTCAGCTTCATCCAATACAAAGATCTCCAGCGCCTTCAGATTAATCAGCCCCTGACCAATGAGGTCGTTGAGCCGCCCTGGGGTCGCTACCAGGATATCAATTCCTGTTCGAAGCACCTGTTCCTGGGGAACCTGAGACACACCGCCAAAAATCACGCCATAGGTGAGGTTCGTAAACTGGCCGTAGGTTCTGAAGCTGTCATAGATCTGGATGGCCAGTTCTCTGGTAGGCGTCAGCACCAGGGCTTTGATCGAACGGTTTCCTTTGCCGGATCCGCCTTTCTTTGACAGCAGCTGAAGCATGGGTACCGCGAATGCTGCTGTTTTGCCGGTACCGGTCTGAGCACAGCCCAGAAGGTCACGCTGCTTTAAGATATGGGGTATCGCCTGTTCCTGAATCGGAGTGGGCGACTCGTACTTTTCTTTTTCCAGGGCTTTCAAAATCGGCCCTATTACATTTAACTCTTTAAAATTCATCTGATCTCACATTTCCTCCGCCGACACATAGTATTAATTGACAAACAAGCTTCCGGTGACGGCAGAGAGATGTTGTTGTTTGCTGGTAAACCTCCTCCGGTGAAGTTCACCGAGGATATAGACTAAGGTAGTATACCACATTTACAGGATACTTATTCTTTTTTATTTTTTGAACGTCCCTCATTGCGCTTAGTCTGGAATTGCCCAACCTCTATCATCCCTTTCAGACCGCATTTCTTCTGTATCGCTTTCTGGTCCAATTCCGTTTTGACTGCTGATGTCCGTCAGCTTTGGTTTCACAATATCTCATCGCACATCGCAAGATTCAATAAGCGCTTCAGACGATCCGCTTGCAGAGATTCCGTCGCAGAGATTCGGTCCTGGAGAATCAGTCCTGGAGATTCAGTCCTGGAGATTCAGTCCTGGAGATTCAGTCCTGGAGATTCAGTCCTGGAGATTCAGTCCGAACCATCCAAAATGAAGCGGGCCATGAAACAGAAGAAATAATCCCGCCGGGGATTGCCCGGCGGGATCTTGGTCTGGCATTATTTTCTGAGATCTTTAAAGATTCTCTTTAATGGTCCGATAGATATTGCTCAGTTTTCCGGACTCGATGACCTTTCCGTCCAAAGTCACATAAATCCCATCACCGGGATGATTCTCTTTCAGTCGGATGGTTCTGACTCGGGCAAAGGCTTCCTTGTTCTCTTCCTTTATTTTCTTTGCCGTATGCTCATACAGTTCTCTGGAGCCTAAGGCAGCGCATTTGTCGCAGACACAGATGTCAAACTCACGGGTGATGAACGCGGAGTTGCTCTTGCGAACCACATTGCGTCCCAGCGTATCCCCTTTGACCTGAGTGTAATGAGTGTGCAGCAGCTCATGAGCCAGATGAGAATTGGGATCTCCAAAGAAATCATGATACAGCTTCAGGATGTCCGGGTTGTCCTGCGACTTCCGGAATTTCGAACCTTTATCCGCATCCACAATCACCTGACCGCGCTGTTCCAGAGTTCCGACTTTTTTCGGGACCGGATGCCCGGCACCGGAAATGCAGCCGCCGGGGCATGCCATGATTTCAATGAGATCATAGCCGATTTCTTCACCGTCAGCCATTTTCTGAAGGATCGGTTCGGCATTGTTCAAGCCGCTGATGACGGCTACCCGGACCTTCATGCCGTTGGCCTCGATGGTCGTTTCCTTGACGCCGTCAAAACCTCTGATCTCCGTAAAATCGACATGATCCCCCAGGGGAACCCCCGACAGTTTCTCCACTGCCAGTCTCAAGGCAGCTTCCGCAACGCCGCCGGAATTTCCGAAGAGGATGCCGGCTCCTGTTCCGATCTTATACGGATCATCATAGTCCTGTGCGGAGATGTCCTCTTTTTCAATGCCTTTCATTTCAAGCATTTCGAGCAGTTCCAGGGAATTGATGACCGCATCCACATCCGGAACGCCATCCGGGGCGAATTCGGGGCGTTTGGCTTCATACTTCTTGGCAATGCATGGGACCACGGAAACAACGAACAAGTCTTTTTTGTCAATGCCGCTTACTTTGGCAAAGTGGCTCTTGATCGTCGCTCCCATCATCATTTGAGGAGATTTGCAGGTGGACAGATGCGGGATGATTTCCGGATAGCGGCGTTCCACGAAGTTTACCCAGCCCGGACAGCAGGAGGTGAACTGAGGCATGACACCGCCGCTGGTTACACGAGTCAGGAACTCATTAGTTTCTTCCAGAATGGTCAGATCGGCGGCGAAGGCATTATCGAATACTTTCTTGAAGCCCATCCGTTTCAGCATGCCTGCCATAAAGGGGGTTGCCTGCTCTGCCGTTAAACCGTAGTGTTCGGCGACAATGGCTCGAACCGCCGGGGCGACAAAGCCAACCACCGTCTTGGTGGGATCATTCAGCGCGGAGAATACCTGGTCTTTTTCCGTCTTGTAGCTCAGCGCGCCGCAGGGGCAGGCATTGACGCAGTGGCCGCAGCTGATGCAGTCCGTTTCCTGCAGCGGCAGGCCGCTCTTGGTGCCAACGATCTGACGGCCGTCCCGAATGTAGAAGGTCAGAATGTCCGGACCTTCAACTTCTGCACAGGCAGCAATGCAGCGCCCGCAGGATATGCATTTATTATGATCTCTGGTGATGAAGGGATGATCCTCCACAATCGGGAAGTATGGCCGTACGTGTGCGGGTTTCTTATAGTGAATGCCATGCTCGGTTGCGGTATTCCGAAGGTTGCAGTCATACCGCTCCTTGCAGCCGCACTGCAGACAGCGGGCAGCTTCTTCCATAGCCTGTTCTTTTGTCAGTCCCAGTTCAACCTCGGTGTAGCTGGACTTTCTCCGTTCCAGATCGATGGTCGCGCCCTGAGTCCGGTTCAGCCGGGGCATTTCCTCAAATTCCCACTTGGGCAGGTCTTCCAGGGTTCCGCGGCTGCAGCTGAAATCCACGTCATGGGGTTTCACGTAGCCTTTCTCCAGGAAGCAGTCGATGGATTCCGCGGCGTGACGGCCGGCCGCAATGGCCTGAATCACCGTTGCCGGACCGGTAACGCAGTCACCGCCGGCAAAGATCTTGCGCTCGGATGTCTCAAAGGTTCTGCCGTTAACATCCACATCACCCCAGTTATTCAACCGGACCGGGAGGTCATTGTACAGGAATCTGGTATCCGTGGTCTGGCCGATGGCACCGATGACGGTATCCGCTTCAATGATGGTTTCACTGCCTTCAATGCGGATGGGGCGCCTTCTTCCCGAACGATCCGGTTCACCCAGCTCCATCCGGATACAGTGCAGCAGCATTTTATCGTCTTTGGCAACGATTTTCTCCGGGGAAATCAGGAATTCCATCTTGACGCCCTCTTCGAGAGCTTCTTCAATCTCATAGGGCTCAGCCGGCATTTCTTCGCGGCTTCTGCGGTACAGAACCGTGACATTTTCCGCTCCGCTTCGGATCGCGGTTCTGGAACAGTCGATGGCTGTATTACCTCCGCCGATGACCACCACGTTCTTGCCGGTTTTCGTATCCAGACCCTTGGTGGTTTTCTCCAGATACTGGATGCCCATCCAGACACCTTCATACTGAATCGGAGTGGCACCCCAGGAACCGATCGCCAGATACACCGCGTCAAAATCCTTCTGGAGATCCGTCAGGGTAATATGGGTTCCGACTTCCTTTCCCGTAATGATTTTGACCCCGAGGTTCCGGATCATGTTGATTTCCTTGTCGAGGGTTGCCTTGGGCAGCCGATATTCCGGGATGCCATACCGCATCATGCCGCCGGCATGGGGCTGACGCTCGAAGATCGTGACATCATGACCGTTGATCGCACTGTAATAAGCGGCCGTCATTCCGGATGGACCGGCGCCGATGATCGCGATTCGCTTGCCCGTCGCGGGTTTGACTTTGGGCATATAAGGGCTTAAACCATCCAGGTCCAGATCTGCGACAAACCGTTTGACATTATTAATGGCTACCGGTGTATCGACCAGATTTCTCCGGCATTCTGCCTCGCAGGGGTGAGGACAGACACGGCCGCAGACCACCGGAAATGGATTCGTGGTCTTGATCGTTCTCAGGGCATCCGCAAAGTTGCCGGTTTGAGCATGGCGCAGATACTTCTGAATATCAACGTTGTCCGGACACGTATTGACGCAGGGAGCAACGCAGTCCGCGTTATGGTCTGACAGCAGCTGTTCCAGACGAATTTTCCGGTATGCGGTTAGTTTCTCGCTGGTTGTATGAATCACCATGCCTTCTTTCACCGGCGTCTGGCAGGATTTCACTTCAACTTTATCCTCCCCTTCCCCCAGTTCCACGACACACAGCCCACAGTTGCCGTTGGCACGCTCCAGACGGATGTCGTAACAAAGGTGCGGCACATAGATATCCTCCTGGGTCAGCGCCTGCAGGATGGTCAGATCCTCATAGACTTCTACTTCTCTTCCGTTGACATTCACTTTGATTCGATTTCTATTTACAATTGATTTCATGAAATACGATCCCCCCGTAAAGATAATTCAAAAATGGGAAATGCAATAAACAGCAGGTCTTGCAGTGATTAAATCCTGTCCCGGCACACTACACGAATCAAACAGAACTTTGAAACGACACCCTTATTTTTTAGTGTTTTCAATGCTTGTTAGTATTTTCTCCATGTCAACGTTTTCACAGTTTGGCAAAACTGGTGCTTAATCTTTCGTGAACTTGACTTAATTTACTCCATTCAGCTTCCGCGGCGGAAGCACATAAAAGGAAATTTGTCTTGTTATCACCTCTTTTTTGTGATGATATTTTCTATATGTTACTCCCTTGTTAAACCCTCTTCAACCATTATTTGAGCGTTCCAGTGAACGTTCACCTTTTTCAAAGCTTTCTCCACAATCCAAAAGTCCAACGATCAGCTCCTGCAATTGTTAATTAAGAAACAGACCTTTTATGACACACCTCTTAAAATCCTTGGTTCTGTCTATGCCAGTCAAGCTGCAGCGAATATGATCCTCCGGGAAGAGAACTGGAACGGAGTTAGCCAGAGCATCCGTTCTTATCGAGGGATGCTCTGGCTAACTCCGTTCGCTGTCTGACTCCACACCTGTGGCGCGAGGAAGCTCCGGACATGACGATTGCGGTTCGTGAAATGATCCGTCGACGCCGGACGCTCCCGGTTTGCATGGCTGCCCTGGATTCCTGTGGGTCAGGTCAGGCCTGAAACATGGCACCGGCTATTGGAAATACCCAAAGACCACTGCAATGACCACAGCCGGCAATGTATTGGCTACGCGAATTTGCTTCTCGCGAACCAGGTTCAAACCGACGCAGAGGATCAGGATGGAACCGACGAAGGACAGGTTGCTGATGGCCTGAGCCGGCAGAAAATCACCTGCAAAATATGCCAGTAGCGTGATGCTCCCCTGGAACAGGCCGACTGGTACCGCCGAGAAAATACTCCCTTTCCCCTGAGCTGCTGTCATGACGAAAATTATGATCGCGTCAATGACTCCCTTGGCGACAAGCACCGAGTAATCACCGCTGACCCCGTCCTGGATCGAACCTATCACCGCCATGGCTCCGATACACACGGTACAGGAGGCGGAAACAAAGCCGGACATAAATCGATTGTCTTCACCACTGTGACTGATTCGCTTCAGCCAGTCACCGAACTGGAATACCTTATTCTCAATTTGCAGGAGCTCTCCCATGACGGCTCCGCCGGCTAAGCTGATGATCATCATCATCGAACCGCTGGAGGTCAGCTTCCCGTCAACCACTGAAAGCATCTGACTCAACGCGCCACCGATCCCCAGGATGACAACTCCGATTCCGGTCATCGTCAGTAATGTTTCCTGCATTTTGGACTTTAAGCGGTGTCCGATCAAATTTCCGACAATTCCCCCTGCCATGATGCCTATGACATTAAACAGTGTTCCTAACCCTCTCACCTGTGGTCCTCGCCTTAAGCTGTTATTTTGCGATTTTCAAGGATCGCAATCCGATTTCTTACCGTTTTATAATCCATGATATCATTAATGCCGTTGTCGACAACAAGGTCAGAACAAAATTCTGAAGCTCAGTGAAAAATTCAGACGCAACCCGATTTCGTCAGTTCAGCCACAGAATTAAGGAAACCCAGCCGCTCCGGGTCTCCCGGTTCGGCTGGGGTCTGATTATCGGTCAGCCAGGGCGTTCAGCTGGTCTTTGATTTCCGAGAAGGAAATCCCCTGTTCCAGGCAGTAAGCCTTGATTGTGGTATTGCCGGGGGGCATCGCAGCCCCAAGGATCGTTTCAATCTGAACTTGGGTGATGCCTGCATCCAGGACTTGCTGGAATGTCGTGGCTCCCTTTACTAAAGGTTCCACATGATCCGCCGCCGTGGTTTTTGGTGTCGTGGAACTGCCCGACCCACTGGGTGATGTGGTGGAAATGCCGGACCCACTCAATGGTGTGGTGTCCGTCCCATCAACAGTCGGTTGGGAAAGGTCCTGGAGATGAGCGTCGATGTATTCCTTTTGCTCACTGGTGAGCCTGCTGTTGGACTTCAGGAGAATCTCCCGGGCCGGTGCGGGCAGATACGTATCGCCATCCAGTTCCGCTGGCAGTCCTTTATACAGTGCAACGAACAGCTGAACCGACCCATTGCCGATCTCATGGGGGAGATCCGGATACATTTCTTCGAGAACCTTGGTCTGTATGGTGGTACCGTCCGTCCCTGCCGGTATGCCAAAGGCGTCATAAAGATCCGAAAGTTTGACTTGGAACAGCTCCGTTACTTCCGTAAAGGTGTAGGAGCCTCGGATATCGGCGGGATTATACTGTCCCTTAAACTCCCCGTCCGGAAAGGTCACCGGGGTTTTCGTGGATTTCGTGGTCCAGAGATCTGTCAGGATGGTTGCCCCAATCCCGCCAAAGATCAGCAGGAATACAGTCAGCGCGAGAAATCTTGAAGTGATCTTTTTCATGCTTTTTCCTCCCCCTTCGTGTCTGGCTGGATCATGAAGATGCCATTCATCAGATTTACGGTGTCAGGGACTGGACAAGCCTGCTCCGAGGTGCACTCCAGACAGCTGATGCAGTGGAGATCTGTGACCTTTCCCTTGTTCGATACCACGATTCCCATGGGGCAGCTTTTGTCGCACTGGTGGCAGCTGATGCAGGTCGAATCGTTCCGCCGGATGCTGAAGATCCTGACTTTATTGGACAGCCCCAGCAAAGCCCCATAGGGGCAGGCATACCGGCACCAGGGCCTGGATACGGCCAGTGAAGCCGCCATGGTAATGAGCAGAATGATAAGTCCGGGGATCGCTGCTTCCGAGGACCAGAACGAGAAGAGCGCATTGTAGGGATCAATCTCCGCAAACATAAGGTATCCCGACCGGGCGGTAACATAAACGACCCAGATGAGCACGAGGTAGCGGGCATATTTTAAAACCTTGTCGACGCTTGCCGGGATCACCTGACTGAAGTGTTTCCCAAGGAGTTTTTTTCCAAGCTTGCCGATCCACTCCTGAAAGGATCCCAGGGGGCAGACCCAACCACAGAAGACAGGCCCGAACAGGATCGCCAGGAGAAAGACTAGCACCATCAGGATCACGGAGGACATATGGATTTTCTGGACGAAGGTTCCGAGGGTACCCAGATTATACAGGGTCACCACGCCGCCGAAGGGACAAAGGGCATGCAGCGAAGCATCGGCTAACAATGGAATTCCCCGGCCGGCTTCTGCCAGGGTGTGATTGACGGCGATGAGGCCGATGAGCGTGAAAAAGAAGATCTGGACATAAAGTCTGAGTTTTGGTTTTCGTTTCATAATGATTCCCCCACATGATCGAATCCGTTTCTTTTACATTCAAATCATATCGCGAATATGTGATGGATCTGTGAGGTGTTTTCGTCAAAACTGAGCGATTGTGATGTCAGCCGGCGGGATCAGCGGGCTATGCGGGCAGCAAAGAACAGGCTGGCTCCGCCGGTATCCAGATTCTGTGCACCATAGGAGAATCCATGGGACTCCAGGATGCTTTTCACGATGGCCAGGCCAAGGCCGGTTCCGATGTTCGTGGATTTGGCACCTTTGTAATATCTTTCCCAGATCCGGGCAAGTTCTTCCGGCGGGATCCCCGGACCGTCATCTGCTACCCGCAGTTCGACCTGATCCTCCTTCTTAGAAACCGAAATTGTGACCGTCTCGCGGGCATAGCGAATGGCATTGCTCAGCAAGTTGACTAAAACCTGTTCCATATACCGCCGGTCAGCTCGAATGGTGCAGCCAGTCTCCAGTTCGAGCGTCAGACGGATTCCGGAACGGTCCGAGAGATCCATGAAGCGCTCTGATATCTGACGGGCCAGTTCCGACAGATCCACCCGGTCAAGCGAGAGCGTCACAACACCGGAATCCAGACGTGACATGCTGAGAATGTCATCCACCAGCCGGGACAGCCGGTCAGTCTCCTGGATGATGATCCCCAGCTGCCTGGTTCGCTTGTCTGAATCATGACCGGTGACGTCCCGCAAGGTTTCGGCATACCCTTTAATCAGGCTCAGCGGTGTGCGAAGTTCATGCGAGATGTTGCCGATCAGCTCCTTCCGGAGCTGCTCAGTTCGTCCCAGCTCATGCCCCATCTCCCTGATATCGCGGGACAGAGCAGCGATCTCGTCGTTTCCTGTCACTGCGAAATCCTGAGCGAAGCCCCCCTGAGCAATGGCCCGGGTATAGGTTGACAGGTTCTGAATCGGCCTGACAAAACGTCTGGAAAGAACCAGTGACAGGAGAAAAGCTATGACCAGCAAAATACCGGTGACATAGGCGAGCTGACTTTTCAGGATGGATACGGTGTCTGCCACCGGAGCCAGAGGAACAGCGGCGGCCAGGACCCCGTCGCCAGAGGGACAGGCCACTACCAGAAAGTGAGCCCCGGTCCGCGTCCGCTCTTCCTTTACCGTCACGGTTTTGGTCTGGATGGTTTGCTCGGCCAGTTCTCTCATGTGTTTATCGTAAAACTTACCGGTTCCTTCGCCTGACTCGCGGCCAGCCTCCAAGATTACCGTTCCCTGGCTGTCATAGAGACCGAGCACTGAATGGTAGACCTCGGCTATCTCCTGAATTTCTATGGTCAGTCCCGGTTCCTCCCACCCCACGGTATTGATTCGAGCCGCGACGGCGGATACCTTATCCTGCATCAGCCGGATCTGTCGGGTGCTGTAAAAGTCCTCCAGAAATACGATCTGGAAGAGCCACAGGCAGGCCAGCATGATCGTGACCAGAATCATCATGCCCTGAAAAAGCTTCAGCGAGATGCCCTTCATGGTTTCACCTCCGGATCCAGCCGATAACCATGGCCCCAGACGGTGACGATGAGCCTTCGCTCCTCCTGCAGACGCTCGCGGAGCTGTTTGATGTGAGTGTCAACTGTCCGGCTGTCCCCCTGAAAATCCACCCCCCAGACAGCCGTCAGGAGATGCTCTCTGGAAAATGCCTTTCCTGGGTGCTTTGCTAAAAAATAAAGGAGATCAAACTCTTTCGGTGTCAGCGAAACAGCCTCTCCGCCCAGGAGCACCCTGCGACTATCCGGATCAATCCTGAGCTCACCAATGGCAAGCCATGAGCCCCAGGACAGGCCTGCCTGCGCTTTCCTGGAAGTAATAGCCCGGATCCGGGCCAGGAGCTCACGGGGGCTGAAGGGCTTGACCATATAGTCATCAATGCCCATCTCAAAGCCTAGCAGTTTGTCGTATTCCTCTCCCCGAGCCGACAGCATGATGATAGGGACATCCGAGATGCTTCGAATGCTTCTGGTTGCGGACCAGCCATCCATCCCGGGCATCATGATATCCAGAACCACGATGTCGTAGTCTTTCAATGTCAGCATTTCCAATGCCATGACCCCATCTGACGCTTCATCCGCGCCTGATAGTCTCCTGACGCCATATATTCCCTGATCAGATCCCGGATCCCCGCCTCATCATCCACCAGCAGAACTTTCAAACCAGCCATATCCCTTCCCCCTTTCTCCTGATGATAACACCACTTTCCCCTCAAATCATCAGTACCCTGCTCCGGAAGATGCCATTCTTATACGAATGGCTCAGCCCATCATTTGCTCTACTCTCGGTGGATTTCATTGCAAATCATCCGGCAGACCATTTCATGGGTTCCAGGATTTCCCCTCATCGCCCGGAACAAGTGATAACCCAGAAAATCGCTTCATTCAGGGCGTTCCATCTGTTTTATCGATCTACTGTGATTCTAAGTGATCGCTTCATAATCAAACTGAGAGTCTTATTCGTTTAACCAATGGAAATACGGCCTCCTCCAACAGCCGATGAATCCATAAATAGTCAAATTAAGAATCCCCAACTCCTGATCAGTGAGCAATGATCAGAAGGTGGGGATGATCAAATGATCTTTCATTCGACTGAATCAATTATGCCCTGGATTCTGCCAGCTGCTTAATCCGCTCCATCACCAGTGGAAGTCTGGTCTCAAAAATTTCCACCAGCTCCTCAGGAACATCAGTCCTCAGAACCAATGTGGTTATTCCATGATGTTCTGTCAATGAGTAGCTTTCTTTCCCTCCGGTCCATTCTTTCTCGCGATCTTCGATCCCGTTTCCCTGGGTGTCTGCCGCATGCTGGAACAGGACATATTCAAAAGGACGGAGCTGTTCAATCAAACTGGTTACCCCATAGCCATTCACAGAGGAAATGAACTGGATTTGATTTCCCAGCTCCATCTCTCCTTCCAGATACGTCCCTTCGTCGATGATATTTGCCCAGTCCCGGAACGTCTCGTCGTTCCAGAGAACTGCCCAGACGCTTTCTTTGGAAGCCTGTATATGAATTGTGAGTTGAAGTTCTTTCATCAGATCATTCCTTTCTGTTTCGTTTAATGTGCTCAGCTTCATTTGCAGACAACCCAGCGCCTGATCCGCTGTGGTGATCCCTGTTCCCGGATCCCTTCACCTTCCCAAAGAAGATAAACAGGAAACCGGCGCAGACTGCCAGAATCGCCCCAAAGAGAAACGGGGCACTGGGATCTATATGGGTCCTTAAAAGTCCCGCAAGCAATGAGGAAAAGAATGTGCAGATGCCCATGATTGTCTGGTAGGCCCCAAAGGATGTGGCAATCACCTCTTGACTGGCTGTCTGAGTGATATAAGCCTTGCTGATCCCTTCGGTCAGGGCCATATAGACACCATACAATGCAAAGAGGAACCAGATCATCGTGGTGGACTGATTGATTCCCAACAGGAAATAAGTGACCGCAAACAGGAAGAAGCCTCCTGCCAGCAATTTCCCAGCCCCCAGCGCATCGCTTAATGATCCGGTGAAATAAGACAGGAGCGAATAAACCAGGTTAAATACGACATACGCCAGAATGGTTGAAGTGGTGGACATGCCCAAGGATTGTGCCCGCAGGATTAAAAAAACGTCTGAGCTATTTCCGATGGCGAACACCGCGCTGACAATCAGAAACACCTTATATTCAAAAGTCAGATTCGAAAGTCTGAACTGAGGCGGATGTTGACAGGAGGCCGGTGCCTTCTCTCGAACAAATATCACCAGCAGAATCACCCCAATGATTCCTGGGATCAGGGCAAGAATGAAGATGGACCGCAGGTTATTCCCACCGAAGCGATTCATCAGCAGGATTGCCGCCAACGGACCGATCGCAGCCCCGGCGGTGTCCAGCGCACGGTGAAATCCAAAAGCCTTTCCCACATTCTCCCTGGCTGAACTTTCCGCGATCAGTGCATCCCTGGCTGACGTTCTGATGCCCTTTCCGAATCGGTCCAGAAATCGCCCAAGCAGGATCATCGGCCAGCCCAGCGCTAGTCCGAGAACCAGCTTGGAGATCGTGGACAGTGAGTAGCCCAATACTGTAAAGATCTTTCGCTTTTGGAATCGATCTGACAGCCAGCCGGATACAACCTTAAGAAAGCTGGCGGTGGATTCTGCAATTCCTTCGATGAGCCCTACCAGCTCAACCGGGGCTCCCAAAACGGAAGTAAGGAATATGGGGATGATGGGATAAACCATCTCTGATGCCACATCATTAAAAAAGCTGACGATTCCTAGAACAACGACATTGACTGAGAGTGATTTTTTGTCTTTCATAAGTCCCCTTTGCTGCTTGACCTGCATGATCGCAGCTAATGTATTCGAAACAACCCTTTCAGGTTTGGATTCCATTCGCAGCAGAACAGATTCTTCCGCTGCAAATCGATGTTAGCCCCTTCCGGTTTTCCATCACAGAGATCACCGATGTGATGACTACTAAAGTGCCCCCCTATTGTCAAGACACGGATTTTGATTTCATCCGAACACCTTGTTCAGGCTGCGTGATAGGTTGATTGGTTCTGGCAGAAAGCATAGTGGGTAAGGCCCCCCAGGGATGCATGCGGACGAATGGTGTTGTAGGTGTGGATGTACTTTCTGATCCCTGTGATCAGAACCGCTCGGTCCGTACATTATCCAGTGCCTGTCCTTTGCCATCCATGGAGACCTTAACACCGCAGGAGTCCAGGAGCTTAAGGTAGGCGGGACAGGTGAAGTGGCTCCCCTGATCCGAGTTCATGATCTCGGGCTTTCGCTCGCACAAGGCACGCCTAAGGCAGCGCAGGACAAACTCCTTCTCGAGGCTATAGCTGATCTCATAGTCGACGATCCTGCGGCTGAACCAGTCGATGATGACGAACAGGTATAAGAAGCCTTTCTTGAGGGGAACATAGGTGATGTCGATCCCCCATACCTGGTCGATTCGCTCGATAACCAGGTTCCTCAAAAGGTAGGGCCGGACGTATTGCAAGTGGTAACGTCGGGAGAGGTTCGGGCCATGATACAGGGCCTGGATGTCCATCAGGCGCATCAGGCGCCGAAACCGCTTACGGTTGATGTCGTGGCCGGAATTGCGCAGATAGTGGGCTATCTTGCGGTAACCCCAGGCCGGGTGCTCCAGATGGATCTTGTCGATGATCGTCATGAGGGTAAGATTCTCTTCTGATTCCCCGTGGTCTATCCGGTCCTCCTTTGTACGGTAGACGCTGGTCCTGTTAACGTCATGCAATTCGCACTGACGCTTGACGGTCAGGGTCTCATTTTCTGAGGTTACGAGTTCGGTGCGCTCCTTGTGGTCCAAAGACTTCGTCAGATATTTTTTTTTAGCCAGTCACACTCGATGCTGAGCTGACCGACTTTTTTGCTGCAGGACCGCGATCTCTTCCTCTTTTTGGGCGAGCGCCTCTTCCTGATCGGACGGTCTGCTCTGGAAGATCTGGGCTGCCCGTTCCTGGAACTGGCGGTGCCAGCTGCTCAACGTGGCAGGTGCGATTTGATGGATCTGGGCTAGTTCATTGAGCGAATGCTGTCCGCTTAAGAGCTCCAGCACAACCTTTGCTTTAAAATCAGGGCAATAGATTTTTTTTCTTCTTACTCATACTCTCCATTCAATTCGGATGGAACCGGTTTGTCGTGTCTCAATTCCTGGGACCATTATATACTGCCATCACCGCTGCCATCACCGCTGCTGTCACCGCTGCTGTCACCGCTGCTGTCACTGCTGCTGTCACTGAACATTGTTTCCAGTTTAATTTAACTATACATCCTGCGTTTCATCGCTGAAAGAGCTCAGATTCAATCAAATGATTCTCTCACGAAATGGAGCAACCTGCAGTTCAGCAGAAAATCCTGAGCTGCAGGTTGATTCATGGAGATTTCTCTTTCTGTGTGAGTGCGAGCGGTCGGTCGATCAGGGCAATCCCATAAATGCTGGCGAGTGAAAAAACTTGCGCTGGTATCTTTGACTTATCGGTTGTCAACTTTTTCCGGGTAAAGGTCGTGGTTGACCAGTCGGTTCCAGGCAACTTCCTCCCACCTGGTATCCGCTTTGCCGTAATTGCAGTAGGGGTCAATGGATATGCCGCCGCGCGGCGTAAATTTACCCCAGACCTCAATATATTTGGGATCCATCCGATTGATCAGATCTTTCATAATGATGTTGATGCAGTCTTCATGGAAGTCTCCATGGTTGCGGAAGCTGAATAGATAGAGCTTCAGCGACTTGCTCTCCACCATTTTTAAATCCGGAACATAGGAAATGGTAATGGTCGCGAAGTCAGGCTGTCCGGTAATTGGACAAAGGCTGGTAAATTCCGGACAATTGAACTTAACGAAATAATCATTCCCCGGGTGTTTGTTGTCGAAGACTTCCAGGACTGAGGGGATATAATCCATGCTGTACTTTGTCCCCTGATTTCCCAGCAATGTTATCCCATTCATATCAGATTCGCTTCTGCCTGTCATTGGCCTGCTGCCTCCTTCAATTGTTTTTCTTGGCTATTCCCTTTCATTGCCGGATCCGGCACGCCGTTGCTCTCAAAAGCTTTCTGCCGATCCCGGCAGGTTCCGCAGCTTCCGCAGGGTTCCTCTCCTCCCTCATAGCAGCTCCAGGTCAATTCGAAGGGTACGCCCAGTTCCAGTCCTTTCTGAACCACTTCAGCCTTATTCCAGGAAACGAAGGGAGCGATGATTTCTACCTGTTCCCCGCTGCCAGCCACAATGGCCTGATTCATTGACTGGTTAAATGCCTGGCTGCAATCCGGGTAAGCATTACCGGCGGCATCATCTCCATGGGCTCCGTAATAGATGACGCTGCAGCCTCTGGACAAGGCGAGACTGGCAGCCACCGACAAAAACAGACCGTTCCGGAAGGGTACATAAGTGGAAACCGGCGCGCCTCCGGTTCTGTCTAATTGAGCTGAATAGGACTCATGAGGTATTACCCCATCAGAATGACGGAGCAGGGAACAGTCGCTGTACTCGAATATTCTGGCCAGATCCAGCTGAATCAGTTCCACCTGATAGTGCTTGGCTATACGGAAAGCCGCTTCATTCTCTCTGGTATGCTTCTGGCCATAGAAGATTGACAGGCACAGCACATTCTCCCTGCCATATTCCCTGATGGCCAGCCCAAGGCAGGTCGCACTGTCAACGCCACCGCTCATTAAAATCAACGCTTTCATTCAAATCCCCCCAAAAATGATCGGTTCACAATCCTTCACAGCTTCAGACTCCTCGTTGATCCGGCGGCCAGATCACCTTATGCATCTGGATCTGGAGCACAACATTATTCATCAAGTGGTTTTTCATGTAATCCACAACTTCTGACCATTCAATCTGCCCAAAAACGGTACTGATATGGACCTGACACCGGCTGGTCAACTGGTATTGATCGATGATTTCCCTGGCTCGGTCCAGATCCAATCTACTTCCGGCAACGAATTTCACGGTATCTTTGGCTGTCAGCCATGAAAAATTCGAAACCAGCATCTTTCCCTCCATCCCGCTTCCCGGGAGCTTATAGTCCATGGTAAAGGCCGGTGGATTGTCGATCCGGGAAATTTCTGACAGATCCATACTCCCATTGGTTTCAATCTCAACAGACAGTTCGCGGTCTCTTGACATCGCTTCGATGAGTTCTCGTCGATCGGAATGGAGCAGCGGCTCCCCTCCGGTCAGTGTTACATGATGGATGCCGGTTTCTTTGATATACCGGCAGATCTCCTCTGTATTCATCAGTGTACACGGAACCTCTGCATGGTTTGCCCACGCGGTATCGCAATACGTGCAGTTCAGATGCAGCCCTGAAATCGGATAAAGACTGCCAGCTGGCCGGCTCGGGGTCCTTCCCCGTTGATACTGACAAACTTTTCGACCACTCTATATCTTGTCATTCGGATTCTCCTCATAGGATGCGC
Organism: Clostridiaceae bacterium HFYG-1003; assembly: GCA_024579835.1. Taxonomy (NCBI): domain Bacteria; kingdom Bacillati; phylum Bacillota; class Clostridia; order Eubacteriales; family Clostridiaceae; species Clostridiaceae bacterium HFYG-1003. Next base: position 1,612,569 of record CP102060.1, read on the forward strand.
AGTTATTGGGTGTCTCGAAGACCGTGACCGACTTGACGCGGTATCCGCTGCCAGCCATCTGATCAAAGAAGTATTTGGCCAACCGCTCCGCCGTGGGACGAAAGTCCAGCTCTGCGACGCAGAAGCCTTCTTCTCGTAAAGCTGACAGGGTTAAGGGCTTCAGCGATCCTTTTTCAATAATCAGGGCATGATCCAGGCCCTCCACAACTTTCTTGAGATCCCTCTTTAGCGTTCTAAAATCCACCACCATGCCATCCAAGTGATTTCCGGTGTGCAGTAAACCCTCCATGATCTCCACCTGGACGCGCCAGCGATGCCCATGGATATTTTTACATTTGCCCTCGTAATTTGCCAGAAAATGGGCTGAATCAAAACTTTCCTCAGACTTCAGATAATACATCTTAATTTGTTCCTTTCGCTTGACAGTCCCTTGCCATCCTACAGTTTATCTGCCTGCTGTCATCTGCCCGCTGTCATCTGCCCGCCGACATCTGACTGCAAATGTCAAAAACTAAAACCTAATAAAAAAGAGGCGCAAAAACTACGCCTCAAAAATCCGAACTGTGATTTGATCGATCCAAAAACCGACCAGCCACCTAAGATCCTCATAAGCCCTAGTTTTGATTTGAGACAGGATGGTGCAAATGAACTGTCTTATTTATTCTATGGAAGTATAAGTTACAGGGAATGTAGGTGTCAAGCCATCGCATTCGACTTACCGAAGGATCAAACGGGATTACGCCTCAGGGGAGCACTCCTTGTACATCAGAATAACTGCTTCATTCGTTTGAAATCTATTCTTTTCATAAAATTTCGGAGCAGGTGCGAATCGATTGGTATTCAGAGTAAATCCGGCCAGACTGTGTTCTACCGCATATTTTTCTGCTTCCTGGATCAGTATGGTTCCAATCCCCTGCCGCTGCAGTTTGGGAGTGACAAACATTTCTTCAATATACAGCTCACTGGCATTCCACCAGATCTTTTCCTTACAGAACATCGCGCCCACAATCTCATTCTGATCCTCGACCACAAAGCCGACAAACTTGTTCGACTCCACCAGATCCATCAGATACTCAGAGGCGGTTTCCAGGTCCCAATGGCATTGCCACATTTCGTTATTGTATACATCGCACATCATTTCAGCACATGCAGGCACATGCTCGTCGATAAGGTTAAAGACGTTCAAATGAATTCCTCCCACAATTTCTCAGCATAATTCTCATCCTACTATCGTTCTCTGATTCCTCCAACATTCTATCACTATTATAAATTCATTGTTAGGAAACATTCTGCAGAAACGGACATCTTATTCCCGTCCAATATCATGCTCGAGGATCAGAACCTGAACTTCTGGATTACTATCTTTTCAGTTTAATGAGGAAGAATAAATGATAATTGGATTTCATCAGACTTATTAAGCTTATTTTCAGTTATAATATACACATGAAAACACAATGAGTCGCTGGATTGATTGGAAGTAAACGAGAACATCGAAATTATTTTATGTGAGGTTACTGATGGTAGGAACTGGTTTAAAAAAGCTGGCAGAAGAACTCGGTTTAAAAACCGATCAGGGTGTTGCCTATGGCGAATATCTTGGATTTAATGTGACGTTTTCCGAAGGAATGGGCTACAAGCTGCTTGGTATCTCAACCAAGTCCCCTGACGCTGAGAAGGTTGATGCATTCCTGGCGAGCCTGCCGGACGATGATTCGCTTTTGAAAAATTTCCGAATCAACGCACTGAATATTCATGAGGACGCGGTCGTCGTGAACTTTCACGATAATCCGGGTACCATGAATAAGTTCCGTGATGCTCTGAACTGGATCCTGCCCCAGCTGAAATCCTATGGTTTTACTGGCAGTGGGTATTGTCCGTTATGCGGATCTTCCATCAGCCCCTCCGATCCCTGGAAACTGGATGAGATGGTGGCACACCACGTCCATCCAGGCTGTTCATCTGCTGCGGAAATGCAGTCTGCCAACCTGGTTGAGCAATTCATTTCAGAAGATACCGGCAGCTATGGCCGGGGCTTTCTCGGAGCTTTGGCCGGTGCTATTCTGGGTGCCATCCCCTGGGCAGTAGCTCTCTTTTTCGGATTCTTTGTCTCCATGCTCGGCTTTGTCATTGGATTTTTGGCTCAGAAGGGTTATGACCTGGCAGGAGGCCGATATGGCAAAGGAAAAATCGCGATTGTCATCATCACCTCAGTGTTCGGTGTCATTCTTGGGAATGTGCTCAGTGATGGCCTGATTCTAGGAACGATGATCAATGATGGTGAAATTGCCGAAGCTACTCTTCGCGATATCCCGCTGATGCTGACCGCAGCCTATACCGACATTGAATTCCTGAAGGGTTCTATCCTTGATCTTGGCATGGGTCTGTTCTTTGCATTCCTCGGAATGATTGGCATGATCCGGGATCTGCGCAACTCCGATCCGACCAGCAAACGCCGGATGAAAGACCTTCAGCAGGCATAATAATTCACTGCTTCTCAATGAAGAAACCACCTGGTAAAGACTCCCGTGAGTCTTTACCAGGTGGTTTCTTCATTGTGAGGGAGGTCGTTTTCTAGTAATAACGCACGTAGAAAACTTCAAAACACTCAGTACTTATCATTTATGGAGAGTTCTCTTTCACCACGCTGGTGACGGGATCCATTTGATCGATAATTAGCTGCAATTCAGCGATTGCGGCTGTTTTGAGCTCCTCATCAATTTTCCCCGTCATCTCACCAGAGACTTCATAATATACCGGTCCTTTCTGAAATGTTCCCAAAACCTTCGTGTACCTTCCCGGAGTAACGTTTTGCGTTTGCCTATAATAATGGCTGACGTCTCGGAATTCCCAGGTCAGTTCCCTGTCAGAGAATTGATCCGTGGTTTGAGCCGAAATCATCAGTTGATAATAATGAGAGTTTGATAACTTTGTTGGTGTGATCGATATGACATACCCGTCCCAGTCGCCCTTTTGCCGGCTCCTGACCAGTGTGTATTCCGGAACTGAAACATAGGCATAGGGATCCTTCTCAAAGGGCACAAACTCAGGCACAAGAATATCCGTACCAAGAAATTGATCATTCACTTCAACAATGGATGTAACTATCTTTGACTTTACCGAAAAGTCAGCCAGGTAAGGCGGAATGAGTTTCCAGGCGTTGATCCCAGCCGAGACAATCAGTAATCCAACGAAAACTCCAGTTACTTTCTTCAAAGCCATCGTCCTCCGGTTCATATTATTGGGGATTAATGTCGGTCAGAATCAATTGGTATAAAATCACTTGTCCTTTATCGCTCCCGTATTAAGCGTTCCCACCAACAACAGGAGTTTTGGGATCCAGTATCAATCAAACAAGCTGTTTTAAGAATTATATTTTGGACCTCTGCCACAGCCATTGATATCCCACGTTATTAAAAATCTCTCTTCACCTCAGTAGTCAAGGAAACATAAATACCCGCAACCGCTGTTCTTCAATCCCCTGGATCCCGATTGAAAGATCATCAGATGAAAGGGGGTGTCAGACTCCCATATCATCAATGAGCCACGGGGAGTTTTCATCTTTTCTAATTAGGAAGAACCACCATTCATACATTCCACTCTCTTGAGAACTTACGTAGTCATTCTTATACTCTACTTCGTACATTACCTTAAACACTATAAGGTTCTCCATGGTTGTGCCATTGATGCTGCCTCTGCCATTTTTTAAGTAACTCTCGTACTGTTTTTGATCCGTTTCCTCTTCAATGAAGTTGAGATCTATATACTCCAAATTACCCAGCTCCCAGACTATGTTAGGAGCGTTCCAACGATCAGTGAGAGTAGACAAAACACCTTTTTCGTTTTTTCCATCCGAATACTTAAAGTAATTTTCAACAACCTCCATGGCTGGGTGAAATTCCGGAGTGCTTAAGGACTCTGTTTGATGCACAGCCCCACTCTGAGCACTGGCGGAGACTTGTTTTCCAGGATAGTAAAAATTGATGCCACAGCCTGTACTCCCGAGTACCATCGCAATGGCTAGTCCTGATGCGAGCATTCTGCTTTTCATTCTTCTCCCCTTTTCAGCCAGTGGATCTTGTAACCCAAAGGAATTTCCGTTTGATTGCTGTCCGTTCTGTTTCATCTTTAATTAAACCACATGGTATTTCATGAACTATGCTCTTTCATAATTGTTTCATCGGTTATCTGAATATTAAACTTTAAAACTTATTATTTAGTAACATAATGGTTACAATCGCAGCCATATGGTTAAAGCCAACATCTTCATTCAACGTTTTGCCTAAATTTCATTGAAACAGAAGCCTTTTTACACAAACAGCAATACACTCCAAACGGATCCCAATATCAAAAGTCAACTTATCCAGAAGCGCTTTCACACGTTCAAACAATGAGAACCCTGGGTGTTAAAGTTGGCCGACCGACCCCAGGATTCTCATTGTGCTTTTCACCTGCTTTATGGCAGTTTAGATCTTCAGGCAAGTCAAAGATCTTGGTAAGCAACAGTCCGCGTTATTCGGGGAATTTGAACCTTCCCTTGTCCGGTCTGCGGCGGGCATCTCTATCCCTGTGATTAAAGACTTCGATCAGTGAGAATCGATGAGGATAAACACTGTCATTTTCTGCTGTGTCGCATAAGCTGCGCATATTTCCACGCCATGCGATAAAAACCTACTCCTTCAGTAGGTTCGGATCATCACCCAACACTAAAAAAAGCCATCCGTCACTAGTGAATGACCGTTTCTCTACTTCAGTCTGTCAGCCCCCGGGATCCGAATCCTTCCGAGTGGGGCGGGGATTTTTTCAGGATTTCCTCATAGAACCAATCATTAATCGGAGTTGCCACTCCATGGCGTGCCCCCAGGCGGCGGATGGTTCCGGCAAACAGTTCCACTTCCGTCTGGCGACCGGCTTCCACATCCTGAAGCATGGAGGGTTGTTGATCCGGCCCCAGACTATCGACGATCCTGAACCAGACGTCTATCTCAGCTTCCGGGATTGTCACCCCTTCCAGGGCAGCCAGCTTTCGTACTTCTTCCATTGCCTGACGCATGATTCGGCGGGAGTCGTTTTGATTTTCGTGAATTACCCGATAGGATCCGCCCAGAACAGCCAGTGTCTGATTCACTCCCGTATTGAGCATGAGCTTGCTCCAAAGCTGATATCGGATATCCGGGCAGACTTCAAAGGCAATGCCCGCCTGGTCATAAAGAGCCACTACAGCCTGCAACCGTTCACTCTCAGTTCCGTCGGCTTCACCCAGGCGCCAGAACCCTGGCACAGTATAGTTCAGAGTTTGACCCACCCGGGTAGCATCCATTCCCTGTCCGACCGTGTAAAGCACTTTCTCCGCTCCCAGCGCCTCGCCGATGATCTCCTCACTGCTGATGCCGTTCAGCAGGGACATCAGAATGGTCTCCGGTCCTACAAAGGGTCGGACCAGCTCCAAAGCGGACGGCAGATCGTAGCTTTTTACTGCAAACAGGATCAGGTCCAGGTACTTGCCCCGGGGTGCGGAGACACAAGGGATACGAAGGGCCTGGCCGTTGACCTGAAATCCAGTTTGCTCATAACGCCGGCACCGCGATTCATCCGCTATGAACTGAACTCCTTCCGGCCCCAATGTTTTCACCAGACGTTCTCCAAGGAGCAGTCCTAACGCTCCGGCACCGACGATGCCCACTTGATTGATCCTCATTATTCCACCTCTTTTGTTAACATGTTCTTTCCAGTATAACGGATAGACTGCGCTCTGACCACTGCAACTGGCATCTTTGTTGATGATCTGTGAAAATGTCACCTTGTATGTGTGCTGTGATTATGTCACCTTCAAAATTATACTTTAATGGGTGAAAATCAATATGTCATCAAGGAAGCCAAGAGCTTCATCATTCCAGATGAAATCCCTAATCGAAACCGGCCCCTCAGCAAACAGCTCAGCTTCTGAACATAACTGAGCGTAGGTACAACGCTTGAAGACCAACGCGAGGGAGGCCGACCATCCAGCAGTTTTCCATGGAAACAAAGGGGAAATCTCGATGTTTTTCCCATAGGTCCTGTGTATCGATGTTGCGCGATGGACCATCATCTGCGGATTGTCTTGAATTCCACAAGCACGCCAAAACCAGCTGCACTGGCATCTGGTTTTGGCGTTCCATGAAGGTGACAACACCACCGTTGATCAGCAGGCATTCACCAATTTGAGCAATCGCAATAAAATGGCCTTGTCACTGAATTCCTTTGTGGTTATTTCACTCTAATGATACCGGCCTTAGCGGAAGCTAAGACCGGTAATATTCACTTTGAAGTCCACTAACATTGGGTTTAGAGTCCAGTTAAGTCCAATGTTTTTTTCCCTGAGGCAATTTCTCGCATGTTGATGATCCCAGTTTCTATGAAAACGGCATTGTGTATGATTCGGTCCATAATAGCGTCCGCATGGACGCCCCCTCCGAGTTTGTTGTGCCAATCTTCCTTCCGAAATTGGGTACAGAATATAGTCGAACCAGAATCGTATCGCCGTTCAATAAGCTCAAACAGGAAATGCTGTTCTAAGTCAGAAATCTCATCCATCAGCCACTCATCGATAATCAGTAATGGGATTCCAGAATATTTCTTTAAGAGCTTATGTGGTCCACCGGTTATTAGTGTGGACTCATCGTATTCCATGAGCAAATCAGGCATCCGAATATATCGAGTCCGAAATTGCATCTTACAGGCTTGTTTTCCCAGCACACACCCCAGATATGTTTTGCCGGATCCGGTGAAACCCTGCAGAATAATGTTCGTGTTAGTTTTGATATATTGGCAGGTCGCGAGCTCCAAGATCATTTATTTTTCCACACCCCTTGGTGCGTAGAGGACATCGCCGATATCTGCAGAGGGTATTCTCAGTCGGGCAGACTTAAGAAGACGGTGAAACTTGGCTACGAATTTTTCCTGATAGAGGTAGTCGATCATCATTTGCAGACGTTCATCAAACGTCAGGCTGTTGCTATGAGCCTCAATATGCTGCATTTCCAGATAGCTGATGAGTTCCGACAAGTTCAATTCATTTAGCTTTCTGCGCGTTTCTTCGTTTATCATTTGTTTCGCCCTCTGTAGTATTCGGCTCCTCGTACATAGCCTTTCGGAGCAACTTCAGGAGCTTGAGCGCTCTGTTTACCGTTTGAGTATAGAACGTCTTGATTGGCTGACAGGATTGCTTTAAGATGGTGGTAACGTGGAACCCTGACTTTAGTCAGTGCTAGTTCACAGGCGGTCTCCAGCCTAGCCTCTGAGTAGCTTTTGGTGAGACGAAGAACGGACAGGGAAGAATTATATCCCTGTTCTTTGATTTTTACCATCGAGAAGATCAAATCAACAACTTGCCTTGTGGATGGCCCGATTTTAACCGCCCACTGCTTTATGCGCACATCGTCCCACTCGGTATACTTAAGCTTTTCAGGCATGTCCTCTTCATGGGTTGAATATTTGTTTGTGACATAGGCTGGAAATTTCGGATGCGTTTGGATCCGCTGGTTGTTGCAGTAAATGGCCAGCTGCATGTCAGTGATCCTCAAATCCACTTTTTTTCCAAAGTATTGGAAGGGACATGAGTAGTAGTTTTTAGCATATACCACGTGAGAGTTTAATCCGATCGAGCGACTGTATACCCATTCAGCTGTTTCATAAGGAATGTCAGGAAGACGGTGCAAGTACCGCTGCTCTTCTTCCAGGAATACTTTGATCCGACTACCCTCGCGCTTTTGAAAATCAGCAACATTGTATTCTTCCAGAGCTAACCAGACGTCCTGCCTGAGTTCCTCAAAAGAGGTGAATTTTCGATTCCTAAGTTTAGCGATGACCGCAGTGGCGATATCACCCACTGTGCTTTCAATGCTAGGCTTATCACGTGGCCTACGAACTCTAGCGGGCATTACTGTGGTCATATAGTGCTGGGCCAGTGCATCATATTCTTCATTGAGGATGATATCACCTTCTTTAGGGTGTTTAATTACCCCCGTCTTCAAATTATCGCAGGTAATCCGAAGCGGCACTCCATTAAAATATTCAAACATGTGGACATGACACCTCAGCCAGGTGGTCTGCTTCATGTCCATGGTGGGTTCAACATAGCTATATTGGCTATAGGGCAAGGTGCTGGCAAATAGATGGACTTTGATGATCTCTCCGGTTGTAGGGTTTACATACTGCATCGTAGATCCGGACCAATCAACTTCAACATTATGTCCAGGTTTGTGGACCAGATGACTGGTTATCATGTTGGCCTCTGTGTGGTCTGCATAACCTTTGCAAAATCGAGTGTAGCCCATAGATATAGTCGATTCTGCTGCGCACTTAGTCTGGTACTCCTGCCACAGAAGCTTTAAGGTGACGCCAACTCGCTTTAACTCTCCATGGATATACTCGTAATCGGGTTGCCCATAAATCGACTCCGTGCTATGCCTGTCAGGAAAGAAGAGCTTGTATACTGACTCTGGATCCTTATCTGCGACGTCCGAATACTTGATACCAAGCTCATTGGCAATCTTGATGACTTGCGACACTGAATTACGCGACATTCCACGAAGATCAGCAATCTGATTTCGAGATAAGTTCTTGGATCGTAGCTCCAAGATGGTTTTGACTTTGATTTTACTGGCCATAATAAGCCTCCTCAAAATTATTGGTAACCAAGGGTTACACATTAATTTTAAAGAGAAGCGGACTCTGAAGGAATACAGGTGGACTTCATTTGTGTACACCTTCTAATATATGATGGACTTATTCATTTCAGCATGCGGACTCCAAAGCGGTATAGGTGGAATCATTAGCTCGAAATATTCATTTGATGATAAAGTTCTAAAGAACGCTTTAGAACTTTCATATACATATAATAAATAGGGATATGGAAGTAAACTCAAAATTAGCGGGAAAGTTCGCCCAAGAATCAATGCAACGCAGCAAGAGGTCCATTGGCCTGCAAGGACTAATGGACCTCTTGCTGCTTTCATGGTCGCTTGTCAGATGATGCGTTTATCCTACCAGACGACTGCATCGCAAGTGATATTTCGAACAAAATAAATCCTGGAAGCCAGTATTATTAATGGTCTCCAGGATTTATCGGTAATTTTGATGCGGGACTTCAGCCTTGAGCTATGGTTACAAAAGGCTGGTCAGCTCACCGGCGGTCGACCCCGATGGCTGTTCCGAGGCCGCTGCTAGGCGGTGGGAGGTGTACCTTCTGTGTTTCCGGCAACGGCAACAATCTCAATTAGAGCATCGCCCGGCAAAGCTAAAAACACCGACTGTTCGACGGGCAGGCGTTCCCGCCGGGAAGAAGGTGGCATAGACTTCATCCACAGCCGGGAGATCCTCCATATTTTTCAGGTAGTGGTTGACTTTGACAACATCCGGTATCTCATGGTCGATCCTGACTTTCAAGAGCCCCTTTTCCACGGTTACCTTGGTATACGACATTAACATGAAGGCTGTCGACTGTCCGACCGCTCCTGCCGGTTGTTCCTCCTATGCGGTAACCTGGCGCCGCCTATCCATCCGCGGGATCCGATTGACAATGCTTGTCTGCCTCCAGCAAGCTCATAATAGCCTTGACAGCCCCTTCAATCCCGAAACGTGAGGTTGAAATCGACAAATCATAGGATGTACAAGCGGTCCATTGGTCCTTCAGATACGTGTTGTTAAACTTTGCGCGCCTTTTGTCAATCTCCTGAATCATGTGTCGGGCATGCTTTTCGTCAACCTGCTCACGGTCCATGATGCTATTGATTCGACTTTCCAAATCAGCATGGATAAAGACTGAAATCATATCGGGATCGTCCTTCAGCACTTTCTTTGCTGCCCTCCCAATGATGATGCACGACCCTTCCCTGGCCAGATTCTGAATCGTCTCAGTTAGCATCTGGAAGACAGTGTCGTTAATGGCATAATGAGAATCGAGTTCAAGCGGAATCTTGTAAGGATTCCGAATGCCCCTGGGAAACCCCATCGATTTCCAGGTAGCTGCTTTCTCATCACTGGTAGCGATGGTTTCTTCCTGTACGCCATGTTCCATGGCTGTCCGTGTCAGCAGTTCCTTATCGTAACATGGAATTCCGAGCAGTTCGGACAGCCTCTCCCCTGTTATCCTCCCTCCACTGCCATATTGACGACTGATGCATATAATCGTTCTTTTTCTCATCATGAAATCCTCCTTATTGCCTTCAAGCGCGGATACCCCAGAGCAGCCAGATAATAACATAAGCCACAGTGACGGCAGCCAGAGTATACGGAACACTGATTTTCATAAAATCACTGCTTTTGACTTCATATCCATTCTTTCGCAGGATCCCGATGGCCATGATGTTGGCAGAAGCGCCGATCGGGGTCAGATTGCCGCCCAGAGTTGCTCCGGCAAGCAGCCCAAAATAGTAAAGGTTTGGATTGACACCCATGAAAACAGCGATGCTGCTCACGACCGGCAGCATGGTCGCGACATAGGGGATGTTGTCGATAAAGGCGGACAGGAGAACGGAGAACCACAAGAGCATGCTGTACATCAGGAAAACTGAATTTCCACCGATACTGACGAAGCTTTCAGCGATCGCATCGATGACACCGGCTTCACTGATGCCTGCGATCACAACAAACAGGGACGCCAGCAGCAGGAGGGTGAAATAGTCCAGACTCAGGAAAGTCCGGAAGAATACATCCGTCCGTTTTTGATGGATCATCTCATAAATCACACCGACAAATGTCAGCCCCATACAGATCAGGCCATTGGTGATATGAGGTTTGTCTGGGAAAAATGACGCCACGATCAGGAGAACGATTGTGCTGATGAGCAAGTAAGTAGGGAAAAAATCTTCGACTGGTGTGATTCTTTCAATGTCGACCTTCTGACGATAAGTGCGGAACTTAAACAGGAGGACAAGGGTCGCTGCCCCCAGTCCAAGCTGGACGATCCAGAACATGCCCGGGCGTCCCTGCATCCAGAAAAAGTCAAGGAAGTCCATGTCCACGTAACTGCCCAGCAGGATCGATGTCGTATCACCCACCAGGGTCGCAGCACCCTCCAGATTGGAAGCGATGGCGATGGCAATCACACTCGGAACGGGGCTGATGTTGAGTTTCTTCGCGATAGTCACTGCCACTGGTGCAACAATCAGGACCGTTGCAACATTGTCAACGAATGCGGAAACAATTCCTGAAAAAAGGGACAATGCAATGATGGACCATTTGATATCAGGGACTTTCTTGATGATGAGATCCGCCAACCGAGCAGGCATTTTTGATTCGATGAACAAATCTACAATTCCCATCGTACCCGCAATCATGAGGATGACATTCCAGTCGATGGCCTGCAGCGCCAATCGTGCCGGCAGCAGGCCTGAAACGACGAAAATGACCGCCGAAGCGAATGCGACATACGCACGGTATTTGGGTAGGGCTATCATCAGGACATATGTCGCAAAAAATAAAGTCAGGGCAATAAACATGGTCAGATACCTACTTTCGAAATTTGTATAATACGATAAATTTGACACCGAAGTCCAGTTGCGTCGGATGACCCATTGGCCGTTCGTCCATTGCTTCGTAGTCCCTGCCGGTACCTGATTTGGGATTTCCGCAATCCAATCTGAGGTACGGAACATAACGGCTGACCGAACGTTCAGCGGTCGCCCGCTCTGGACAGCTCTCCAAGATCCAGTCGTGGGCCTGCGCAGAGGTCATACTGCGAATAGAACGAAGCCAATCGCGGATGACCGGTCTGATCTCGTCCAATGCGTCGCGCTTGCAATTTGTTGTGAAATATTCCATATCGTCATCCAGGAACATCGCTCGGTATTTAGCACCATCTTACTATTGATCCTAAGGATTCGGGCATTCCGTCGTTCAGTGAATCCCTTTTCTCTCCAGGTCCTTGATCTTGCTGTACATAGACAAATTCTCCATTCATCGAATATCCTCCGGGTTATATTGACACCACAGAGGTTAACATCCTGGATTCCCGGTTCACGAAACGAGGAATCATCTGTATTTTTTTAATAAATATTGATATCATTTAGTTACATGGGTAATTACCGTTACGTCAAACTGAATGTTTGCGCTATGTTTCGGACAGAGCTTATTTATGTAAATAATCTTCGACAAACTCATCCACACTGGGATAATGTTTAATCGCTATTCCTGCTGTCTCATATACATTCTCATATTCTTGTAAACATGCATCAAGTAGTTTAACGTTGTCCCCTAAACAATCTGGATTATACTCTTCCATGATATTACAAGTTCCTATGGCAACCTCTGAGGAAATCTCAATCAACATATTTTGCAAACTGCACATATTCATAAAAGAGGAAAAAGCATTATTTTGCTTCGCCGCTTCCTCTTCCTTGTTTCTCCAATTTGAATACATTTCTTCATAGGTGCCCATAAGATTTTCGGAAGGCGCTGCTTTATTCTTCTTTTGTTTCAAATTAACTTCCGTATATAAAAGAAGACTCTTTAATAAAGCTCTTAACTCCAAAACATCTTTACTTGCCGCAACGCTCTTTATATGATCAACAAAAAACTCTTCAATAGACAAGGTCGCTAATTCTTCAAGCATACTTTTTGTGCTGCGTTTAAAATAGCTTCCATGAAAAAGCATAATTGCATTCATCAGAGAATGAATCACCCCAAATGCATCAAGGCGTACTTGCCCTAACTCTTCATGCAAATAAGCATTAGCATACGATACTTTAGCTTTGTCGATCAACTCATTCACCCTTTGGAAGCGCTCCTCAGATGCTAAAAAGAGTTTTGCCTGTTCTCTTAGTTTACATAGTCCATCGTAAGCTTGTTGATTTTTAATGTACACAATCTTGGAATCCATCAATCTAGAAAGCTGGGCATGATGACATTCGGCATCATATCTAAGTCGATCCCAGTTTGTACAATATATGTCATAGCCTACTTTACTATTCGTTAAGATAACGCCCGTGCCCAGCTGCCATCCTTCATTATTCTGAATCAGTATGAGCAAATCTAAGGAAACGCTGATTAATTCTGTTTTCTGTAACTCTGAGGAACGCTCTCACGATATAATTTAAGTATTACGTTACCAGCGAGGTTTTTCTTATGAAGCAGCAGACTTTCAGTGATTTTGAATACGCACATCGCCGCAAGACTACAAAGAGAGAAGAGTTTCTTGATTCTATGGAAACTATCATTCCCTGGAAAGATTGGGTCGAGATGATTCGCCCCTACTATCCTCAGGGAAAACGCGGCAGAAAGCCCATCGAAATTGAAACAATGCTTCGGATGTACCTGATGCAAAATTGGTTTAACCTCTCCGATGTTGCAATGGAAGACGCCATCTATGACAGTTATGCCATGCGCAAATTCATGCGGCTGGACTTCATCTCGCAGCAAGTGCCTGACGCAACCACGCTTCTTCACTTTCGCCATTTAATGGAAAGCCATCTCTTGGGGGAGAAGATCTTTCATGATGTCACCAGACGCTTGGAATCTGCCGGACTAATGATGCATGGCGGCACCATCGTGGATGCCACCATTATTGCAGCCCCCAGTTCTACCAAGAACCAGACGGGAGAACGAGACCCTGAGATGCACCAGACAAAGAAAGGCAATCAGTGGTACTTTGGGATGAAGGTTCATACCGGAGTTTGCGCCGGCAGTGGGTATGTCCATACAGTCACAGGGACTGCGGCCAATGTCCATGACATAAACGAGACACACAAACTGATTCGTCCCGATGATGAAGTAGCTTACGGAGATTCCGGCTATAATGGAGTCGAGTCAAGAAAAGAATTCACCGAGGATCCGCACTTATCTACTATTGAATTTCGCAGCAATGTTCGCCCTTCCAAGATCAAGACCAATAAGAACTATCCCGGGATCCAGTGGGACCGGGCAATTGAACAACGCAAATCATCCGTTCGAAGCAAAGTGGAGCACCCATTTTTGATCGTCAAACGGTTCTTTGGTTATGCCAAAGTAGTTTATCGGGGGATCAGCAAAAATTTGAATAGATTCAACATCTTGTTTGCCAGCGCCAATTTGTTGAATTGTATTCGTGCAAAACGAACGAAAGAATTCTGCATGGGATAAGTGCGCCCAAAATTGGGGGTTAGCCCACAAAACGGGCTGAAATCGCACTAAAATCCAGCATTTTTGTGCACCCATGAGCAAAAAAACAACATAATGAACGAACTGGGAAACGTTAACCTCAAATAATCAGTGTTTCCCTAAATTGTAGTACCTTATTGTCATTACTAATATCGTATTTTGAGTTCTTAATAAAAACGTATAAGTCGACATTAGTAGGAAGATTAGCAGTTATTGAAAGATCCATCGCTAACTACTCCTTTATGGTTACTTATAACAAACATGAACATCCATTTTGTCCACTTAACCCCTCGATCCGGCCTCATTATCCTTATCTGCAATTGGAAAACTTTCAGAAAAATAGATACGTGATGATGCAGAATTGATCTCAATAAAAAAGCTTCAACTCATCAAAATACTCCCACAATTCATTCGCATACTCAGACTCAGCTATGCAAGTAGCTCTTTGTTCGATTTTTTGCAAGGCACTTGTAATGAAATTAGGATGTCCTTTTTCGTCGAAATAACTATATAACTCAATCTGTTGGTTATTGTCCAAATAGCCATTCAGGAAATGCTTACTGACGAAATCATTCCACCCACTGAAGGATTTGAAATACTCCCTGTCTCGATCGTTGTAGCTGACTTCAGACTTTACTAACTGTAAAAAGCGATCCATATAATCGCTAATTGGCTTAATTGATTTATTGAATTTTCCTTTTGTCGTTCTACCGATTTCCATTGGCAGGATCCAGAAGTTCGCCAGACAATGATATTGAGTTTGGTAGCCCCTCAAATACTCTGGCCATTCTTCTTTTTCTGTACGTTGACGACTGGATTTCCCTGCTCCCGGAATACAATTCGCAATTGTATTAAAACTGTTCATGGTATCACCAGCAAACTCGGAATTCTTCAGGGACCCCTTTCGCCCTAAGATGGGCTTACCTTTCAAGACTTCTTTATAGATTATTTCATAAAAGCCTATTGCGAAGTCTGACATATCAGCATCCGCTGAAGAATAATATGTCTGGCCCGATATTACCCTATTCTCTGATAAATATACTTTCGATTGGCTTTTGTCACAATCAATCGGCTTCAATAGGATTTCTCGCACTTGGTCATTCTTTTTCAAAACCATATCGCCTTCCCTTCAAACCAGGTCTGAATTCATGGATAAATTGCTTGATACTGTTCGATTACAGAGCTAACATATGGTACTAACAAGGGGGTATCAGTATGGATATTTCAGTTTATTACCCTGGCGACTCAGAAATTAAAGCAAGGCTCCGCGATCGATTGACGGCATATTCACTAAGACTAACGAACGATCGTTGGGAATCCTCAATCAATATAAGCATGGACGGATTAACTGCTCAGTTAATGAAATTCGTTGATATGGCGAGCACCTCTCCAGATCTTATAACATTCAGTAAAAGACAACTCTTAAAACCTGCTCAGAGCTTTGTGATTATATTATCATCCTAATCAGCCTGACCAGGCAGCGTGTTCTTGAAAAAGATGAATTGCAATCAGGAGATTTTTTATATATTTCCATAATACCATTAAAACCTGGCGATGAATCCTGCTTGGACTTTGAAATCCAGTGGGTTACTGGCAAATAAACACGATTCGCCTAATAATCATATTCGCAGAAACCACTTATGATGTTTAGTCTATTTTACTACCATTTGATTATGTTTCTATACTAATTTACGATTTTCATCTGTGCTTTCCCTGAATCAAAATTGACTTAAATCTTATAAATCAAAACCGTCTTCTCAACCCTCTAAAAAAGCTCTTATATCTAAAGTATCCACTCAACCCAATGGTTTTTGACCTGCAGGTCTCGATTTAATTGGGTAAAAAACAAAGATTTCCCGGCAACGGAGGTCGCAAAAAAAGCGCTCGAAACCTGGAAATCTTTGGTATCAATGGTTCTACAATAATCTATTTATCGACTCGAGACATCAATACGATTGCCTCGACGTGTTTTGAGATGAAGGGATAGCTATCAAATGGAAATTACCATGTTCCTTTTTTAGTGATTTTTATTTGTGGAAACATATCAAAGATTGACTGCCGTATGTGGGAACATATCGACAAACATTTTTGCAATCATTATTATACACCCTACATGTGGCTCATCTAGATTAATAATTAGAATGATTATTCATTTTCTGTCTGTTGCATGATTGATATAGTAACCATTTTCATTCATATGGTAATATGGTCGATAATAAACCTGAATGGATCACATGCTTTTTTTCTCGGAGTATTTTACATATAAAATAGAGAAGTATTGAATTTTTCCCTATAAGACAGCTTGATACCATAGCAAAGCGTCCTTTTCTAGTTGTTTTACAAATGCATCCTTACCGGCGCAGTAGCCTTCAATATCCTCCGGGAATCGATAAGCCAACTCCATCTTTAATTCGCCATACTCTAAAGCGATGTCAGGATGTGTACGCAGAAAATCCCTTACTGCTATGTGCCTAGTAATATCATTGTGATTGTTTTGCTCAAAAATATGAATTTGGTGTGTCCTGTTATCGCCACCTTTACGGAAATATCTCCGCCCTTTAATACCAAACTCACCCATACACTCATATCCAATGGCTACAAATTCTTTGTTATGCTTATCAACCAAACTAATATTTGTCACTACGGGCATTATATCTATGATTGGTTTAGCATGTAAACCTTTAACTGCTGTACTGCCAATATGGTAAATCTCCACCAATATGTCCTTCAAAATACTACTTATTTTCTGTGCTTCATTATCATATGCTGCTTCCCAAAAAGGGTCGTATGGAACTACCCGTATTAACATTTCTAAACCCTCCAATCAGATATTCATATCTTATTTCAAAACATTAGAAACTAGCTTTATAATGAAGCCACTAGCCAGAACAGACTATACTGACTAGCGACTACCTTAAATTTAATGTTTCAGATTTATTTTCTTATCACTAATTTCATAAACCACATCAGCCACATTATCGAGTAGCCGTTTGTCATGGGTGATAAACACTATAGTTCCAGCATACTCCTTCATTAATATTTCCAAAGCCTCTAAGCTTGGTATGTCAAGGAAGTTGCTGGGTTCATCCATTAGTAAGATGTTATATCTACCCATAAGCATTTTAGCTAACAATAATTTCATAATTTCACCACCGCTTAAAACAGCTAAGCTTTTTCCTATGTCGTTTTGTTTAATTCCCATTGATGCTAACACAGAACGAATTTCCGAAACATTGTAATCACAATCCTCCTGCATAAATTCCAAGACTTTTTGATTACTGTTGTACTTGTAACCATTTTGTGCAAAGTATCCTATTTTGGCCTTACGTGAAATAGTAATTCCATCTTCATGATTTAAGATCATTTGGATTAAGGTTGTTTTTCCTGTTCCATTACCTCCAGTTAGCGCTACTTTTGCTCCTAGAGGAATTTGAAAAGATGCATTTTCAAACAGTGCCTTATCCCCAAATATTTTATTAATTTCCGTACCGACTATAGGGTATGGATTATGGAGCTCCAATGCTTTACTTTGCCTGAAACGAATTCTGCGAATGTCTTCCGGAGCTTCTACATTTCCTAAGGCCGCAATCCTGTGCTCTAGGGATTTAGCGGCATTATGCATCTTTTTTTCCTTACTTCCTATTGATTTTTGATGAGCTAAACGCCCTCCGCCTTCAGTACTTTTTTTCTTTGAAGCACCTTTTGCCTTCTGTTCTATTTTACGAGCCTGTTTTCGCTTTTCCTCCGCAGCCCTTTCCAATCGGGCACGTTCCGCAATAAATTGTTCGTATTGTGCAGCTTGGCTCTTGCGTTCTTCCTCTTTCTGACGAAGATAATCAGAATAGTTTCCCCAATACTCAGTGATTTTGCCATCTTTCAGTTCCCATATTTTATCTACTATTTCATCAAGAAAATAGCGGTCATGGCTAATAACTAACAGTGCACCTGTAAAATATTTTAGCTGTCCAATTAGAAAATCAATTCCTTCACGGTCTAGATGACTGGTAGGTTCATCGGCTAAAATACCATGTACTTGTGCTGATAAGGCCTGTGCTATTTTAAGCCTTGTTTCTTCCCCACCGCTCATGGTCTGAATATTTAATTGCTCAACACCGAGCTTGCCTACAAGTGCAAAATCTTTTTCCTCCCGCAAACTTACTTCATCCAACTGAGGGATATAGGAAAGTTCACCCAGACGATTAATTTTACATCCTTCTGGAGTTAATTCCCCTAAAAGCACCTCGAGTAAAGTGCTTTTCCCTGCACCATTTGCTCCTACTAAACCAATACGGTCATAATCATATACTTCTATTTCATCTATATCCAAAACATCTCGCCCTGTGAATTCCACACGAATGTCTTTTGCTTTTAATATCAATTCCATAACATTTCCTCCTGTCTATAATCGCATGCTTTCATTTGCTTGTACGCAGGGAAAACCCTGCGATTTTAGCAGGAAGAATTACATGAAAATAAGATACATAAATATCCCTCCAATATTATTTTATTTTAAATCTAATTTTCTAACCTCTGTTATCATTGGGCAAACTATAGCAATGCCAATAATTAAAATACCTGATAGTAAAAACCAATGATTTACACCAATTCTATCAGCAAAGAATCCAGAAAGAATTAATCCAATTGGCATAGCAAATGACATAATACTTCCGGTCAAAGAAAATACACGTCCTAAATATTCAGGCTTAATCTTCTCCTGAAAAAGAGCTGTTTGCACACCGCTATAAAATGGCACCGAAAGCCCCATTACTGCACAGCAAGCTACAAATATAACAAATCCACTTGGAGGAAGTAATCCTGAAACGGCTAAACTGGCTCCCATTATAAAGAATGAACCTGTTATTAGTAATACACGCTTTTCAAAGTTCCCCAACCTTCCTAATAGTAGACCGCCTACTAGCATTCCAGATGCAAAAGCGATTTCGGTAATGGAAATATGCACAGGTGTTCCATTAAAGTATTCCATGCTAATTAAAGGAAATAGTGCATTAATTGGCATATACACAAACGTATATAGCGTTCCTAAGAGTAATAAGGCAAATAAGCCTTTGTTTTGTCTCAATGCGACAATTCCTTCTTTCATTTCTCTTAAGAAATTTGGTTTCAAACTTTGCACTTGATCGCCCAGCTTAGGAATACTTACAATTGCTACCGTAATAGATGCAATCACAGCGCCCAATACATCGATAGCAATAATTGCATTTAATTTCCAAACGGAGTATAACAATGCTGCAGCCGCCGGACTAATAATATAGCTTATCGACTGCACAGACTGACTATAACCTGCACATTTCGTAAGCTGTTCTTCTGGTACTAAAAGCGGCGTAACCGCATTGAGAGCCGGAGAATGAAAAGCCGTTCCAATGCTACGGATAAACAATACTACCATAACCATCCATACAGATAACTCCGTATACAATGCAACAATAGCGAGCACTGCTCCAGCTGCTGCTATAATTAAATCAGCACCAATCATTATCTTCTTCCTATCATGACGATCCACTAATACACCAATGGCTGGTCCAAAGACCGCATAGGGTAAAAACCCTACTAGTGAAGCCATAGACAAGACCATCGCAGATCCTGTTTTTTCTGTAAGGTAAAAAATTATCGCCATTTGCAGGATGGCACTAGTGATTAAAGATACCGCCTGCCCTGCCCATATAGTATAAAACTTAAGTTTCCAATTTATATATTTTTCCATTTCTATTATCTCCTGCATATTATTTTGCTTAAATTTCTTTTTTAAATAGTATTCTAGGCAATAAAAAATGCAGGCCAAAATCCACAATGTGGCTTTTGGTCTGCATACATACAATCTGGAAACATTCATATTAAAGACATAGTTAAATAAAGGTATAGTTAAATAACCTATATCCTCACCTTAACTAATGAATGCTCAATATCGTATAAATAAGCACAACAAAAAAGCCTATCATTGGGATAGATTCTGCCTTTTTTATTGCCAGCTTATCTTAAACGTATTGATGCTGTCATAGTTTCGGTTCCTCCTACATCTTTATTTATATCAACCTATAGAATAACACAACAAAACGATGTGTTCAATACAAAAATAATCAAATGCATCTCATACTTCCATTTCGAAACCTGATTTGAAGGCTATGACGAAGTGGTCTTCATAGACTGTAACGCTCTGGATTATCTTCCTCACTAGCTTATCATCATATTCTAAGGTTCGGAATATGTTCTTGCGGATAAATTCAATCAACTCATTGATTCGCTCATTCTCGCCACTAAGAGAGGCGTCTTCTACTAAAAGGGTCTGTCGCTTGTCTCTCAGCTCATCAATCTCTTCTGCTAGGTGTTCATAGCCTTGACCCATGTTAGCCAGCTTGATGATTTCTTTTTGCTTTTCCTCCAGTAAGTTGTTAATCTCTGAAATTTGGTATTCTGTCGTTTCTCCAATCACCGCATGAATATTTTCTTCCAGTGTTTTTATCATGTTATTGCCACCTGCAAGCAGCCTATTAATCGCAGTCATTACAGCACCATAGAGTTCATCTTCTTTTACGGTTCGGTTCTTACAGACTTCAGGACCCTGCTCGATTCTAGTCACGCATCGCCAGACAAATTCTTTTCTGCCATGAATATTCCAATAGGTCCTCCTATAAATATCGCCACAATCTCCACAGAAGGTGATGGCACTTAAAGCGTACTTACTACTATAAATTCGTTTGTTCTTACCTTCTCCTGTGTAGATATTGCTTCTTCGATGAATTTCCTCCTGAACTTGTAGGAATAATTCTTTGGGGATGATCGCTTCATGGCTATTTTCAACATAATACTGTGGAACATGACCTTCGTTCTTAACTCTTTTCTTGGTCAGAAAATCTACTGTGACGGTCTTTTGAAGAAGGGCATCTCCGATGTATTTTTCGTTTTGAAGGATCTTCTTAACTGATTCCGGTCGCCATTTTGGTTTTCCTGCTGCTGTTAAAATACCATCCTTTTCAAGACCTCGACCAATGCCTACTAGACTCTGACCTTCAAGGTATTCTCGGTAGATACGTTTGATAACCTCAGCTTCTTCGGGAACAATGATTAAATTTCCATCTTCATCTTTGGTGTAGCCCATAAATCGCTTATGGTTGACCTGCACCTTTCCTTGTTGGTATCGGTATTGAAGTCCAAGCTTAACGTTTTGTGAAAGGCTCTGGCTTTCCTGTTGTGCCAAAGATGCCATAATAGTCAGCAAAACCTCACCCTTGGCATCCATTGTGTTGATGTTTTCTTTCTCAAAATAGACGGATATGTTCTTATCTTTGAGCTGTCTAATGTACTGAAGGCAGTCTAGGGTGTTACGTGCAAATCGGCTGATGGATTTTGTAATAACCATGTCGATATTACCGTCCATACACTCTGCAATCATACGATTAAATTCGTCACGCTTTTTAGTGTTTGTACCTGATATACCATCATCTGCAAAGATGCCGGCAAACTCCCATTCATTATTTTTCTTTATAAACTCTGTATAGTGTGCGACCTGAACCTCATAACTAGAATTTTGTTCTTCTGTTTCTGTAGAAACACGGCAATAGGCAGCAACACGAAGTTTCTTTATCTTTTCTTTTGCGGCTGTACTTCCTACTCTTTTACGAGCAGGAATAACCATTATATTTTTCTCTGTCACTTTATTCCTCGCTTTCTATCAGACTATATAAGTATTCTGCTCGTTCAAAAGGATCAACTGGCATCTTATTATCTGCCTTTCTCATTTTAAATCGTTCTTTAGGAGGGGGAGAGGTGAAAGCGGCAAGCTCTACCACTCGTCCTAAATCCTTTGCACGCTTATCTCTAACTTCTTCAGCTTTATCAAATATCTCTTTATCAATAATTGCTGGATACGTATCATTTCCAAGGTAGTTGACGTTTTTCAAAATGCGACCCATCACAGAGTGTGTCTTATCAATACCTGCCTGTTCGCCAGCCACTGTAAGGGATAGTCCTGATATGTATTTCTCAAAGAATACCTTTACTTGACCTGCTGCCTTTTCATCGACAGTAACCACTCCATCTTGAATTTTGTATCCATATGGAATATATGCCATTTATCTCACCACCTTTTCTTTCAGGGAAAGACCGCATTTCAAATTGAATGTCAGCTCATCCCTGGAATTTACAATGATGTTCTCTACAAATTCTTCAAATATCTCTTCCGTGTAGTCACCATTAAAATTATCTGCTGATACGTAATCAATGAGGTCCTTTATCTCGTTTGCTCGCAAAATCCCACTCGCGGAATTTGATACAAGGTTTGTTTTTTCAGTTGAAAGATTTTTCATCTCACTATCTAAAACATTTCGTTCCTGATTAAAAAGAGCTGGCTCAAGGAAACCTTTGGCCATCAGTGTAATAAGGGTATTGCGTTCTTCCATTAATTGTTCCAGTCGCTTATCAATAGCATCCATTCTTTCACGGTCGCTTTCTTTATCGATTTGGCTAATTGATTTGAATAGCGGTTCTAAGATTAGCTTATGACTGAAAGCAAGCTTATTCATCATGGTTGTCAATGTGGCTTTGATTTCCCCATCTCGCAGAAACAACATGGAGCAGCTCTCTTTGTCTTCGATATGACCGATGCAACTCCAAGCAATGTAGCTCCTGCCAACTGAGTAATTTGTCTTTCTCCTGAAATTGCGACCACACTCTCCACAGACGATCTTGCCACTTAAAGCATATCGATTAAGATAAACGTTCTTTTTCACGCCCTTACACTTCATCTTGGCTCTTTCATCAATGAGATCTTGTGCCTTAGCAAAGTCTTCTCTACTTATAATAGGTTCATGATTATCCTTGTAGTAATACTGGTCTTTTTCACCTGTATTTGGATGGCGATTGTAGTTACTATCGGTGTAAGTCTTTTGTAGTAGGACATCACCCATATATTTTTCGTTTCGAAGCATGTCTATCACCGTGCCTGCACTCCAGTGATTACCTCTACTTGCAGGGATTTTGTCTTTGTTCAAACCTCTTGCTATGGTACCTCCACCTTTCCCTGAAAGGCACTCTGCAAAAATACGTTTGATGATTTCTGCTTCTTCTGGGACGATTACCATTTCACCATCTATATTGGTGTAGCCGTAGGGTGGAGTACCAACATAACTGCCATTTTGAAATCTCTTTTGAATGGACCATGTTGAGTTTTGTGAAATAGATGCAGACTCTTCTGTAGCAAATCCTGAAAGGATAGAAAGCATCAGCTCACTTTCCATATCACCCGTATTCAGATTCTCTTTTTCAAAATAAATGTAAACACCGATATCAATCAACTTTCTTACTAACTCTAGGCAATCTACTGTATTACGAGCAAAGCGGCTGATTGATTTGGTGATAATAAAATCTATCCGACCTTGCTTACAATCTCGTATCATACGGAGCAGTTCAGTCCGTTTCTCCATCTTGGTGCCGGAGATCCCTTCGTCATAATAAAGACCAGCAAACTCCCATTCAGGATTAGACTTAATATAGCGCTCATAGTGTTCACGCTGTGCTTTAAGGCTTTCAAGTTGTTCATCACTATCGGTTGAGACCCTGGCATAGGCGGCAACCCTAAGTTTCGTATTAGGTAGCTGTCCCTGGGGCAGTTCATCTATTTTTGTTATCTTTTTCATCATCTCACCTCGCTTTCGCCCATTACATACATCACTCTAAAAGCTATTAATAGCAAGCTTTTTAGGACATAATCTCGGCTAAACGGGGAGAGAATTTCTGCCTGTTCAAGGCTGATATTTTGTGTAATTCATCCA
Organism: Clostridiaceae bacterium HFYG-1003; assembly: GCA_024579835.1. NCBI lineage: Bacteria > Bacillati > Bacillota > Clostridia > Eubacteriales > Clostridiaceae > Clostridiaceae bacterium HFYG-1003. The sequence goes on from CP102060.1 coordinate 1,636,466, forward strand.
CTGTAATTTTACCTTCTTTATATAGGTTTGCGATAATACTCTCGGCTATGTGAAAGTCATATTCCCTCTGTAATTCTTCCTCTGTCATCTGTTCGGTCTTGCCCTTTAAAGGACAACCATCTTTTACTTCAAAAATGTTCATAGAAAAACACCTCCTACCTAGTAGCCACGGCAGGAGGTGAAATCTGATGATTTCTTTAATCTTTTTGATAAAATTCACATTCATAGCCATCGGCATCAAGGAGCAGCCCTTTTGCCCAAGGTGGCACTTGACTCATCTGTTTACATACTTCATTAACAGATATTTTAGAATTGGCTTCAATAATGACTTCATCATGGACATGAGCCACAATACGATAAGTACTAAGCATCTTCATTGAATACATCAAAATATCACGGGATATAGCTTGAACAATATTCTCTACAAACTTAGGACCGTAACTTTCAAGACGCTCCCATTTCTTTGTTCCACCTACTCCTTCATAGGTCACGGACTCACCACCAAACTGATTCTCACCGATTCGAGGTTTTACATAGGCAAGCCGTCTACCTGAGGGAAGAATGATAAAAAGCATGCCACTAAGACAATGAAACTCGATGCCATGGGTTTCTTGTGATTTATTTTCCTTTACGCATTGTTTAGCCGCCCGATCTACATCCCACCAGAACTGTGTGATGTTGGGATTAGACATTCTCCAGGCATTCACAAGCGGTTTTAATTCTTCCTCTTCAAGCCCCATCTCTAATGCGCCCATGGCTTTTAATGCACCAACAGAACCACCATAGCCAAGTGCCAATTCAGCGATTTTACCCTTCTGTCTCAAGTGACCGTTCACACCATGCTTTTCAACGGAAACACCAAACATCTGTGAGGCAGATGCACAGTAGATATCACCACCACTAGCAAATACATCCGTTCGCCATGTCTCACCTGCAAGCCATGAAAGCACACGAGCCTCAATGGCTGAAAAGTCAGCCACAATAAACTTATGACCTTCTTTTGGTACAAAGGCTGTACGAATTAGTTGTGAGAGTGTATCGGGTATATCTTCATAGAGCAGTTCTAGTGTTTCAACATCACCATTTCTGACAATAGTTCGCGCCTCTTTTAAATCTGGCATATGGTTCTGAGGGAGATTTTGCAATTGCACAAGCCTACCGGCAAAGCGACCGGTTCTGTTAGCTCCATAAAACTGAAACATTCCCCTGGCGCGAGAATCTGCACAAACCGCATTTTCCATTGCTGTATATTTCTTTACCGAGGATTTTGCCAGTTGCTGACGAAGTGAAAGAACTTCATTTAGTTCACCATCTGTTTCCTCAAGTTTCTCAGCGACAGCCTTTTTCCCGAGTGTCTCCATCTCTAGACCGTTATCTGAAAGCCAGCCTTTCATCTGTTGTACGGAGTTTGGGTTTTCGAGATGTGTTATCTGCTGCATGGCGGTTAGTAGTTTTTCATGAGAGATGTCATCCATAGCGATGGCCTGCTTAACAAAATCCATATCAACCTTTATGCCTCGATCGTTAATTTCTTGGTCGAGATGATGCTCATCCCAGATGTCCTCTGGCACTGGAAACTTGATCAATCTTTGTTGTATCTGGATTTCTGCCTCCACATCACGCTTGTTATATGCTTTGAACTTTTGCCACTTATCGATTTCATCAGTGGGTAGGTTACGGGTCCTACCACCATTTGTTTTAGTCGGAGTACATGGAAGACAAAAATATCGTATCAGGTCTTTACCCTCTGTCAGCTTTTGCTTTTCAAGTCCTAGCACTGCACCTACACCTTCTAAAGAAAGAGGTAAACCCATATAGGCAGACCAAACCATGGAACATTTCCATGAGGAAGGATTTAGATAAGTCCCAGTGGGATAGCCCAAATAACGTGAAAGGCATACTCGCTCAAACTGAGCATTAAATGCCCACTTCGTAATGGTTTCATCGGTTAAGGCATCTAGGATTTCTTTTGGAATCTTTTCTCCATTCATCAAATCGATGACCTTAACTTCATCACCGTCAACCGCATAACCAAACAGCATCACCTCAAAATCATCTGCTTCTACGTAACGATAAACACCACTTTTTTGTAGATTGGTAGAAGAATAGGTTTCGATATCAATTTCTAAGTTCTTCATAGCTACCACCTTTCCTAAATGAAAAAAGGTGGCAGAGGTAAGACCTCCACCACCATCAAGTTTTCTATTCCTTTTAGGCAAGGAAGTCATCATCGACAAGAGTCGTAAAATCATCTACTGCAGAAGTCTTACCGCCTAGAGGTTCTCCGTCTCTAATTTTTTGAATGTTACCAAGACCACAAGCTACACCTTTATTACCATTTGAGTTGAAAGCATAGAAGTTAAGAGAAACCCTACCATAACAACCGCTGTATACCTCGCTACGATCCAGTATCGGCTTAACACTTTTGTCTACAATCTGTGGCGCTGTCTTGCTATTCGCATTGATAAAGTAATGGCCTTTATAAGCCTCATCATCACGCTCTACATCACCATCACGCAGCGGTAGTTTAATGGCTGCCTTATTTGGTTTCTTACCACCAAACTTTGCGATACCTTCCTCAATGGCAGCATCAACTGCTGCATGGATAGCATTAATGGTTTCCTTGTCATCCTTTGGAATAAGGACGGATACGCTGTACTTTTCTGCACCACCATTAATAGATACAGGATCCCATCCGTGGAAGTAAGAAAATCTTGAGTTTACACCTGTGATAACTTTTGTTTTGTTTTGCATATTTGCCATAATATTTAATCCTCCATAATTTCGTTAAATTCGTTTTTAGCATTTACTACGTTAATCGCCGGTCTTTTATCTGAGTTTGGAACAAGAGTCGGCTTACCCGGTGGTTTGAAAATGAGATCACCAAGGAGTTCCTCAAACTTGGCTTTACCCATCAGTTTTTGCATCTCTGTCATCGGAATAAGGCTCTTTCTGTAAATATCCTTATATCCACCTGCCACGGCTTTTTCTGCAATGGCTCCTTCATCTTTGTACTTACGAACCGAGCGACCTTCCACAACTTTAAAACCGTTCCACTCTTTACCGTGATTGACTGCTGCATCAGTGGCATAGGCTGTTATTTCATTTGCCCATTTGGTAAGGTCGGGAAGAATAAGTAAGATTTCTTCTATCTCAGCATCCGTCAGCAGAGGTGGCATCTTGAATTCTTTCTCTGCAAGTTTTAGCTTTTCTTCGGCTCTGGCCCGACATCTGTTTGCCGCTTTACAGAAGGTACACCATGGACCGGGGATGTATTCACCCTCACCATTAAAGGCCTTGACCGCCCTAGGCTTTAGTTCCTCTTCCGCCCAGCCTTTTAGTTCTTCCACCGGTATTGTCCAGGTGCTGACATTTTCTCTTCTTGGCTGAAAGATTGTCATAGACACTTCTTTGATGTCATACAGGTGATCATAGATTCCAAGTGCTCCGAGGGCATAGAGCTTCATCTGTGGATTGTCCACTGCATCAACTAGCACACCCAGCCCATATTTAAAGTCTACGATGTGAAGTCTGTCATCCGCGATAATCACGCAATCTCCTGTTCCAAAGCCGTCTGGCACATAGCATGAAAAATCAAGATGCTGTTCAATAAGAACGATAGGATCTGTGCAAGACTTTCTTGCAAGTTCCACCTGCTCCATAACAAAGTCCACGTAAGCATCTGTACATTCCTCCATCTCATCAGAGTTATACTCAGAGATAGGTCGCTGACTTCTCATATGAAGTGCCTTTTTTAGTTTGTGTTCACACAGGTCATGAGCCGCTGTGCCTTCTTTTGCTGCCTCACCACTTTGGTCTTCAAACTCCAGTTCAAGTCTTGCAGAGGGTAGGCAGTTAAGCCACCTGTGGGATGAGGATGCAGATAATATTGCATGATTACCCATTTCCAAGACCCTCCGCATCTTTCAAAATGTCAGAATAATACGCCTTATCAACAGCACTTAACTTGTCTGCACCATACTTCTGAATGAGTCCTCGCACTTCGGCAGTAAACCCAATCTGGCTCTTTTCAGCAAGTACCATACGCACTTTTTCCAGTGGGATATCCGGCTCTTTTACTGGTTCTTGTTCAGTGGAAGCTTTTGCACCTGGAGCAGGATCTCCTTCTGTCATCGCATCGCAAACTGCCTGTATGCTGTCAGCAAGACTTCGCATATCATTGACCACTTCAAGCAGTAATTTTATTTTGCTCAAGGTCAGTTCCTCCTTTCGTCATTTCACAGATAGAGAGTTCCTCGATGCTATCTCCAGGGATCACAATCGTTACACGCTGGTTGCTCCCTAAAAGAAAGCGAAGAATTCGTTCCCTTACGGACACATTACGGTAGGTAACAAGTCCGCCTGTCTGTGGTTTCTTAGAAACACTAATTTTTAGATTATGTTTCATATCCATCACCTCTTTCCAAAGGGCGATTTATTTATTGCCCTCTACCTAGTAGCCTCGGGAGGTGATAGAATCTGACGGTTTAGAAAAAAAGAAAGCCTACCAAAGAGAAGTACTCCTTGATAGGCCATGTTTATACTTGTGAACCCATAATATACCGTAATGCTTTCGTATCCATTCCTTCATTTACATAGTTAGTACAGAATGTATGTTTCAAAATGTTTGGAGTGACATCCTGTTTCTAATTTGATAGGAACAGTAAAATGTATAGAGGTGGTTTATTATGCGTAAAAAGGAAGATAGATATGATTTTAGAGCCTTTGGTTTAGCCATTAAAGAAGCTCGATTGAAGCAAGGTTTAACTCGTGAACAAGTGGGAGCATTGATTGAAATTGACCCACGTTACTTAACCAATATTGAAAATAAGGGGCAACACCCAAGTATACAAGTTCTTTATGACCTTGTATCATTACTTCCTGTGTCCGTTGATGAATTTTTCTTACCTGCCAACGATCTTGTAAAAAGCACCAGACGATTACAGATAGAGAAATACATGGATAGCTTTACAGACAAAGAACTATCCTTAATGGAATCTTTAGCCAGCGGTATCAACGAAGCAAGAAACATCGAAGACTAATTAAAAGAATCCATACATAACGGAAAGAGCCGATAAAATGAGATTGTATTAATCTCATTTTATCGGCTCTGCGTCTTTGCGTCTGGCTCTGTAATCACAGTTACTTTGAACTGCTTTATTTCAATTAAATTTTCTTGTCTGCATTTCGGACAATAGAGGGGGAATTTTTTTAATTCAGTATCTTCCCTTATCTTTAATCGTGTTTTATTTCCACATACAGGACACAATATCCACTTGTAGTTTATAATAACTATCTCCTCCTTTACACTTTAATTCAAATCTTTATTAAAAAATATTTCATCTTATTTAACAAGAAACCATATTTATATAACAACATAAAATACACTAAGTTATTTTATTGAACATATATCGTACTTTATCTATCCGACTATTTGGACGACGGGGCTGGCAAACAGGTTCACCGGTAGTAACATGGTACCCTTTTAACTCTGTTAAACAAACACTACGTCCATTTGTAAAGAAAGTTAAATCACTACGATATTCTTGAATACACCGAGCAGGGATTTCTCCACTAAGAATGACCTCATTATTTTTCAATTGAGTGTCTACGATGTTCGCACAATATTTAGGAGCATCGTTGTATGCTCGTGAAAGATATTCCTGTGGCGCATAAATTTTAAAACTAAGATATGGCTCTAACAATTCTGTTCCAGCTTTTTTTAAGACTTGTTCCAATACAATAGGAGCAAGCATCCGAAAATCTGCTGGGGTACTAACAGGGCTATAGTATAAGCCATACTTAAAACAGATTTTACAGTCCGTCACATTCCAACCATACAATCCTTGTTCACAGCCATAGCGTATCCCCTCCATAACTGCATTTTGAAACGATTGATTTAAGTATCCAAGAGAAACCGAGCTCTCATACTGTACTCCGCTCCCTAATGGAAGCGGTGCTACAGATAGACCAATGGAAGCCCAGAAAGGATTCGGTGGAACTTCGATGTGAATGGTATACTCTGCTTTTTTTAACGGTCTTTCCATATAAATGACTGTAGGCTCTTTTATTTCTATCTCCACATGATACTTTTCTTGCAGCAGAGCACAAGTCACTTCCATTTGTACTTTCCCTAAGAAAGAAAGTATGATTTCATGTGTCGCAGAATCCACATAATATCGCAGAAGCGGGTCACTGTCGGAGATTTCTAAAAGTGCATCAAGTAACATTTCCCTTTGTTGAGGTTTGCTCGGTTCAACAGTCGTTTGCAGCAGAGGGAGGGGATTTTCAATTCTCTCTCTCTGTGGCAATAGCTTTGTATCTCCAAGAACACTATTTAACTTCAAAAACTCATTCTGCAAAATAACAATTTCCCCGGAATAAGCCTTATCGATTTTACATAATTCACCATTTATTGAAGTATACATTTCTGTAATTTTTATTTTTTCCTTTTCCGATATTCTAACCGAATCTCGCAAATGCAGTACGCCACTATAAAGACGTATATATGCAAGACGCTGTCTTTTTTCCGAATACTCAATTTTGAAAACTTTTCCGCAAAGTTCAGACTGACCTCGATGTGTTGATGAATAAAATTTATTCGTAATCACTTCTATAAGGTTATCAATCCCTATATTGTTTTTTGCACTTCCGTGATAAACAGGGAACAGGGAACAATTATGAAATCTTATGCTTTCCTCTTGTTCGAGTTCTAATGCTTCCAATAATTTCCCAGACGTATATTTCTCCAAAAGGTAATCATTTCCTTCTATTACCATATCCCATTGTTCAGATTCGGTAAAGTTCATTACACGCATATTAGGATGCAGTTCTACCTTCTGTTTGATTACAATTTCCGCAGAAAGTTTCTCTTTAATATCCTGATAAACCGTTGATAAATCAATTCCATTTTGGTCAATCTTATTGATAAAAAAGATTGTGGGAATACCTATTTTCCTAAGTGCATGAAACAATATACGAGTTTGTGCTTGTACGCCATCTTTTGCAGAAATCAGTAGAATTGCCCCATCTAATACTGATAATGAACGATATACTTCTGCTAAAAAATCCATATGTCCTGGCGTGTCTATGATGTTTATCTTAGTATTTTTCCACTGAAAAGAGGTTATCGCCGTCTGAATTGTAATTCCTCTCTGACGTTCTAAAAGCGTATTATCCGTTTTCGTTGTACCTCTGTCCACGCTTCCTAATTCTGTAATCGCTCCACTGTTATATAATAAGCTTTCTGTTAAGGTAGTTTTTCCCGCATCAACATGAGCTAAAACTCCAATATTAATAATTTTCATGTGATTTTCCTCCATTCAAAAGCCCAAAAGGGCATAAAAATCCCAGTGATAAATACTCTTATCACTGGGATTTTTATGCATAACCATAGGCATACAAAGCATACAGATATTCTCCGGATACTTTAGAATCACATGATAAAGGTATTCTTAAACTGGGTACAAAAAACTAAGCCCTCCTAAAAAAGGACATCCAATTATTTGTTCCCACTATCAAATTGACAGTTTATTTAAGAATACCTTGCCGCATATTTATTAACTCCTTTTAAATAGATACTTAAATAATAGCACGTAAGAGCATATTTGTAAAGGAATCTCCAATTTTTTATCAAAGAGAGTACGTGATTACAAAATAGCTGTAATAATGTACCAATATTTGTTATTCTATAATCTTCCAATTACTCCCGTTCTTTTCAAGTACCAAATCAAATTGAGATACCTGCGTTGCTTTGGTCTGCTGGTCGATATACTCCACTGTCAGCGATACCGTGACTTGATTATCCTTACGATTGTGAATAGGATTTACCAGTTCTTGAAAGATGTACTCTTTTCCGATTGGTTTTAATATCCCGTCATTCACATAGTAGGAAAGTTCACTGGCTGTCGCTGTAGGATAGAGCTTGAAGAACGTCGTTAAAAACTCATTGATTTCATTGGTTGGGACTAGGAAATAAACCCTAAATAATTTAAAACCTGTGAAATCAGTCCATAACAAAGATTGATTTCACAGGTTTTCTTTTTGAGATTAAATAGAATTTTTGAGTTTATTTCTAGTCACTTTCAATATATGCAAAGTGTACAATAAGCATTTTTGATACTTCTTATTTCAAGAGTTCATTGACCCTTTTTTGTACCGAAATGTAGTCATAACCGGCATTTGTAAGTTTGTTTTTTCGATCTTGTCCGTTACCCCAATCGCCACGAATGACTTCCTTTGCGATGACATCAATAGACTTTTTACTAGATAGCATTTCATTGACCTTTGATTGCACCGCCGCGTAATCATAGCCTGCATCCGTTAAGCGTTTCTTTCGGTCTTCACCATTACCCCATAACCCTTGTATGACTTCCTTGGCCAGCGTCTCGACCGATTTCTTTTCGGTAGGAGCAGGTGTGCTTTCTTCTTTAGCAAGATGATTTAGCCCAGCCCTTTGGATAATCGTTTTGTAATCCTTATAGGCATAGTTCATATCCAAATTACCTGAATAACCATTCAATTTACCTTTGCTTGTGTACTGCCAGATACCATGACGAAGTGTCGGTTCTTTATTAGACCACTGAGCGACCCAGAAATCATAAGGTGCTATACGATCCAGTTCTGTTAAATCTTGAAACCAAGAACTAGACGCATAGATACCGGCATAATAGCCTGCATTTTCTACGGTTTCACAAAAGCCTACTAAAGCATCGGTAATGGCTTTCTTGCCACTTGGTCGCTGGTGATAATTATCCTCTGTATCAATAAAAACGGGATAAGAGATGGTCTTGCCTTTGATAATTTCAAGGCATTTCTTTGCTTCTGCTACGCCTTTGGCATTAGTATTCGCACAGCTGTACCAGTAAACGCCGATAGGAATACCTCTCTCGTGAAAGGCTTTGTAGTGTTTTTCAAAAGCATCATCTTTGTGTAAACTCACTCCTGTACCGTGACCGGTGTATCCTGCACGTAGAATAACAAAATCAACCTCTTTTGCAAGTTGGTCATAGTTTATCTGACTTGGTTTTTGCCACGTGCTGATATCGATTCCTTTAGTTTTCATGATTATTCCTCCTCGTCGCTCTTGTTATGAAGCTGTTCTAATACATCTTTTAGTTTTTCTGGGATAGGTAGTCCAAGGTGAGCTGAATTTTCTAACAGCGAAATTCCCTCATTTGATAGATAGAAGAAAACAATCGCTGTTCTTAGTACGCTCCCATCACCAATCACATAAACATCTAAAATATTGGCTACACCCACTAAAACAAAAATCAGCACTTTACGGCTGATTCCGATAAATCCCACTTCACTTGATAGGGTATTATCAGCGATGGCACATAAGACACCTGTTAGATAGTCGATGACTACAAAGACTAGTAGCGCATATAAAAATCCGTCTGCTCCTCCTAAAAACCATCCGAAGAATCCACCGATTGCTGTTATCACAACTTGGATCCAGTTCCATATTTCTTTCATTTAAAATTCCTCCTTTTGATGAAATAAAAAGAACACCTACTTTTGCAGATGTTCCTTTGATTACTCTATTTGTTTTGGTAGCCACTCCCAGAGCCTTAAATCCTCCTGACCTAGTGACCACATACACATGCCTCGAAGTTTCCACCGATAAGCTGCTTCATTTGACCAGTACACAAGACTATCTACATCTTGATAATAAAGAATGGAAAATCCGTCACCATCACCTAAGAAAAGACGAGATATCCAGATGTTGATATCCCTTGGAATGATGGTGACACTGTAGTCATTTCCGCACTGAATGGATGGCATCATATCTGAATGAAAAAAATCATAATCTAGGGAGATGCTTTCACTTCTTGTGGCTGATTCTTCAAGGTCTGCTGTTAAAGTAAACACTTGAAACTCATCATCCCAAGAACAGTTACTTCTTGATAGCCGACCATAAGTTTTAAATGTTCCATCGGGCATAAGCACGTCAAAGCGTTCATAAGGCTCATAGGTCCAAGCATCGCCTAAGCGAAGCAACTGGCAATGGACTTTATTATCCGAACGAATACCTGCATACCCTGTCACATCCGAGCAAGTGGCTGTAAAGCGCAGTGTATTAGATGCAGAGGAATAGACCCGCACTTGATTGCCACGCTTTCGAATTTCTAGAGTGTAAAAGCTTGGATTCGATCGAATGTTTGCGGCCGATGTTTTTGAAAAGCTGGTGGCATAACTACCTTTTAAAGTAGAACCTTCATACAGTTCAATACGCTGGTTATCATAATTAAAGCAACAATAAATCGTTCCAATAAAAACACCTGCCTTGCCACTAAAGGTCTCAGGAAAAATAATCTGCGCCCTTAAATGGATATCTGAAAAATTGTTGTAGTTCCATGCTAACTGACCCTTACCCTCTAGTTGGGAATAGGGTCTATTCATCGAACTGCTTGTATCTTGCCAAACACTCCATTCGCCTGATAATGTTGTCCAGTAGCTTTGGGGGAGAGGGTTATCATCTCTAAAATCCTCATACCACACAAGGGCTGAATCAGCTTTTCGTCTCAACATCTCCAGTGTCAACTTAAAGCCTGTTGCAGGACCTACCATATCACCGTTTACATCTTTGAAATGTCTAGGAGCGAGGGTATATTCTGCTTCACCAACTGATGGCTCCTCAGAAAATGAAGAACAGACTCTAAAGCCATAAAACTGTACACCCTTTGCCCCAAGCGAAATGGTGATGGTGTGTGTTCCTGCAGAAAGGCTCACTCCTTTTTTAAGCACCGCCCAGAAAGTCGTTCTCCAATAAGGCCACCACAGTCTGTTTTCAAAAAAATCTACTTCATTTCCATCAAGGGAGATATGAATATTATTCTTATCCCAAAATGGAAAGCCTAGCTTTACTGCTACATCATAAGTACCTGCCTGAGCAAGCGTAAAATGATAGGTTGCCGCACCTTCATCCCCCAGTGTTGTGACGCTATTAGAAACAGAAACAACACCAGAATAACTATCCGGCATGGCATCATGATCTACATAAACAGTTCCAAAGGCTAACTTTTGTTGTTTGCCATAGGCTGTCAGATACTGTCTGCCATTGTAGCTTGCAGATAAGAGTGGATAGCTATAGCGAGTGGCATCTCTTCCTTCCATATAATCGTAGACATGCGGCAATGCCCAGGGCACTTTATTATCATCATCCCAGTAAGCCACTATGGGAATAAACGGTTGAGGAGGAGCATCGTCTGTGAAATTATAGACTCCAGTCATCCAGTATTTTGCCGCATAGTAGGTATGGGACGTTCCTCGGTAGGCTTTACCTAGGTTTTCTGGTGTGTCATAGATTTGCCAGTTCCAGCCGTAAGCAGGCATCCCAAAGAAAATCTTGTCGGGATTCATCACTGTAACGGCATAATCATAAATCCCTTCAAGCCAGCTCCTTGGAGATACAGGTCCCGGTGCAGAACCTGACCAAGCCATACCATAACTCATAATTGATGCGGTATCGCAATAAGGGTCTAGGTCACCATAGACGCACCAATTCTCACCGCCTACTGAACCATTGACGCTAGTCATACCTGGAAGGCAAATGTTCATCAGTTTACTTGAATCATAGGCTTTGATGGTGTTGTAAATTTTTTTGAACATGGCGGTTGACTCAGCATGAGTGGAATAGTCATCGCCTCTTTCTAGGTCAATATCAATACCATCGCACCAAGGATACTTTTTCATAATACGAATAAGCTCGGATAGAAACAGTTCCTGAGCGCCATTCGTGTTATCTCTCAATGCTCTGAAAATACTATTTGCTCCATCATTGGCAATGGTCAGTAACCATTTGATGTGACGATAACGGTTAATGTAGGGGAGCATACTACTGATGGTGACACCACTCTCAACAATTTCACCCGTAGCTCGTACCTTAAAAGAAAAAAGACCGATGGTATCAATCCGGTCTCCATATTTCTCTAAAGCTTCATACATCCGTGCATTTCCCATAAAAGTCCACACCATGATTTTCTTGCCTTTTAGTCGTTCCATTAGAATGGTTCACCTCCGTCTTGCATTTCCTGCATGGTAAACAGCACCCTTGCAGATTTCCCTTTTTCAAGGGTCACTTTGTGCTTTGAGTCCCAGGCAGCACTGTATTGATAGAACCCCTCTTTGGGTTCGCTTGCTCCGTTTTTGGTACATGCTCGTGTAGATGCTAGGAGCGCCAAATCAACATCTTTTCCAATGGTTCCAGGGAAGGAGACCTGTTGCCCTCCTATACCTTGGCTTAGTTTCACTGTTCCAGCAGACATAGAAAGCTTTGGATAGATATGAATATCAAGTCCTGCAGAGGTTTCACCAACATTAAATAAAATAATGGTTTCCTCTGAACGGACCACACCGTTAAACCAAACAGGATTCTTGATACTGCCATCTTCCTTTAGTTTTTCTAACCTAATTTCTGTATGAGGCGCATAACCATTTAGAACAGGTCCTTCTTGTAACTGGATGTCCGTAAACCAAATCATGCCAGTGCAATCATAGAGGGTAGGTTTTATGCTTACACTCATGACACGCTTATCTTGTTTTTTATTTATGACTTCTGCCAACCTTATAAATTTAACCTTAGCCATCTAACGTCCACCTTATTTCACAGGGATGACCTACCCATCCCGTGACTACTGACCCTGCTTGTAAAAAAAGATCCGTAATATAAAAAGTGCCTGTGCAATTTGTGACACAGACACGGATGGTAATGGATTTTACTTTAGAAGAGTAGCTTTCTGGGAGTATCTTTTCTGATGTTCTTGAAAAATAAGCCACCAATCCACCTCCTTAATACAAATCAATAAATCTTGTTTCTGTCGTTCCATCTTCATATTCAATAACCACTTCAATACCAACCTGTGAATCGCTACTCAGCTTTTCTAAGTTTTCAGATGCGATTTGTGCCGAGAGCGTGTAGCTAGAGCGATTCGCTGGATAGATGGTCTGAGCCATACTCTTTGTCATATTGACTACACCCATCGCTTTAAACGATGTCGACCCACTCACACCGTTATCACCATCAACCTCAAAGCCTGAGTTAACCCAGTAAGCCATCCCATCATCAGCACGAGAATTTCGCAGCAAGTTAAAAGGCACCATTTCCCGGATATCATTGTTTGTCACCATACTTGTGCCTTCAAGAGAATCTGCCACGTTGTCCCACTGGCTTGCAGAACTACCCAGATTTTTAAGGGTAGTGGATAGTTCTAATACTGTATTCCATGGTTCTTGTAAGTTATATTCTCTTCGTATAACACGAGTTGTCACCGACAGTCCTAAATCTTTATCTTCTACATGAACATAATCGCCAAGCGACCATGCCTCATGCTCATAACCCGTTAACACCGATAAATCCATTGCGTTTAAAACATAAGAGATATTTGGTTTTGAATACTGAGCAAGCCTCATTTCCGTATATTCTTTCATCTGATAGGGATTGGTAAAAGAGGAGCAATCTAATGTTGATATCCGAATATCTGACGAATAAGTATAATCCTCCACATAGGCTTTTCCTCCGTTGATGTCTGCAAAGCTCAGACCATCGCTACCAATGGCATAGAGCCTTGTCACAAGACTTCTGGTATCAACGACTCTTTTAATGCTCTTCATATTTTTCTTATAGGCAAACAATGCACCGCTATCCGTACCATAGACCGTTAAGAGATGGACCAGCCTATTAGGGCAATCAAAGACGAGATCACCACCGTGTAAGTCAGCAACTGTGCGAAGGATGGACAGAGCATTCTTTTCTGTACTCGTCCAGGTTCTTTTGGTTCGTACATTAACTGTGCCTACGCTCCACTCCGTTCCTTCTAAGGCATAAGCCATGGAGACTTCAGCAGTTTCTGCATCAAATTTATGCTCTTCTTTTCGCACTGAAAAAGTCAGGTCATAAAACTCTGCCTCAGCATACACTTCAGTCGCTAGATTTCCTTCGCTGTCTTTTGTATCCGTCAAAGTCCTTACTTTATAGATGTCATCAACAATCTGAATTTTCTTTTCGCTATCAATAAATCCCCGCTTGGTATCACGGTAGGGGATCATAAAAGAGAGCGTATCTTCGCCATTGATTTCACTGGTTACCACAATGTTATAAGCATTTTCTAACACAGCCTCCCAAGCCCCATTTGAATCCAGTACGACCGGTCTTGAAAAACCAATCCTCTCATAAGGTGACTTTGGAATGTCATATAGCCTGACATCAATGATTCGAGGGGTCTTACTCGTATCTGTGGTAGTAAGTGTAACCCTAAAACGAATGTATGCCTTATTCGGAGATACCAGTTTTCCATCAAGTGCGATGGCTGCCCAATCACTCCAATGAACCAGGTCATCGCTTGTTGAGGTTTCTATTGGCCCAACTGCAGTTACCCCAGAAATATATTCACTGGTAACAGATACCCGACCTGTGCCAGACAGATTGCACGTTGCCGGAGCAGTATATAGTGTTCCTTCCGTTGGATAGACACCTTCTGTTTCCCTTAAGCTCACCACTCCCGGTACGCTAAGAGCATCAACAGCACCGCCCATATCACCACCGTTAGTCAAAAGAGACCCATTGAAATAATCAATCAAATCATCCACTGTAAGACTTGAATCCATATCAAAAAACCAGTCATCAAATCTTCCAGCATACCAATAGGCATCTGCATGCATGCCCATAATGATGTCGGCCGTGCAAGAAGGATTTAGTGTGCCTGTAAAGGAATAGGTCGGGGATACCCAGCTTATTTCATTCGTCCTATCTCCTAGTACAATCCATGCATTTTTATTGTTTGGCTCTATGACCATGCAAATAAAATACACACCACCATTGATAAGTGAAAAAGGCGGTGTGGTTGTTTGGTCGAGTATGAGAGAACCACTAGCGTTATAAAGCATGATTCTAGGTCTGCCTGCAAAGAGCGACAGGTAAAAGATAGGCTGACCAGGACCATAGCGCGTATTTAATATGGGGCAATAGGTATTTCCCACCGAATAAGTAGTCGGTATCATCCAACCGCCAACAAGGATTCGCTCTCCCATCTCCGAAAAGAAAGTACCATCATTGACCACTTTAAGGTAGGTTTTTTCTGTAGCGGGATTGTTGATGTTGATTCGGATTTGTCTTCCTTTTTGGCCGCTTTGAAGGCTTGCAGTTGTTCCTAGATAATTGACAAGCTCTATTTTTCTATCTAACCCAGAAGAGTCTGCAAGATAGCCATTTTCATCAACTGATACATCATTAAACCGCCACAGTCCAGATTTTGCATATTCGACTGGGAACTCTCCCGTAAAATCTGTCTGTTTATTTAAAATTGTTTTTAGTGCCACACGATCACCTCCATCTACTGCGAGCCTTTATTTCAAGTGCTGTAAACACAGCATTATTCGTTGTTATTGCTAGGGTATTATTGCCTACATTGAGACTTGGAAAATCTATCTCCTCTAGGTAAGGCAAAGCGTTTCTTAAGATTATCCCGTTTTCGTCTTCCACATAAGCCGTCATCTTATCTGTATCAATGACAAGGGTTTCTTCTGCCAAAAGTAATGCATTCACTATTTTCATTTCCAAGCCATTGGTTGTAACAGAAATAGAATTGTTCACACCCGATGTGATGATTCCCTTCAAGCGATACATAGGATTGGAATCAACATTG
The DNA here is from genome assembly GCA_024579835.1 of Clostridiaceae bacterium HFYG-1003. Lineage (NCBI taxonomy): Bacteria > Bacillati > Bacillota > Clostridia > Eubacteriales > Clostridiaceae > Clostridiaceae bacterium HFYG-1003. The sequence goes on from CP102060.1 coordinate 1,652,110, forward strand.
CCGGTCAGTCTTGTAACCGTGTGGTCGCCTTCGCTTTCTATTAAATAATTTTCATCCGTAATGGCATAAGCAAAAGGGTCAGGACAGAAAAACTTCAAGTTGAAACTTCCTGCAAAACGAATGAGTCGTTCACAGTCCACTTTTTCATTCAGCCTTGCCATGAAATACCTGTCGGGTACATCATCAAAAACAAGTTCTTTTAACCCTTGCATGGGATCAAGCCATGTTGAAAGTTCATCAAGGGTAGTCACCAGTGCAGAAAAGCTACGCTTGGGATAGATATTGCAAGCTACATTGATTTCTCGGTAATCAAAATCAGCTCCAAAGTCTGTCACCCCATACTTTCCAGGTACGTTGGTGGTGAAATTTCGCATTCCTCCACAGACCTGCCAGGAAGTGAGCCTGGCTTTTAGTCCCATGCTTTTTGAAGAAATATCGTCATATGAAAAACCCATCGGCACACCTCCTTATGTTGTAGAAAACCGACCCTGAGCACGAGAGCCTGTCTGAATTAAGTTATAAAGTTCCTGAGATACCCTTCTGATATCATCTTCACTTCGTACAATCATCTGCTGTACAGTAACTAGCGACCCACTGACACCACCTAGGGAAGAGGTCGCTGCATTTGAAATCACGCCGCCTACAGAAGTATCCACTGAAAAGTCTGTAGGCAAGGATGTACTCATATCGCTGGCCAGACTGGTCATCACATCGTTGATATCCTCGCTCATCATTTCAGCTGCTTTTACAGCCTCATCACCGTTATCTTGGATAGAACCTGCAAGACCTTTCACAAGCATTTCACCAACCCACCCCATCTGTTTCGATGGTGATTTGATACCGAAGAAATCCTTGATACCAGTCCAAATGCCACTAATCCAACCACTGACTTTATTCCATAGCCAAGAAGCAAGGGATTGAATACCCTGCCATAGTCCTTTTACAATGTTGCCACCCACCGTCACGATTGAACCCATGGAGTTTGTAAATGCTCTGACGATGCCGCCAATAATCTGGGGCACTGCTTTTACGATCTCTACCACAATGGTTGGTAAATTCTGAATGAGTGCTACAAATAGCTGAACCCCTGCCATAATGATCTTGTCGATGTTTCCAATTAATGCATTTACAATACTTGAAATGATTTGAGGGATTGCCACCACAATGGTGGTAATAATGGTCGGTAGATTTTGAATCAGTGCAACAAGTAAGTCGACACCCGCTTGTATGAGTTGTGGAATCGAACTTAAAATCCCATTTAATATTCCATCAATTATCTGTGGAATCGCCTCTACAATAGCCGTAATAATTTCAGGCAAGGCTGTAACCAGCGATGATAATAGCTGAATACCTGCATCTATAATCTGAGGAATTGCGCTTATAATAAAATCAACGATTGCCAAAATAATCGTAGGGAGAGCCTCAATTAGTTGTGGGATCGCCTCGAGAAGCCCCTGAGCCAAACCAAGTATTAACTGCAGTGCTGCGTCGAGCAGCATGGGTAGATTATCCACCAAACCTTGCACAATCGTAGTAATTGCATTAACTGCCGCAGGAATCAGTTCTGGGAGAGCCTGCCCAAGACCTTCCACTAAAGCTGCTATTAACTGAACGGCTGCATCCACTAGCAGTGGTAAGTTTTCAATCAAGGCATTCACAATTGTAAGGATGGAATCAACCGCTACCGGTATTAAGGTAGGTAATAGGTTCATCAGTGCGTTTAGTACCTGAGTAAATAAATCTGTCACCGTAGCAAGCAGTGTCGGTAACAAATCAGAAACCGCATCCAATAATGCTTCAATTGCGACGGGCAGGGCCTTTACGATATTTTCAATAACTGGTGTAATGTTTTTTACCACCGACTGAAAGGCATCCACCATGTTATTACTGAGTTGTTCCATATCTGCATCGGCATTCCCAAAACCAACTAAAAGATTTTGTAAAGCAGATTCAAAAGCATTCAAGGACCCTGAAATAGTCTCCTCTGCCTCAAGAGCAGTCGTACCAGCAATGCCCATGCTTTCTTGAATGACATGGATGGCAGAAACTACATCGGCATAAGAAGAAACATCGTACTCAATGCCAGAGATAGCCTCGGCATCGGCAAGGAGACGCTCCATTTCACTTTTTGTACCGCCATAACCAAGTTTAAGGTTATCCAGCATGGTGTAATTCTGCTTGGCAAAACCCTGATAGGCATTTTGAATGGATTCCATGTCTGTACCCATCTTATTGGCATTGTCAGACATATCCGTAATTGCCATATCAGCATACTTAACTGCTTTTTCTGTATCTCCTCCAAGAGAAGAAATAAGGCTTGCAGAAAAAGAAGTCACGGTTTCCATATAGTCATTGGCAGAAAGACCTGCCGTCTTATAGGCATTCGATGCATAGTCTTGTAACTGCTGAGAGTTTTCTTTAAAAAGTGTATCTACACCACCGACTAATTGTTCGTAATCAGCATAGGCAGAAATGACTTCTTTACCAAGTTTGACAGCCGCCGCACCTGCTGCAACAGCAACTGCTCCCATGGCAATGCCGATAGCTTTTAAAGTTGTACCTAAGCCTTTAAACTTAGATTCGGATTTTTCAGCAGAGTCAGCTGCCTCATCAATCTCTTTTCCCATATCGTCTGCGCTATCGGTGACATCGTTCATTTCACGGTTCATGTCATCGAGGGCATCTTCGGCATCATCATAATTAGAGTTAGCTTCTTCAAGAGCAGCATTATTGCTACTTAACTCTCGCTCCATATTGTTGAGTGCCGCCTCAGCATTGTTCAATTGAATCTGCCAGTTTTGTGTTCTTCTATCGGTTTCTCCAAAGGAGGTAGCTGCATTTTCTAGAGCCGACCTCAAGGTATCAATTTTGCTTTTTTGGGTTTCAATCTCTTTGTTGAGGACTGAATTTCTGGCGGAAAGAGCCTGGACAGACTTATCGTTTTTATCAAATTCTGAAGCTACCAGTTTCATTTCAGAGCCAAGTACTTTAAAGGAACGATTGATATCTGTTAATGCCTTCTTAAATTCTTTCTCGCCTTCAAGACCAATCTTCAAACCAAAATTATCTGCCATGCTTTCCACCTCCTTTGTCAGATTCCATCAGGGATAATGTCATCAATAAATATCTCTCTTTTTGGTTTTGCCAGCCCCTGATACTGTTTGTGACACTCCCACAAGTCTAGTAGCAAACCAAACGGCATCAGCCAAAATTCATCCATGGTCAGATGTAATACGCTGATGCCGTAATATAAAAGCCTCGTAAATAACTCTTCGTCACTTACGGGGCTACTGCGTTTTTTTGGCTTTCCTCACTGAGTACATTTCTTTTTGCACCCTTGTAAAGGGCATTCATAATTGCCTCTTTGTACTCTGCCAAATCAATCGGGCTTGTGAGAATTTCTACCTCATCTTCTGTCAGCAATTCCTTCGGTGCATCCTTGTGCTTGATGTTATAGACAAGGGTACTTTGATTGGCCAGTAAGGTAATCAGCCACACAATCTCCGAAAGTGCCATCTCGACATTCTCAGACTTCATTAGCTTATCGCCTAAGTTTTCAAGACCACCATATCGTCCTGCAATTTCCTTTGTTGCCTTTGTAGTAAGTAGTAGCACATATTCATCGCCACCAATACTAATGCTTGCTGTTCGTTCGTTATCCATGAATTATCCCTCCTTATACTGTGTAATCCGGTTCATAGACTTCTGCATACCAACTGCTGATAACCGATGCCGGTACATCCTTATCGCCTTCGGTCACTTCCGCTTTCCACGGATGTTTACCGCTTGTATCCGGCTTGTTTCTTCGGAGAACCGTACCTTCAATTGTTGGTGTTGAGAAAGTGATGCTGTCACCTTTTGTTGCTAGGTTTGTCGCAGGAATACCGAATTTCACTCGATAGAGCCAGTAATATTTATACTTGCCATTGGATTTCTTTGCTCTAAAACCAACGGCTACAGGATCTCCGCCATCTTCACTGTTAGAAACCATAACGTTGTTCTTATCAACCGTGACTCCGGTTAAGGCGGCTGCAGTAGTCGAGCCAATATCATCCACTCCAAGAGAGATAGTGCCATTTTTAAATTCTTTAACGATTTCTGCCGCACCATCATCTGCATAGAGAGTTGCCTCTGCCAGTTCAACAGATAACTCTGCTGAGATTGCTTTTGCCAGCTGAGTGGGTGTGCCATAGATTTCTTCGCCATTTTCATCATCTGTGATGGTCGCATAATAAAGTTTATCCAGACCAATTGTTGCCATTTTTAATTACCTCCTATTTCATAATGTTTGGCTACATCCACGTTGTAGTGGTAATAGCCCGTATCATCTTCAAAGCCGATGTAGCTCCGTGCGGTTATGGTGAAACTGGAATCCAACAATAACTGCACCACTTGATTTTTTAACGCTGTATAACTACCTTTGCTATAAATTGAAATCCGTGCCTCTTGAACATCCATGCATGGTAAATTATCCGAATGAAGGTCAAAGCTATCGCTCATCGGAACAATCACCATGTACTTACCAGGGACAGTATCCGAAAACACACCTGTTTCTATTGGTACATCTAGTGATTCTAAAGCGACTTGTAAGTCTGCTAGAATGCTCATATCTTTTTGACCTCCTCTTCAAAAGTGCTTTTCATTGTCGAGATACACTCAGACTTTGATGCACTTTTAGCTGGTTTCAAAAAAGGTTTTGCAGGCTGACCGTGTTTGCCGTATTCAAGGATATTTGCTAGTTTTGCATTACTCTCTCCATCAGACCTTGGTTCAGAAAAACCTATTTTAATATTGTGGTTTCCGTTCCTATCTAGCCTGACTGAAGTGACACCGAGTGCCTTTTCTAATTCACCCGTTGATCGTGATTCATGCTTTGTACCTTTACCGATTACAGCAGAAAGATTGCTCTTCGTTCGATTGAAAACGACTTCGCCACCTGCTTTTAGCACCTTTTCGGCAACAGGGTCAAAGTCAGATCCAAGCTTTGAAACCTTAAGTAGAAATTCATCGGGCATCTTAATATCAACTTTTGCCAATACTGCTCACCACCTTCTTTGCCAAAACTTCTGTATACATCCCTCGACCTTTTACGTTTTCTACCGAGGTAATATCAAAACGTTCTCCATCACATTCAATAAAGTGTTCTGTCGTAACCTCAACTTCTGGAATAGCACGAAACCTGAATAAATCCGTAGCCTCTGAAAAAGTAGCCAGGTTAGCCCAGCGCTCACTACCATGACGCCCTTCCCGGTAGACTCGAATCGAAGCAATCACGGTTTCTGATGTTGTCGCAAATCCTTCATTGTCTTTTGTTTTTGTTATTTCCTTAATGTCAGCAAATCCATTCATTTTTCCGAAACTCACAACCAGTACCTCGCCTTCAATTTTTACACCTTCCAATCCCGATCAAGCCTTAATAGCAGGTTGACCGTATTCCACACCTGCTGACCGGCTTGCACATTATCTGCAAAAAAGCCACCCGTGCTGCCATCTCGACTTTCATAAAAATGAGAAGAGAGCATAATAATGGCTTGCTCTGTAGTCGGTGGCATAGGATTTTCGCTATAGAAATTTTCTGGTACATGCTGATAACTCTCGGCATAACTGACAGCAGCGGCGATGAACATCTCTAAGAGTTCGTCATCAGCTTCATGCTCTAAAATCAAGTTTGCCTTTACCTTTTGAATCAGTGTCATACCGCTACCATCCTTTCTCTTTTTAATCAGCTTCCATGAGTCCTGCTGTTTGAAGCTTTGAAAGCAATGCATTAAAATCAGCAACTAAACTCGTAATATCTTCTGCCACACTAGGTGCTTGGTTTTCTGCAGGAGTAAAAGAGGAAGGGAGACCTGTTACGGTTGCTCCCTCCTTAATCTCTAATGTTCCTGCGATGACGGTTTTATCTCCGCCTTGTTCGGTGTAGTTTTTTGTGTTGTAATCCATATCACACCTCCGTTAGGCTTTCTGCTGAAGAACTTTGATTGCTTCAGGAAGTACAAGCTTTCCATCAACACGTTCTTTCGCCACAAAACCAACCATGCCATTGCCAGCAAAAAGTTCCCGAAGCTCTGCAAATGAGCGAGACCCACGATCGCCGATATTGTAGTAAGACAAATCTCCAAAGATAATGGTTTTAGCACCTGCCTCAATGGTGGGCATATAAGCAGATGTATAAACAGGATAGCCAAGTAGTTTATCTGGTTCACCCGCAACAAGAGCTGCTTGCCACATATAGGCACCGTTACCGTCCTTTAGTTTTCTAAGTGCCGCAATGGTCTGGTCATTTAAAATAAAGACTGCATTCTTACGGTATGGACGTTTCAGTGAATACACTAAATTAATCACTTCATCGGCCGTAATTGCTGTGGCAGAGGCAGCAGTCACTCCTACTTCAGCACCACCACTAGCAGCAAGAATGCCTAGAGGTTTTCCTGTGCCATCACCATTGATAAAGGCATCTTCTTCCGCATTAGCCAGAGCCTTATAAAACTCCTTAATAATGTAATTCTCAAGCTGGAAGGCATTATCATAAAGCAGCTCTTCAGTCACCTTGACTGCCACATGAAGTTTATGGGCATCCAGATTAATCTGAGAGAATGTAGCATCACTAAAGGTCAGTGCTTCACCTTCATCAATCCATGCAGCTGCAGGTTTTGTAGCTGCAATATTGATTTTTCGCTCACCTGATGTGGTAATTCTGTGACCCAGCTTACGAATGATATTCTCTTCTTCCAGACCATCAATCAATCTGCTGTCGTATTCTTCGGGTACGAGATAGCCACCATCTGCGTCTACCCCTTCTTGTAGGACATTGGATACATTACGGAAGTTTGAGCGAAGGGCTGAAAGCATGGCAGTCTTATAAGAATCAGCTGCTCGGCCAGTTTTAATTTCACTGTTATCCAGTCGACCATTCATCGGATTTTCAATGATTGGCTTGCTGACAGGTTTTTCAAGTTCAGCCTCGATTGCTTCACGTCTTTCCATGCGATGGATTTCATTCGTGAGTTCAGTGATCTCATCTTCCATGGTTTTGTAGGTTTTATCATCTTCTGCGGACAATGTGCCATTCTTGGTTTTATGAGTGTCCAAGAACCCGTCCATTGTTTCAATGAGCTTTTTGCGCTTGTTACGCATTTCTGTAATCGTCATAGTAAAATTCCTCCATTTATATATATTTTTTGATAATTAAAAGACGCTCCTTGAGTTCATCAATTGAGCGCCCTTGGGGTTTGGCAGATTCCTCTGCCTGAATTGGTTTATTCTTTTCTGCAATTTTATTTAGCAGATTCGTAGCCACTGCTTTTCTAGAAAACGCATAGGCAGAAAAAGTGGGTTCGGATTGTTTCTCATCCTTTAGCACATCGTCTGCAAAGCCAAGTTCTATGGCTTTGTTGGCATTCATCCAGGTTTCAGCATCCATCAGATGAGATAGTTTGATGCGAGATACTCCAGTCTTAATCTCATAGGCATTGATAATGCTTTCTTTCACCTCATCTAACATCTCAATCGCTCGTTTCATGTCTTCATGATCACCCATCGTGATGGTTGCTGGATTATGAATCATCATCAGTGCTGTCGGAGCCATCAATACCTTTGTTCCTGCCATGGCAATGACAGAAGCAGCTGATGCTGCAACCCCATCAATCTTGACGGTGACCTCATCTGGATAATCCATCAACATGGTATAAATCTGACTTGCGGCAATGCAATCTCCACCCGGTGAGTTAATCCATAAGGTGATGGGTCCTTTTCCGCTAAAGAGTTCATTTCTAAACATCTGCGGGGTCACATCATCATCAAACCAGCTTTCTTCAGCGATTGTTCCATAAAGCTCAAGAACTCGTTCTTCTTGTTCGCTTGCTTGGTTCTTCCATCGCCAAAACATCTTGTTCTTCATCCAAGTCTTCCTCCTTTCCATCCTCGTTTGTTTTTGCGAATGCACCTGCCTTTGTAAGAGGGAGCATATTACCGTTGACAAGGTACATGTCACCACCGTCCTCTGCTGGGATACGGTCTAGGTTTTCAAGCTCTCGAATATCATTGGCACTCATCCAACCGTTCTGCCTTGCTGTGGCATATCCGCTCATACGACTAACATAATCCCCTCTAAGCAGACCTTCTACATTGAATCTAAAGAAGTATTTTTTCTTTTCTTCCGGTGTAAAAAGGGTGCGTGCTAGGGTTTGCTCCCAACGCACTACCCACGGGTCTAAGGTGTATTTCACAAACTCAAGGGATTGTTGCTCAATATTTGAAAAGCTCGATTTTTCAAGGTCGCCTACCATGTGGGGAGGGACTCTAAAAATCCGAGCAATTTCATTGATTTGAAATTTCCTTGTTTCAAGGAATTGTGCTTGTTCTGGTGAGATAGAAATCGGTGTATATTTCATCCCTTCTTCAAGCACAGCTATTTTGTTGGAATTGGCACTGCCACCAAATTGTGACTGCCAAGCCTCTCTGACTTTCCCAGGTTCTTTAATCGTTCCCGGATGCTCCAACACACCACTTGGAGCAGCACCGTTAGCAAAGAACTTGGCTCCATATTCCTCTGTTGCAATGGCTAGACCAATCGCATTTTTAGCCATCGCAATCGGGGAGTAGCCAACCAGTCCATCAAACCCGAGTCCGGGAATATGAAGTACATCGGAGGTACTAAGTTTTACTGTCATACCCTTCGTACTGTTCACATCATCTGCACCTCTGGTATATAAGTAATAGAGCTGCCCACTCTCATCTCGATGAACTGACATCCGATTTGGCATCAAGGGGTAGAGTCCTACAACTTCACCTTTGCCATTACGAATAATCTGCGCATAACAATTCCCCCATAATAAAAGATGAGTCATCATTGTTTCTCTAAACACAAAAGAACTCATCTCAGGATTTGGTTCATCATGCAAAAGTTTATATAGGGAATGGTCAATTGCTTTTTCCTTGCCACCATCCTCTGTATAACGATAAAGGTGTAGAGGAAGACCTGCTACTGCTTCAGCTAATATTCGAACACAAGAGTATACGGCCGTCATTTGAAGTGCCGACCGTTCGGTCACTGTTTTACCCGCTGTGGTAGAGCCCATTAGAAATGTATAGTTGGAACTCACTGCTCTGTCAGTAGGCTTATCTCTTGCCTTAAAAAACGACGATAAAAATCCCAAAACCAATCACCTCCCTCATATAAAGAGAATGCCTCGGTTGTCATAAACCGAAGCACTCGTATCATTGCCACAACGAATCGCTCGATCAAGAGCCATAATCGTTGCCACTGCACCATCAATCTTTTCTGATGATTTTTCCTTGTCCGGCTTGATGTTGCCTGCCGGGTCTGTTCGAACAAAAATGTTATCCATCATCCAACGAAGTACAGGATGCCCACCATGAGCAACCTTTTCTTCTAGCGTTAATTTCATCAGTTCCTTAGTCGGTGGACTCATATCCTTAAATCCTTGACCAAAGGGGACAACAGTAAAGCCCATGCCTTCTAGGTTTTGAACCATTTGTACGGCTCCCCAACGGTCAAAAGCAATCTCACGAATGTTGTACTTTTCGCCAAGTTCTTCAATAAACTTCTCAATAAAACCGTAATGGACCACATTGCCTTCGGTTGTTTTAAGGTGATCCTGCTTTTCCCAGACATCATAGGGAACATGGTCACGGTTGACCCTGGCACTTAGAGTTTCTTCTGGCAGCCAAAAGTAGGGAAGAATGATGTATTTATCATCCTCATCTAGGGGAGGAAACACCAATACAAAGGCAGTAATATCAATGGAGCTAGAAAGGTCTAGTCCGCCATAACATACTCTGCCAAGCAAATCCTCTTCATTTACAGCAAAGGCGCATTTATCCCATCTATCCATTGGCATCCATCGAACAGCTTGTTTGACCCACTGATTAAGCCTTAGCTGTCTAAAGGCATTCTCTTCTGCAGGGTTTTGCTTGGCTGATTCACAAGCGGCTTTTACCTTATCAATCCCTACCGTTATGCCAAGGCTTGGATTCGCTTTTTTCCACACCTTTGGACTGGTCCAATCATCGGACTCATCTGCTCCATAAATAACCGGATAAAAGGTTGGATCAATCTTTCTTTTCTCCATGAGGTCTTTGGCTTTCTGATGGGTTTCATAGCAGATTGATTTTGTATCAGAGCCTGCCGTGGTGATCAGAAAATATAGGGGCTGCGTTCTGGCATCACCAGAACCTTTGGTCATGACATCAAAGAGTTTTCTGTTGGGCTGCGTATGCAGCTCATCAAAAACAACACCATGAATATTAAATCCATGCTTTGAATAGGCCTCTGCTGACAGCACTTGATAAAAACTATTAGTCGGTTGGAAAATGATCCGTTTTGTTGCCGATAAGATTTTGACTCGTTTACTCAGTGCCGGACTCATACGCACCATGTCAGCAGCCACTTCAAAAACAATGGATGCCTGTTGCCTGTCTGCGGCGCAACCATAAACCTCGGCTCTTTCTTCACCATCACCACAAGTAAGCAGTAGTGCGACAGCTGCCGCTAATTCAGATTTCCCCATTTTCTTAGGAATCTCAATATAGGCGGTATTAAATTGCCGATAGCCATCTGGTTTCAGTGTGCCAAAGAGGTCTCTAATAATTTGTTCTTGCCAATCAATCAGTTCAAATGGTTTTCCAGACCATTTCCCTTTGGTATGACTTAAACATTCAATAAAGTTGACCGCATAATCTGCAGCGTCTTTATCGTAGATAGAGTCCTTAGCCATAAAAGGTGTCGGTTTATATTTCTTTAGTTTTCTGATTGCGGTCACCTTCCTTCAATATGAGCATAAAAATAGACCTGCATCAAGCAAGCCTTATTACTCTTTCTATACGAGAAACAGAGCCAATGTTGGCACTGTCCTCTAGTAATCGTTAATTGTATTCTTTTAGTAGTATGCTAAGTGCAAACTCTGTCTCTTCATCAGCGGGCTTCATATCCCAGCCTCGGTCATAATTTGCGACAATCTCACCGTCTCGCTTAAGCATGAGCTTAGAGATGCGTCCTTCGTCAATTCCAAATTTTGAACCTCTTTCATAGCATTTTATCCAATAGCGGATGATATTGTCCCGAACTTTGATGCTACCTTTTTTCCACATGCTTCATTCTCCCTTACCAGTCAAAATGAAGTTTACATACTTGATTTTTTCTTCTTCAAGAAAAATGACCAACTCATAAAATTCCATCTCATGTGCGATTCTTTGGACTGTGTTCACATCAAACATATTGGTAAGGCCTGTATCTCGAATGGCAATAATCTGCTCTTTTATCTTACTTGTCATCTTAAACCCTCCTGCAAAGGTCTTCTCCAAAGACTACGGATAAATTGGAGCCTGTATCCCAAGACACCATTATGGAGCCGATGTCATCAACACCTATGACTGTTCCTTTTGTGCCAATCATTGGAGCTTGAATATCATCCATTCTTAGTAATTCTACTCGGCAGCCTACAGGGTACTTCTCACGAAGATTTTGTAACCGTTCTTTGCTAATTATCCTCATTTTTTGCTCCTCCTTTAAATGCCGATGAACCTGTCAGGTTTCTAAGCAGTATTTTTCGCTCATCTTTATAGTCTTTTCCAATAAAGCCAAGGCGGAGTAAAAAGCATCTGAAGGCGTATTTTTCATTCTCTACTTCTTTCTCTTTCACCGTGATGCGTTTTTGATTCCTTGCCATCTCACAAAGTGCAGAAACCAAGTGGGTATACGCTTGTACCTCTTCTGGTGAAGGCATTTCTTCAAACCAAGGAAATGAGACTTGGTCTTCTGTAATCTCAATCGGTAAATCATCTAGCTGAAGGGCATGACGGATGAGTTTTCCTTTCGCCTGAGTGATTGCCTTTACGTTATCTAGCGCCGTTTCAGTAAAGCTACTTCTTGGCATAGAAATACAAAGACCAAATGCTCCGCTGTCCGCCGTTTGTGCGGCCTGTGTGCCCTTACTTTCTTTCTCTGGGGTAAAGCCCTCGCTTGCTAAATGCCCAGCCACACGTTCGATTTCTTCGCTGTTTACCTTGTCACTGAGTTCAAGGTTTCCATTCTTGTCGATGGTAAAGTCACCTACCTCATAAGCCATGCTAGGCATTCCAAGGTACTTATCTTTAACTCCTGTGAGATTACTAAGAGCTGCGACCAGCCTTTTTCTTTCTGCTCCTGTTACGTTATAGTTAATGACCATGTACAAAACCTCCTTTTGTTTTGGTATGTACATATATCACTCTAAAGCACTGATATATCAAGCTTTTTCTCGATTATTTAGTGTAGAAAGAAGTCCTAAGTATTACCCTCTAATTGTGTAAACCAAACAGTGGCGACTATTCATCCGCAGCTAATTCCAACTCATCAAAACCATAGCTAAGCCCGTCTCTTTGAACACTGACTTCTTTGGAAGTTCCAACCTGTTCAATGTAGCGTTTAATGATGACATCGCAAAACTTCTCATCTAGTTCTGCCGTGTAGCAAATGCGCTCTGATTGTTCACAAGCAATTAAGGTACTACCACTGCCACCAAAAGGATCTAGCACAATGGTGTTAGTCATCGAGGAATTTACAATTGGATAGGCGAGCAGAGGAATGGGTTTCATCGTAGGATGGTCGCCATTTCTCTTCGGCTTATCAAATTCCCAGATGGTGGTTTCTTTCCTGCCCGTATACCACTGATGCTTGCCTTTCTTTTTCCAGCCAAACAGCACAGGTTCGTGCTGCCATTGATAAGGAGAACGACCCAGCACAAGGGAGTCCTTTTTCCATATACAACAGCCGGACAAATAAAAACCGGCATCCGAGAAGGCTTTTCTAAAATTAAACCCTTCGGTGTCGGCATGGAATACGTAGATGGAGGCATCGTCTGCCAGAACATCTTCGATATTGATAAAGGCGTCTAAGAGGAACTGGTAGAAGGCATCATTTGCCATATGGTCATTTTTGATTTTCCCTGCAGCACCTTCATAATTCACATTGTAGGGAGGATCTGTTACACACAAGTTTGCCTTCTTTTTATTCATCAGCAGATCATAGGTTTCTTTCTGGGTGGAGTCACCACAGATAAGCCTGTGTCTGCCAAGCGTCCAGATGTCACCAAACTTACTGATTGCTGGTTTTTTAAGTTCTTCCTCCACATCAAAGTCATCATCGTGGATCCCCTCTTTCAGCGTGTCTTTAAATAAGTCATCTAGTTCTTTAGGGTCAAATCCAGTTAGGGAAACATCAAAATCTACACCTTGTAAATCTGCAATTAAAAGAGCTAATTTATCCTTATCCCAATCACCGCTAATTTTATTGAGTGCGATATTGAGTGCTTTCTCTTTCTCTTCGTCCATTTCGATAACAACACACTCAACTTCAGAAATACCCATATCCATGAGAACCTTCAGTCTTTGGTGTCCACCAACAACATGGCCGGTCACCTTATTCCAGATAACTGGCTCTACATAACCAAATTGTTCAATGGATCGTTTTAGCTTTTCGTATTCTGCATCACCAGGTTTCAAATCTTTACGAGGATTGTATGTTGCAGGGATGAGGTCTTTTGTATTCTTCTTTTCAATCAACATATTTGTTTACCGCCTCCCTTAGTTCTGTATAACAATCCAAAAACTCCCACGTGCTTAATCCATATCTGAAATGGCCGTAAGTAGCTGTATCTGCATAAATGACATCCGTTAGCTTTAGCTTTTCAATAATGGCTGCAGGCCTTAGATTGAATACATCTAACACAGCACGGCAAAGGATACTTTCCTCAACCGTCCCTGTTCCAAAGGTATCAATCTCAAGGGCAACAGGATCTGCTTTTCCAATGGCATAGGAAATTGCTACCTGGCATCGTTTAGCAAAGCCACACCGAACGATGTTCTTTGCAATGGCTCTTGCCATATAGGCACCACTGCGGTCAACTTTGGTCGGGTCTTTGCCTGAAAATGCACCGCCACCATGAGCGGCGAGTCCGCCATAGGTATCAACCATGATTTTTCTTCCTGTAAGACCGGTATCTGCTGCTGGTCCTCCTTCAACAAAGCGTCCACTTGGATTGATAAGGATCTCAGTTTCATCGTCAAATGGATATTTCTCAAAGACTGGCCACAGCACCTGAGCAATGACTTCTTTTCTTAAAACATCTAAATCTTTATCTGCACTGTGTTGAACGGAGACAACGATGGTCTTAATTCGTTTTGGTTTGTCACCTTCATATTCCACAGTCACTTGAGCCTTACCATCTGGGCCAATGTCTTTGATTACGCCATTCGTCATCACCTTATCCAGCTTTTCGCAAATGGCATGGGATAAGACTAAGGGGAGAGGTAGTTTCTCACTAGTTTCATTCGTGGCATAGCCATAAACGGTGCCTTGGTCACCAGCACCTAACATGGAATACCATGACGTATCACCCTCACGAGATTCCAATGCCCTATCTACACCACCTGCGATATCTTTACTTTGTTGATGGACGTAGACAAAGACTAAAAACTTTCTAGGATTGTAGCCCACATCCGTCAGAACACGGCGGACAACACCTCTAATGTCAATTCTCTTTGAGCAGGTAATCTCACCAGCAACAATGATGTGTCCTTTGGTAGCCATCACCTCGCAAGCAACACGAGAGGATTTATCTTTTCTTAAACACGCATCTAAAATGCTATCTGAAATAAGGTCACATAATTTATCGGGATGACCTTTACATACACTTTCACACGTTCTATATTTTTTCATTTTATTTTCCTTTCCGAGCAGATAATAAGCGCTCCATCAAATCATCTTGTGGGCTTCTGCCTCCAAACTCCACAGAGCAGTTTTCTTTTACAATTTGGTAAATCTGATACCAACACTGGTTAACCTGTTTCATATATTCACGACTCATCGCAACATAAGGTGATGCGATGGCAGCTGAAGTGGTTGGATGCTTGGCAAGAAAGCCATACTCTGAAATGCACTCTTCGCACTGAATCCAACGAGAAACACTCATGGCATACTGCTCGATTAACTGGTTGTTTACTAACATTTCGCAGCTACGATCTTTCAGCCACTTGTAAGTTTCGATATATATATCTTCTGCACAGAGGTCTTTGCCATTTTTCTGAGTAGCCTTTAAATAATCTTTTACAGCTGGCACATCTGCACCTTCTATATCCGTTGGTTCTGGCAGTACCATGGCACCATTTAATCTGCCATCAGCAATTTTATCGGTTAGAGCCTTTGATTTCCTTCCAGCACCAACGCGCTGACCACCTCTTGCTGTACCATCTTTCGCCATGTTTTCACCCCACTTTCCTAAAAGTCTTTAATACCCCCTTTGATTTCTGATTTTTACACACGAAGCCCCAGGCCGTTGTCCACCATAAGAGGTCTAGAGATTTGACCTCCCCCTTGGCTCAGTTGCGAATCTGTCTATCACCGAGTTCTAAATGAATCTTGTTGTGACAGGATTTACACAAGGACATCAAATTACTTCGATCGTGTGTACCACCTTGAGAAACAGGGAGGATGTGATGCACTTCATCGGTGGGAGTCAGTCTGCCGTCCTCTTTACACATCTCACACAGGGGATGTTCTCGTGCATATCTGTCACGGATTCTTTTCCAGGCTCTGCCGTATTTCTTATTAACATCACTTGACCGTTGGTACTTGTCATAGCGCCTACGCTCTTCTACTCGATGGTCTTCACAGTACTGGCCATCGGTTAAGTTGGGACAGCCTGGTGTACTGCATGGTCGTTTTGGTTTTCTTGGCATCATATCACCTCGCTTTCTGGGCATAGAAAAAGCCCTGCAGGGTATGACCCACAAGGCTTAGTAAGTATTCTATCTTGCTGATTATAATGTAACATAAAGATGAGGTGCTTATCTCTGCTCAAAAGTGCTCATTGCTGTTCAACATTTGAATAACAATTGGATTTTCAGGTACGACAACGTGATTTAAGGCATTGCCATGCCATCTGCGAATGGTACTCTTATCAGCATTCAGCTCATCACCGATTTGCTCCCAGGTAAAGTTATGAACGTAGCGGTAACGTAACACCATGCGTTCATCGATATCCGTTACTTTATTAATCACATCTCGAATCTCTGCTTTAAGTGCTACAAGATGATCTACCTCATCATTAATCTTGATTTGTAGTTCTTCAATTCGCTCAAGGTATCTGACAAACAAAGCATCGGTATGCCGTTGTGTTTGTATTCTCTCGCCCCAGCTGGGGGAGGAAACACTGGTCGATAATTCCCTCAGCCTTTCCATTTCCTCAATGTTTGATTGGATTCGTTTGTCTAGCCTGTAGGCTTGGTGTAAATATTCTTTTGCTTTCATTTCTCGCTCACCTCCGCTTGTAGCTTTTTGATTAGGATTTCTCCATCAACAGAGGTAAGTTCTCTATACCAATCAGAGCGGAAGAACCTCTCCACCTCGTTTTTCAAATCTTGTGCAGGTCCATACTTTGGACGCTTTTTTAGTTTCTTTAAGGCTGTCCGATAATCCTTAACAGCCATTAAAATGATGGCATTGGCTAAGTTTTGATAAGGTTCTGTCATCGCATCACCTCTAAATTTGCCTTTACCGCATCAATCAAGGCATCTTGAGTTTTCTCTTTTTTTGTGAGTGCAAGCAGTACGTCTTCATCGATGGTGTTTTTGGTGATGATGTGGTGAACAATAACTGTATCCTTTTGACCCTGCCTATAAAGTCTTGCATTAGTTTGTTGATACAGCTCTAGTGACCAGGTCAGACCAAACCAGATAAGCGTTGAACCGCCGCTTTGAAGATTAAGACCATGACCGGCACTGGCTGGATGAATAACAGCAATGGGGATCTTTCCATCATTCCAAGCCTCAATATCCTTTGATGACTGAATCTGTCTGACTGGAAATCGCTCTTTAATCCGTTCTAAATCATGCTTATACCAATAAGCAACAAGGACTGGTTTCCCATTTGCTCCTTCGATTAAATCTTCCAAGGCATCTAGCTTTTTGTCATGAATCACATGAGCTTTATTTTCGCTATCGTATACTGCACCATTTGCCATCTGTAGCAGTTTTCCAGAAAGGACTGCCGCATTAACAGCATCAATTTCTTCATCACCTAAGTTAGCCACCATGTCTTCCTTAAAATCTGAATAGACTTTCCATTCTTTTTCACTTAAAGTGACAAACACTTCATTACTGACATATTCAGGCATCTTGAGATAATCGGTAGATTTCATAGAAATAGTGATGTCCGATATTTGTTTGTAGATTTCCTCTTCTGCACCTGGCAGTGGTTTATAAGAAAATATAATCTGTGCGTTTCTCTTATCTGGCTTAAAATAGGTGTTTCGATAATGGCTGATGTAGCGTCCAAGCCTTTGACCCAAATCAAGAATGCGAAACTCTGCCCATAAATCCATCAATCCATTACTGGAGGGAGTGCCGGTAAGACCAACTATTCTTTTTACAGAGGGTCTAACTTTGAGTAGACTCTTAAACCGCTTTGCACCATAGGACTTAAAGGATGACAGCTCATCAATGACTACCATATCAAAATGAAAAGGAATACCACTTTTATGAACCAACCAATCCACGTTCTCGCGGTTGATGATGTATACCGTTGATTGTTTCTTGAGGGCATCGATTCTTTCTTTTTCTGTTCCTACTGCCACCGAATAAGAGAGTCCTTTTAAGTGATCCCACTTTTTTATTTCAGCAGGCCATGTATCTCTTGCTACTCTTAAAGGAGCAATGACTAACACCTTGCAAACGAGAAAGCTATCCAAACACAGATCAAATATGGCGGATAAGGTAATCACACTTTTACCTAAACCCATTTCAAGAAATACTGCAGATATGGGATGGGATAAAATGAATTCAGTAGCATAGCTTTGGTATTCATGTGGATTGTATTTCACTAAGTATCCCTCCAATCTGTTCTATATCATCCAGGCAATAGACCAAAAAGCCTAATGCCTCTAATTGCTTCTTTTTTTTATTCTGTAAAGGACGCATCTTTTTCCCTGTTGCCTTACATTCGACAAAGGCGATTCTTCCCATGGGAAGTAATACAATGCGATCAGGCATGCCATCTATACCAGGACTCACAAATTTCGGGGCCATACCTCCCATGCTTTTTACTGTCGCTACCAGTTTTTGTTCTATATATTTTTCTTGCATAAATGACCTCCATAAATTGATTAGGAACAACAAGCACAACTTTTAACGTTTTTTCCTATACGCGCGCATACACACGCTCACGATGCTTTACTACTACTATTTATTAATTTATTACTAAGTAGTAAAACTCTTGTTCCACTCATTCCAGTAAAGCCAAAATGTCGGTAATGACTGGGTTTTTAAGAGAACAAGCATAAGGAACAACCATAGAACAAGGAACGACCTTACTCATTCTTCTCGTAACAACGTTGCCTACCGTAAATGGGAAAATTACTTGTTCCGTTCTTGTTCCCTTGGTACTTGTTCCACCCATTAATCTTTTTCATAATGCCTGCAATGGCATAGGAGTCCGCAGGCTTCATGGCGGAGGCATCCCTTCCAAAGCATTCACACCAAATTTCCATATTACAAACAAGCCTACGTTCTACCGTGCCAACACGGGATTCCCCACCAAATTCACTACCGTTTAGGTAATTTCTTCGCTCGTATAAGGACAGGGCATTCCAATCATCGGGTAAAAGCGTATCGAGATAGCTGCGAACAAGGCCTTCTCGCTCATCACTTTCCATGGCATCTGCCTGCTCATTCGTTGCCAACTCTACATCACTGCCCTCTAAATAGAGCTTTTCACCTTTGGCATAAAGCACCAAAGTTTCTGCCCAAATCTGCTCTACATCGTATACGGACATCTGCCATGCTTTTCTTTTACCGTCACCACTAATACGCACTGGCCAGAATCTTCGGTTACCCGTGATGTCTCGCAAAAATCCACTTTCTGCATTGGTAGAGCCGACAATGATACATTGACGTGGGTGGCTTTCAACATTCACCCCATAACTGGCACGGTATTTATCATCCGATCTTGAAATAAAGGATTTCACAACCTCCACATCGGTTTTTCGCATGCCAGCTAGTTCGCCCAGTTCTAAGATCCAGTATCCTTGAAGTTTTTCAGGGCCTGCTTTGTCTTTCATATCCGTGAGGGTTAAACTATCAGAAAACCAATCGCCTGCAAGCTTTGCAAAGAAGGTAGACTTACCGATGCCTTGTGGTCCATTCAGAATTAAAACGCTGTCGAATTTCGTGCCAGGATGAACAATTCTAGCGACTGCTGCCACCATCATTTTTCTAGTAACGGCTCTGGTATAGGAATTATCTGTTGCATTAAAATAATCAATCAGTAAGGTCTCAACGCGATCGGTTCCATCCCACTCTGGTAGATGATCCAGGTATTCTTTTATAGGATGATAGGATCGCTCTGCTGCGACTGCTAGTATTGCGTCCTTTGTTTTGGTTGGGGAGTAGATGCCATATTTATTAGATAGATAAACTTTAAGGGCTGCATTATCTGAATCATTCCAGCCGCCCTTCATCTGTTCCCAAGGCAGTCCGTCTCTAGCATCGATTCCATCACGGTGCTTATTAAAAGCAATGGATTCTAGTTCTGAATCGTTACGGATGATGAGAACGATATTATCCAAGGTGTCCTTAATCTTTCCTTGCTTATCCAGTTCCAGTGCTGTCTGCCAATTGTCCTCCGTAAAATCAATCGTTGCCTGCTCCATCCGCTCTTTCGTAAACTGTGCTTTTACTTCGTCGTCTTGGATAGCAAATTCACACATATTGATAAAGGATGGTAGTTTACTTGGTGGCGTGCTTTCTGTCGCTCGATCATCAAAATGACCAAATCGGTGGATGCGAACAAGGTCAAAAGCATTAAGTAGTCTCCCACTTGCAGGATCTGTTGCGTGGTGGGAATAGGCAAACTTATCATCATAGAGGATGACACCGGCACTAGAATCAGCCGGGATATAATCATAGCGACCAATCATTGCTGAAGGCTCGTATATATCCTTTAAGAACGTATCGATCGCTCGGCTAACTGAGTAGGTGCGGCAAAAAGTACCGATGACACCTTCTTTAGAAAGTGGATCGGCTTGTTCTTTTAATGAGCGGTCAAGGATTTCTGACTGCCTAGAGGATACGGGCCAAGTACTGGTGTCTCGCCAATCATCGTATTTATTTAGAAATACATCAGGATCAAGGAGAGAACCATCTTTTTCCTCATACACAAAAATGCCGTTTCTAGAAGTAGACGGCCAATACATTAATCGTTCCGGCTCATAGGTCGTATCATCAAAAAGGTCGATGCCGATTTCTTTTGCGACCATGCGACTAACAGCAGCATACTCTTCCTCTCCCACATCACGAAAGAGAGGAATAATCAGCCTTAGTCTTGGATTTTCTGGAGTATGTTTATGAGTAGAATAGATGCAACACTGATATGGGAAGAAGGTAGAGATTTCTTCCCATATAGTACTTGTGCCATAATCCATATCAAGGGTGAGCATGGAGCGTGATAGAACATTCCCTTTTTTACGTCTACCATCTTTTAAGTGACCGCCAACAAAACCTCCGACATCTTTAATGGAATCTTGACCACCTTTTCTCATTTTTCGATATTCTTCTACGGTTTCAGTGGTACGCTGTGTGTTCTTAACCCGGGAGCAAAAGTCCTCCCAGCTGATGTCTGTGTTTTTCCATTTCTTATCCATTCGGCTGTTACCGTATGCTATCTTCATAGAGACTCTACCTCCTCAAAATCTTTATTAAAGTATCTAACCGGCTGTCTGCGCTTCTTTGCTTTTTCAATTTCAATACTCATGCCTCTTGAGATCACATCACCTAGCACCCAGACCTCTTGGCATTTGCCCATCAGGATAATATCCATGAAAATAGCAAGGTCACGTTCCTGTTCATTGCTGTCATCCATGAACTGAGGAAATAGAAGGTGAGGAGCAAGCGGGATATTGCCCTTATCTAAAGCAAAACGGCAAAATGCTCGTGTGCGCTTATTGTTGTTTTCAATATCGCCACTAAAAGGAGAGCAAATATAGACAAGGGGCTTAAAGGCAGCTTTTGCTGCTGCCTTTTCCTCACGAGTGATATTGCTAAGTGCTTTATGAGGAGTTGGGTCATGATACCCTTCTGCGTTGTTCATATTGATTCCCATATCACACCTCCATCTCAATCTGCGGATAAATACCATCCACCTTTAATTGTTCGTAGATAAAAAGTCTTCCTTTTTGCGTCCACTTGGTATGCACTTTCGTATGCTTTATACCTTTGCTATCTTCGTAAATATGAGTGTTGGTTTTGGTATATCCATTGGGAGCATACTTTTGATAAAGAAGCCAAATGTCACCTTGCTTAAACTGAATCCCTTTTTCATGAAGGTATTCGTTCATACGCATGGCACTCCAGCCATAATCTTTGGCAATCACAGAAATGTTTACCGCATCCCTGCATTTAAGAACCACATCATAATAAGTAGCCTTGGGTTTCATCTCAGCAATCTGCTGCTGACCAATCGCAACGGCCGCCATCAACTCCTTGTTCTTTTCACGCTCTTCTTTTAATGCAGTAAATGCAGCAATGGCCAGGTCAGGATTTGCGATTAAATCATCCGTAGCATATAGTCCGTGTTTGCGAATAGCAGGAAGGACTTCATTGGTGACCCAGCGTTTAAACTTTTTAGCATTTGGCATCATGCTTGAGAGGATGAGGCTATAGAGACCGGATTCATTGATAGCAGTCATCGTTTGATTTCTTCCGATGGCGTCACGAATCGTTACGCCATCCTTGTCCTCTTCGTCAACATGGTCAATTAATGCTTTGCGAGTATTTGCATAACCGAGAATATCAGCTACATCCTTACCTACGAAATAAGGTTGCCCGCCAATCAATGTAGTGCGTACAGAGCCAAACTCTGCATTTTTGTAAACTTGTAATTCCATTCGAATTACCTCCTTGTATTTTTAATTGGAGGTCTTGACCTCCTACCTAGTAGCCTTGGGAGAAGGTCAAATCTGACGGTTGTCAATTTCTTTTCTTAATTTTTGTGTAGCTCGCTTTAATTTCTGAGTAATGTTGTTTTCGCTAACACCGATGGAACTCGCATACTCACGGATAGACATACCGTCAATGCGTACTGCAATGAACATATCTGCCCAATCCTGCTTTTTACCAAGAGTGGTGCGTATCCATTGGCAGACAGATTCGTACTCATCTTGGAAACTCCGTTCTATCTCATCTTTTCTAAAAACTCTATCATCGACTACTTCTTTCATTAGAGGTTCTGAAGTATCACACTCCTGACCATCTGCATTTGGTTTTGCTATTGAATATCCCTTGTACCTATCAAATTTGTGCCAGTTATTGTATTCGGGCTTATTAAATTTTTCATTGAAGGCATCTTGAATTAACCGTTCTTTGTCAGAGTTTGGAAGCTCATCACCTTCGAGCGATAAACTAATCCACATTTCCTCAGTTTCTTTTTCATTAAGTTCGATAATCTGAAATTTGTTGTCGTATCTTACTGATAATCTCATTAGATTCTCCTATCCCGTCTTGGAAGGCGGCGGAGACTAATGATTCTTTGAAAAAAATGACCAACAGAATTACTTCCTAAAATTACGTATAGGAAATAAAACGGAGGAACACAAATTTTCTAATAACCTGTTATTGGCTATCTTAGAATCATTTATGAATCCGCCGTCTTCTGCTGGCCAGCTTTAGACGCATTTAATTTTTGTAAAGCTTGTACCTTACATTTATAAATATAATAGGTTTCAAAATTTCACGACCAACTCGTTGAGTTGGTCCAAATTTGCCTATTTATCAGCCTTTTCTAAATTTGGGCATAAAAAAAGAACCCCTTTCGGGGTCCTAAACCAACTCACTGAGTTATCAACTTTTTTATTCTTTTATTTTACTACCTAATTCTGGAATACCGCTCTGTTCTAAAATGCTGTTAAAATTATCAAGCGATAGTCCGGGCATAACATCTAATATATGTATATAAGTCATGTCGGGATCCTCGTAATAATTCAGTTTGTTCTTCGAGCGTTCAAATAGTTTTTGAGTAATACGAGAACTTAAGCGCATACCTACACAGATTGCCATCAAAACATTTGTTCCCATATCTTCGTACTTATTATTCTTAATTTTGCCATGATAGTTTTTATGGAGTCCTGTCTCTTCATTGAATTTCTCAGGATAAATCCATTTTCTATTTTCCATCAAAAACCATATGCAATCACATAATGTTTTGGTAGGGTCGCCAAGTAATTTCATAAGTTCAATTTCTTCATCTACATCATAGCAAGCCAATTGTTTAGAAAATGCTTGATATACTTCTTCTGGTTCATTTATTAGATCAGATTGAAATTTAGGATGAAATGTAAGAAGTCTATTATCAATTCCTTCTACCTTATTTAGGATTGCATAACCAATGAAGTCTTTTTCTGTATTGTTATATGCCACATATCTTTGTTCTCGAATATTGATGGCACATCTAGAGAGATTTTGCTTTGCCTTTGGTGTTAGATGGAGAACCCCATCTTCTTGTACAACATATTGGTTATTAGCAAGTACAAAATATCCCTCAGCGTATACAAAATGCCGCTCTTTTATCCAATTTTTCAGTGTTGTATCAGAGTTAATTATTTGTATTGCTTCTACTGGGGTTAACTTAACAAAGTCTTTATTACTGTGGATTTCTTCATAGACATCATTGTAATCAGAGAAATCAGATATGGTATCCTCTAAACCAACTTCAATCAATCTATATTTTACTGATAGTCTTGACGTTATAAAAAAGCTACTTAAATCCTCAATCAAGGCATCACAAGAGTATATCGTATTTTCACCAGATGCTTTATACTGCTCAATAAACTCTAATGCTTTCTTTTTGAAGCTGTTCTTGGGCATCAGAACTCTAGGTGCTAATCTATGTGCTTGCCATTCCAACCATCGAACTTCATTTTCCTTTGTCTTCTTTCCTTCAGGTGGAGTAAAGAAAGTCTCCGATTGTCGGCATAAAATTGGATATAGTTTTTCAGATTCGTTCTTATTTTTAACCTTAAGAATTTGAAAATAAGTTTTATCTTTTTCCCAGTGGAGTGCTTCATGAATGAGCGTATTTCTTTTCGAACCTTCACCATATACAGCCTCAGACAAGGGGTCAATTAATACTGTTCCAGCACTGAAGGAAGTTGATAAATATTTACCTGTTTCCCTATCATAAATATCCACATCTGCATCCAGAAGTAAACAACATCCAAAAATATCTAGATCGCTTGATAAATGAGCCTCTTGAACAGTAAGCCCCATATCCTTAAGAATGTCATCAACTGGAAGAGGCATCGGTTCAACCAATGCCTGTTTGCAGTATTTAGTCAGAAATTTTGTAGCATAGTCATCAAGGCGATTCTTTCCAAGAATCAGAGCACCTGATTTTTTATTGACATCGAATATATCACTTGGAGTTATCTTCCTCTTCATAATCTACCTGTTCTCCTTTTTCAATATGATCTAAAGGCAACTCTGACAATAACTTTTTTGCCTCTTTCCAGGTAGGGTAGAACTCCTCCACAAGCGAATTGAATCTATGGGTGTGATTCTTTTCTAACAGGTGTACCAGTTCATGGATAACAACATATTCAAGACATTCTATTGGCTTCTTGGCTAGCTGTAGATTAATCCATATTCTTTTTTTATCAATATTGCATGTACCCCACTTAGTTTTCATATTCTTAATTTTGTACTCATTAGCATGGAGGTTTGTTTTTGTTTCACACCTCGAAACAACTCCGTCTAACACTCGTTTAAGTTCCTCTCTGTACCATTCATTAAATGCCCTCTCCCTTGATTCTTTAGTTGATCTTTCGGGAGCAGTCAATATTATCTTGTTTGGTAGTTTTGAAATTTCGTATTTGTTTCCTTCATAGATAACTTGTAGCCGATATGGCTTACCCCACAGGTAATGGGATTCTCCTGAAACATATTCTCTCTCTGTTTGACGTGCCTGTGATAGCATCCTGTCTCTTACCTTAGTGATTTCTGGCATTTTCTTTAATACAAAGAGCCTTATTTCTTCATCAGGATAATCACTAGGAGTACTAACTGTTACACTACCTTCTGGTGGATTCACCCTGATATATAGATTTTTAAGATTTTTCTTTTTTATAATTTCTATTGGCAACCCGCCAATTATTTCTTCATTACACATCGTATTCTGCCTGCCTTTCAGCTATTTCGAAGACCGTAGCAGTTTCTTGCGTTGCTTCATCTTCGTCATAACCATATACCAATAAATTTTCATATATAGCAAGCCTTATGTTTTGTTGTTTCTGAAAATTCCTTTTCCAATCAGGACGTAATGCACTATGGACAGCACTATCAATATTTACTGCTAAAGTCTCGTCTTTATTAAAGTAATCAAAGTAAGCCCTTCTAGCTTCACTAGTCTTAACGGTATCAGGATAATCCAAGCTATCTTCAGGATGCAAAATCGCTTGTGCCAACTCAACAACTTGCCGTAAATACTCCTCGTAACTCATAGCTTCTATTCGCCTCTGGTCGATTAGCACTTGGAGCATTTCTGATAACTTTCCATAATAAACTTGGTTAGATGACATCTTCTTTACAATTTCATGCTGCAAGTTATTTTCTATGATCTCTGCTTTAGCATTTTCATTACCTGGAAGACCTTGTACCAGAGCCTCTATTGGTGTTGTTGAAGTGTTTTCGAGTAACAATTCAACCAATGACATATTGCCAAGTTCACTTACAACCGTAGAGTCTTCTGCACGTATGTAAGTATCAAGGATATAGCGCATATCAGCCTCATATGGTTTTAAATCGATATAATCACAGCTTGCTAGTTTAACCATTTCTTTTATTTTGTTATAACCTGAAATATTACTTCTTAGTTTGACAACTTGATTCTCTGAATAACCATAATCGCTCACAAGTTTATCACTGCAGTTAGCAAAAGAGCGTGTTAGAGAGGCGGTAAGAGTATACAAAATATCTCTGCGCCCAGTGTTTTCATCATCTTCGCTGTTCTCACCACAAAAATAGTCAATATAATCCGTATCTTCCTTAGGATCATTTACATTTTCTAATAAATCCTTCAGCGATGCAATTGCTCCCACCATCTCAGATTTAGCTTCGTCATAACGATTCTTGATAAGCCCCTCAACGTCTTCCTTATCAAAACTATCGAAAGCTTCCGTAGTATAATCTGCAACTGCAAGCTGCACATTGCGAAACAAGTCCATGTAATCTACGATGTAACCATAGTCCTTATCCTCGCCATCTGGTCTATTAACTCGGCAGATTGCCTGGAAAAGGTCATGATCCCTCATAGATTTATCAATATATAAATATGTCGCTGTGGGAGCATCAAAACCTGTTAATAGCTTGTCTACAACGATAAGAAGTTTCATTTTAGCTGGTTCTTTTTTAAACTGTTCTTTTACTTCTTTCTCAAATTCAGACAATTTTTTGCCCTTAAGCATACGCTCATAAATAGATTTCTTATATTCTTCTTCGCCCTCTTGGCTCAAATCACTCGTTGCAGTTCTTACACTTGCTGTTGAAGGCTCAAATGAAGTAACAATCGCACACTTGTTAAAGCCGTTGCTCGTGAAAATATCCCAGTATCTGCAAGCCTCGTATATACTATTTGCCACAAGCATGGCTGTACCACGCTCATTTTTCAGACGAGGTTTTAAATTCATGTCGAAAATGATATCGCTAGCTATTTTCTCAAGTCTTTGTTTTGAACTATATAATTTGTTGATTGATGTCCAACTTTGTTTCAGCTGTATTTTTGCTCTATCTGTAAGACCTAAAGTTTTATTATCAAACCATAAATCGACCTTGTCTTTACTAGATAAGTCTTGGTCAACATCTCTTGCTTCATAACGTAAATCAAGAACAACACCATCTTGAACACCTTCATCAAATTTATAAGTATGGATGTAAGGTCCAAAAGTCTCAAGACTGGTCGCTTTATCTTTTTTAAGCAGTGGAGTACCTGTAAAACCAATAAGTAACGCTTCAGGCATCAGTACTTTAACAGCCTCGTGCAATTTTCCCGAGTTAGTACGATGGCACTCGTCAATAAAAGCTATAATATTCCCTTTTGCTTTAAAGTCAGCAGGGAGGTCTTTTATCAGTTCTTTACGATATTGATCCACGTCAGATTGTTTACCTGCATTATGTCCGTATTTATGAATCAAAGAGCAGATAATAGAATCATCATTTTTATTCAGAATCTCTCTTAAATCAGCACTGCTTTTTGTTCTTCGTACTTTTTCATTTACATCAATAAACAGGCTTTCAATTTGGTCATCAAGCTCATCTCGGTCGGTGATGATTACCACTCGGCTATCTGCTACGTTCTCAATAATCCACTTTGTAAGCCAAACCATAATTAAGGATTTACCTGAACCTTGTGTGTTCCAGATTATGCCACCTTCGCCTGCGAGAATCTTTTTCCTAGCTGCAATATTAGCAAAATACTGATTATGCCTTGCAACTTTCTTCACTCCTGCATCAAAAATAATAAAGTCGTGGATCAGTGAAAGAAACCTCTCTTTATGACAAAGAGAAATTACACCATCTCTTAGTTTATTTCGTTCTCTAGATTGAATACCTTTAACAGTCGTTGAAAGTTCATCACTAGCTTTAATATCTTCTTTCCAGTTTAAATAATACTTTTCAGGAGTTTCGATTGTTCCATACTTCAGCCCTTCAGCTTCGTTACCAGCAAAGAGAAACTGCGTAGTACTAAAGAAGTTCTGAATATACTCTTTTTTTTGGTTTGTGAGATTCTGACGAATTCCCTCACCAATACTCACACATGAACGCTTTAACTCAAATATGCCAAGAGCAATGCCGTTTATATACAGCACAACATCAGGGCGTTTTCTTTCTATTTGATTAAAGCAAAGAACACTTACTTCTTCGGCAGCATAAAAATCATTGTTCTCGACATTGTTCCAGTCGATAAAATGGACTGTTTGACGATTCTTATTTTCATCTTTAACACCTTGCTTGCCATAGCGGAGTAGGGAATAGACTTCTTTATTGATTTGGTAAAGACTATCTACTTGATTACTTGCTTTTGAAACAAGCTCAGTTACAGCTTTGGAAATCTGGTCTTTCGTATAACCTCGTTTTTCAAGATTCTTATTCAGCAAATCTTCTCTGATAGGTTTGTTATTCTGATCCTCTAGATTTCCGAGATACGTATAACCAAGACCACCGTCTTCCTCTTTATCTATTAACCAGTGAAGGACCTTGTTTTGCAATTTTCTTTCTAAATCAACAGACATAGCCTTTACCTCCTCATACTTTAAGACGCACACGGCCTGTTAAGAGGTCGTCCATTGCACCTTCTTTAATTTGCATCATTTTTTCTTTTTCTATTTCGAGAGATTCTATTTCTTCGTCCATTGCTGTCAGAACTTCGGCAATTGCATGTTGTTCTTTTATTTCCCTCGGAAGTCGTATATTTATATTTTTTATTAGCGTCTTATTTAATCCACCACGTCCACCATCACCTGATGAATGCTCTCTTAAATCAACATACATATTTTCAAATAAGTAGTATAAGAACTTGGGATCCGTTTTATCTGATGGGACTAATGCAGCTAAGGATTGGTTTAATGCCATTGGGTAAGCTAGAAACGCTGCTGTCCCCCTAGTCTTTCCTTGTCCTGCCAGTGCGATTAATACCGAATCTTTTGGTGCTATTTTAGCTGATGAATTATTCAAACCAATTTCTGTAATATTTCTGGTTGCTTTGGTAATTATTTTTTGATGTATTTCTGTAGAAGCAAGCCATGGAATTGCCCCGCCCCAGTATTTGTCTATCGTGGTTGATGGAGTACCTCCTGTAATAATTGCACTTGTTAAACTTGCTACTGTTGATTCTGTCCAATCACCATCAAACCCATCAACTCTTGTTCTCCCACTAACCAAATCTTCTAAAGCACCTTCACGAATTGCTTTTTTCTTTTCGATTAGTTCAGATAGATTGTCGATATGCTCGTCAAAATCTGATAATACTGAAGCAACGGCTTGTTGTTCTTTAGAAGAAAGAAGCGGGATTTTATACTCTTCAGTAACAGCTAATGAAATCTGCGAAAAAGAACTTCTTCCTTCTCCAGCATTTCTGAAATAATCAACATTATGTTTCAGATAATAAAAAAGAAATTTTACCGCATATACATCAGATGACGTATAGCCCCACATCTCATTTTTAAATGTACAAGGGACATTGCAATAAATAAAGTCTATTAACCCTCTTGATTGAACAATTACTACAGGATCATTAATAATATTTGCATTGGACAAATCTGATACATTTGCTCTAATCTCTGTTGCTCCTCCGGCAAAAACTCTTATCGCTCCAGTAGCAGATTTTATTTCATTCATTCTTTCTGCAGTTATAGGAGTTCCTCTAACACGCTTATATATATTTTTTATTTCGTTATACTCAATAATATCTTTAGAATGAGTTACCATGTGTATCCCATCCTTTCTAATGCAGATTTAACTTTAGCCTTCGACAGAGCTGTCTTTTCTTCAACCTCTCCTAAAGTGTGCTCATAGCGTTTGGCAATTAAAACAACCTTTGAGGCGAGACTATTCAGTACCTGATCAATAGCATCAGTAATATCATTTTCAAGTCTTGCCATCCACTTTTTGTCAAAGAGTAAATGCTTTACTTCATCAATCGTTAGTTCCCCGTATTTAGCAAGTACTAAATCATCCAGTTCTTTTCGAGCATCTTTAATCGCTTTGTCAGCTTCTTCTTTTGCAGTTAACTTAGCTTGGTAAGAAAGAAGAGCATTATATTCCTCAATATATGTTCCAGGCATTATTGCATTATCATTTGCTTCTTTTAATGCATTTTTAAGCTTAGCCTTTCCGAAAGAACCGTTCTTATTTCTAAGTTCATATATCTTCAGCTCACTATTTACTTTGACAATTTTCTCCATCTCTGAAGTACTGCCTGCATCAAATAATTCAATAAGTTTTGTAATGTCATCAATCACTTCAGAAGTCTTTTTTCTTTCAAGTTCTTTTATCTGCTTATTCAGATTTGCCTTAGGTATACCGTCACCTTTTTCATTCAATGCATTTATAAGCAAGCCTTCGTCACCTGATTCTTCTTCTCTCATTTCATCCAGTTCAGATTCAAGCAATGCAGATTTCTCAATTAGCTCATTAAGAGCCATTAACTCAGTTTCAAAATACTCCCGTTCAATAATGTCTCTCGAAATTAAAGTACCTTCAAAAGACTTCATTTTTGAAGTATCATCGACTTTTATTTCTTCTCCATTTTCATCTTTAGCTTTCTTTTGAGCGTATACATATTCAATCTCGCGTCCCGCATCATATCCACTCGCTTTTATTACATATACATCATCTTGCATTTTCTCATTCCAATAATTAAGCAAGAAGTCGTACACATCGTAATTGTCTAAAAGTTTTGCCGATTCAAAATCACTTAAAATTTCAATGCCCAAGCTTCGAATTAATTCTTTTGGATTTGTATCTGTATTAACGTTGAGTAATAAATCTTTTACTTTATTTTTCCATGCCTCGAATAGAGAACCGTATTCAGTTTCCTTTTCAACCTTTATATTTTTATCTTCAGAAATGACTGTTTCAATTTCATTTGGTTTTATAGCAAGATTATAGACTTTATGATCTTCATCGACACAAGTGAATATCTCTTGTCTTAACTGGGGCGATATTTTCCAGAGTCTCTCTAAAGAGTTAATATCGACTTCTGGAATACCTCCCTTAAGATGAGATGATATATTTTGAGGCAATGTGTCATCAATCTTTTTGATATAGCGAGGCACATTTAAGTTCCCATCATTCTCTTCTAGGATTTTTTTATAGGTAACAAATTTAGAGTATCCCTCAATCTCTTCTTTGTTAATAAAGGTTTGAACTATTTTCTCAATGTCTTGTTCACGAAGGCGGTTCTTGTTTCCGTCTTTCTTAAATCCACGGCTTGCATCAATCATAAAAATGCCTTCACGTTTATCCGCTTCTTCTTTGTCAATAATAATGATACAGGCAGGAATGCCTGTGCCATAAAACAAGTTTGTAGGCAATCCAACAATACCTTTTATATATTTCTTATCAATAACCGCTTTTCTAATAATTTCTTCTGCATTAGGTCTAGATAGTACACCGTGTGGCAGAATAATCCCTGCCTTACCGTTGCTTTCCAATGCTTTTAGAACATGCAAAAACCAAGCGTAGTCTCCATTCTTTTCTGGCGGAATGCCATAACCATCAAACCGCTTGTATTTGTCTTCAGATGGTTTAATTCCATCAGTCCAGTCTTTATCAGAAAATGGTGGGTTCATGACAATAAAATCGAATTTTCTAAGTCCACCAAAATCATCAGTATATTGTGGATTAGCTAATGTATTTCCGCTTTTAATTTCACCTGTACCTTTGTTATGTAGGATGAAGTTCATCTTTGCTAAACCAGCAGTATCAGGATATTTTTCTTGTCCAAATATTGTAACTATGGAATCTCCATTATCATCAGTTGGTGCTTCATCTGCTGCACGAATAAGTAAAGATCCACTTCCCGCCGCAGGATCATGGAGGGTCCATTTCTTTCCTGTCTCTTGTTTAATATCGCCAATGCCAATAAGTCTAGCTATAATACGTGATACCTCACTAGGTGTATAAAACTGTCCCTTACTCTTACCAGACTCTTGAGCGAATTTCATCATAAAGTATTCATATGCATCTCCAATGATGTCATCGCCACTGGCTCTGTTACTTTTAAAGTCAATCGCAGGATTCTGGAAAATAGCAATAAGACCAGAAACTTTATCAACGAGTTCTTTACCAGAACCTAGTTCATCTGGATTGTTAAAGCTTACATCAGGAAGCGCACCTACTAACTTATTATCTTCTAGAAACTTTTGAAGAATTACGTCTACTCTTTCGCCAACATCTGGCTTACCTTTTGCAGCAATCAAGTCGTCAAATGAGGCACCTTCATTTACTGTAAATTCAGCAAAACGTTGCCCTTTGTATCGATCTGATACATACTTAAAAAATAACAATACAAGCACATAATCTTTATACCTTGAAGGTTCTACTCCACCTCTTAATTTATTACAAGCCTCCCATAATAGGGAATACAATTCTGATTTTTTCACGGCCATTCATTTAACCTCTCTCATCTCTTAGTTGTTTTATATTCAGTATTCAGTTATATCTATTCCTGCTTTTAATAGCCTTTCGTATCTCTCGTGAGAAATAAGCACTGCTACAGGCTTTCCATTTTTCAAAACAAAAGCAGTTTTATCTTCATCTGATAAACCTGTGATTAATTTAGAGGATTGTCCTCTAAGAAAATCTGACATGTTATAAAACTCCATTGGTTGTTTTTGGGCTTTATCTTCCTTATCCATACCTAAATCCACCTTTTCTTTTTATAATAACATATAGACATTGCTATTTCAACCTGTTTATGCACTTATAAAGTAATTACTTTTAACACCCTTTTTAACTTGATAATCCTCTGAACATACTAGCTATCTTGTCAACTCACTATTATTTCGCCAACTATCTTATCAACTCACTTAGTCATCTGCGGTATTTGCTGATGACTTTTTAAGTTCAACAATCTTAGATAACTTCCCTCAAAGCAAAAAACCATGATTATCCTTCCAGCTTAGAACCAGACCTCAAATCACGGAAAGCCTTTATTTACTTATCTTATTGCACCCTTACTTATCGACCCTTGACATCAATACCACCGTCTCAACGTGGTTCGTATTGGGATAGTTATCCATCAGAACCAGATCATGGATTGCGTAGTCGGTCATCTTCATGACATCCTGAACCATTGTTTTGGGATTGCAGGAGACATAGATGATCTGTTCTGCCTTGAACTCCAGGAGGTACTGGAGTGCTTTGGGGTGGATTCCGCCTCTGGGGGGATCTACCACGATCAAATCGGGGGCTTTGGTTAGTGTGGCTATGACGTCTTTCACATCACCGGCGAGGAATGTGGCATTATCATTTCCGTTGATTTTGGCGTTCTCCTGTGCCATCTGAACGGCCTCTTCAATAATTTCGACTCCTGTCACGTGTTTGGCGTAAGGAGCCAGGATGTTGCCGATGGTACCGGTCCCGCAGTACAGGTCGAACACATCTTTCACTGCAAGATCTCCGGCAAACTCCAGAACCTGCCGGTACATACGCTCGGCCGCTTCTGTGTTGGTTTGGAAGAAGCTTTGCGGGGAGATTCTGAAATTCAGTCCACAGACAATCTCATGAATATAGGGCTCCCCATACAACAGATCCAGCCGGTCTGCCACTACGGCATCCTGAAGTGAATCATTGGTCATGTGCCAGATCGAGGTCAGCTTGCCAGACAAGTCTGTCTTAAGCAGTTCGTTGGCCCAAGCCAGGGGATCGAGTTCTGGGTCGGTGGCGGTCACGAGAATTGCCATTAACTCTCCGGTTCGCTTGCCTTCCCGGATGATCAGATTGCGCAGGGTTCCCTGATGGCTCATCGGCCAGTAGTAGGGTATTCCAGTTGCACTGAAGTGATCCAGCGTAGCACGCAGCAGGCGATTGAAATCTTCCGATACCAGTTGGCACTGATCCACCGTAATAATTGAGTTCTTGCGACTCAGGTAATGAAGTCCAAGACTAAGGGGTGCACCCTTGGTTTCATCCCCGAAGGTGTACTCCATTTTGTTTCGATAATGATACTGCTCCGGGCTGGAGTGTATACCGTGATATCGAACCGGGATCAAGCCGCCGGCTTCCATCATCTCAAGGACTTCTTTTTCCTTCCAGCGAATCTGAAGGTCATACGGGACTTCCTGGCTCATGCAACCGCCGCATTTTAAGTAATGAACGCACTTGGGCTCAACTTCCCATGGTGCTGCCTTTACTTTATCCAGAACCATCATCTGACCGATGCCCTGCTTGTTTTTCAGATGCCGCCCCAGAATGACCTGACCTGGAAACATATGCTTGGCATGCATCTCCTGACCTTCCACATACCCCACGCCAATGCCCGGATAGGTGGTATCTATGATCTCCATCTCATATTCTGGTCGGTTTCGTCTTCTTTTTTCCATGGACTTGTTAGCTCCGCCTTTCGGTAAATTTCATTTGAACGCCTGTCCTAATACATAACTTTCGAATTGGTGAATTCAATCAGAGCTATGATCACTACCACCAGGTTTACCAGGAGGAAGCTGTATTTCAACAAGTCAGGCAGCGTACGATAAATATAATTGCTCATCAGATCCGAATTGATCAATAAAAAGTTTTGGATCATGAAGTAGTTTATAAGGAACGATAGATACATAAACAGACTGTTATAGAACATATTCGTCCGGGATTTAAACATACTGATTTTGATCGCCACTATGAAGTTCAGGATGGCACTCATAATCAAAAAAATCGCGATCGGGTACTCCCTCATGTATATTCCGAAGATCCCGTAAAACACAGAAAAATAAATGCTGAAAATCTGGATGACAACACGTCTCATATCGGTACTCCTTTGGCTTGATGGATTCAGTTCCCTTTCGTGTCTGAAATCCATTATAACATAGGGGAACAATCTGAAATGCTCCTCTGATTTGCGCTGGAGAGTACAGGAAAATTGACTGTACCCTGTCTCGACCGGACAAAAGAATGATAAAATGGAAAAAGTGCTGATTTTAATGGACTTAAGGAGATTATTCATATGGAATACGGCAGTCTTATTTCATTCGTTTTTATATGCGCCGCCGCTTTTATCGGAGCTTTTGTTGACGCCATTGCGGGAGGCGGCGGGCTGATCACCGTGCCAGCCTACGTACTGGGCGGATTCCCGCCCCACTTCGCACTGGGCACCAACAAGCTTTCGGCCACCTTTGGCTCTTTTTCCTCCACCATCGAATTTTTCCGGCAAGGCAAGATCCACTTTCCCCTGGTCAAATACATCATCCCCTGCACCCTTCTTGGTGCGATCCTGGGCGTGAATTCAGTTCTGCTGATCAATCAGGATTTCCTGTACCCGCTGATTTCGGTGATGATCCTGGTCGTTGGCATCTATACCTACTTTAAGAAAGATCTCGGCCTGATCAATACGTTCCAACTCAAATCCAAAACTCAGATCGCCATGGGCATGTTCTTTGGGTTTGTCATTGGCTTTTATGACGGATTCTTTGGCCCCGGTACCGGATCCTTCCTGCTCTTCATCTTCATCAAATTTTTCGGGATGGACTTTGTCCTGGCCGGAGGCAATACTAAAATTCTCAATTTCATCAGCAACATTACCTCCCTCATCGTCTTTGCCTTGGCTGGCAAAATCAACTACAGCTTCGGTCTTATGGCTGGCATCTTCTCCCTGATGGGGTCCGTGATTGGAACCAAAGTAGCCATCCGAAAAGGTGCCTCCTTCGTCAAACCGATCTTCCTCATCATGAGTTTTGCTGTATTCGTCAAGATGATTTATGAGATGATGACCTGATCCACAAACCACCGACCGGCACACCGCTTTATTCATCATCCTGATATTCCATTTGGCAACTGCTATGAACAGTCTGCTTTAAACCGACTGTCTTCAATCGATTGACAGTAAACAGACTGACTGTAACCAGTATGGCTGTAATCATACTGGTTGACGCCATGATTTTTAGTTCAGGCATCCTCTGATGGATCGCCCGAACCGAACCGCTTCCGAGATGAAAAATCAATCCCTGGCATCCGTAAGATGATTACTGCAGGTTTCCACACGAAAAAACCGATCTGAGTCAGATCGGTTTTTTCGACTGAATGGATGCATGGATCCGGAGTGAGTGTCCCTGCCTTTTCTCCTAGTCCTGGTTTGGAGAATCCTTCCGCTGCGGGTTCTCATCCAGGAGATCCTGTCCGGTTGACACTTTCTTCAGTGATTCCCCCAGGGTGGCGGCACCCTTGCCCAGCATCTGACCAAAGGTCTTCTTCTCGTTGTCTTCGCAGGCTGCCAGTTCTTCCTTCAGACGAGCTTTTACGGCCTGATCCTCATACAGCTGTTTCAGAGCGTCATCATTCACCTGATTCAAGGCATCTGAGTGATCGACAGGCGATTTCTCATTTTCAGGTTTCTCATATCGGCCTTTTTCCCGGTGATACTCCGTACTAGCAGGCACTGTTGGCTTCTTTTTCAATTTATCCCAAATGCTCATATCGATTTCCCTTCCTGTGATTTAATTATGAAGATCGATTCCTGATGAGACCAGTTTACCATAAGTTGATGGACGTTCAGTAACGGAACTCCGAATGAACCGTGAATCAGGCACGGATCAGCCGGTATCAACTGCTAAGCTGCCGGATCCGACTCCAGCAGAATCTGATTTTTGTCATTGTAGATCGAACGATACCCAAAATAAAGTGAGCCGAACACGGACAGACACACCACTGTCGTAATCGCAATCATAATGGCGATCTGATAGAGAATTGCCGTGGTTGGGAGAGTGCCGGACAGGATTTGCCCGGTCATCATTCCCGGCAGGGCGATAATCCCCATGCCAAGCATCGAGTTAAGAGTCGGCAGGAGAGCCGTCTCAATGGCCTGATTGGCAAAAGGCAGAAGAATCTGATCCGGCCGTGCTCCGATGTTGAGCAAGGCTTCAATCCGGTTGCGCTGACCCGAGAAGCTCTCCCGGAAGGTTTTCACCCCCAATGTGGTTCCGGTCATTGCATTCCCCACGACCATCCCGCTGACTGGAATCATATATTGCGGATTAAAGACAGACTCCCCCACCACCAGGGCAATAAAGAAGACCACGACAAACAGTCCCGAAAAAAAGAGCGATCCGGCAATTGCGATTTGAAAGCCGCGGTTCAGCCCCTTGTTCTTGCGCAGAATCCGCAGAATAGCGAACCCAGTCATCAGAAGAAAATACGCCACAGTAAACAAAGGATGCGGGTTCTGAATAATATAAGTCAGAATCAGACCGGCCAGGATCAACTGAACTGTCATTCGAATGCTGGCTATAACCAGCAGCCTGGTCTGATCAATCCGACTTTTTTTCATCACAAACAGCACAACCAGCAACAGCAGATAAATTAATGCAAACTGCCAGATCTGCATGACGACGATTCCTTTCATATCAATTCCTCCGCTCGATCAGAATGGTACGATCCGCAACCCCATCCAGCAGAGACCGATCGTGGCTGATGACAAGAACCGTCATCCCCTGATGTTGCGCGTAGTCCCTGATGGCATGAAACAGTCTGCTGCCAGTTGTCTGATCCAACGCCGATGTCGGTTCATCCAGCAGCAGGATGTCCGGTTGAAACGACAGGCAGATCGCGATGTAGACACGCTGGCGCTCCCCGCCTGACATTGTCTGGCATATCTCATCAAGACCAAAGGGTACCTGCGCCAGCTGCAAAAACTGCTTCTTTTCCGCTTCGGTTAAATGAGACTTCTGACGAAACTCGTAAAACCGGTCAAAATTTTCTGAGATGGTTCCGTCAAACAGAAACGTCGACTGGCTGACCAGTAGAATCTTCCGTCTTAACTCAACCGTATCCATTTCATGCGTTGGCATCCCCCGATAGTAGATCGTCCCTTGGGTGGGTGTCTGCGTATAGTTCATTAATTTAAACAATGTCGATTTTCCAGCTCCGGATGCTCCGGCAACGGCAATAAACTCGCCTTCACAGACCTCAAGGTCAGGATAGGATAAGAAGTTTTGGAACGAAAGCTGCTCGGTGGCCAGAACGACCTTTTGTCCTGTCATGAATGATTCCCTCACTTCCGGTTGTCCCACAGACGTTCCTGCCATCGAAGGCAGATCTGCGGACACCTAAATATAAGCTAATACGGTCAATCTAGGCATTGAATCTGGTGCCACTGCACAGAAGGATGCCATGAGTCAACCATTAAATTATAGCATCACGTTCCCTTTGTGAAAAACGGATGCATGACTGCAACTTATGCATGACTGTAACGTATGCATGACTGCAACTTATGCATGACTGCAACTTATGCATGACTGCAACTGGCATCATTCAAACACTCTCGAAACAGATTCCTGTCAATGTCTGTTAAGCTTTGTCCTGTCCTGTTCGGATAAGTCTTTCACGTCCTGGCAATTCTTGCCATAATGACTCGTTGTTCTAAAACCGTCGCTTGCATCCGTTCCAAGCCAGGTCCGATCGTTGCCCGATCCCCGAAAACAGGGTATACATCACCGGATTCATGTCCTCCTGCCGTGAGGCCGCATCCTTTCAAGCGCTCCCCCCACTGGAACAGCTGTGTGTTGTGCTATCAAGAGCTTTTAAGTGATCACCCTCCGAATGTCCCGGCCGGTGGTCTGAGCCGGTCATCCCGGCGAATCCATCCGGGCAATGCCATGGTCTGACCGATGGGAGAATCGATCGGGATCATGGGATCGACGAATCGATCAGGCGGTAAGATCCAGCTGATTTTTTCAGCTGATCTGTTGAGTCGAGAAGGAAAAATAAGATTGAGACGGAAAAGCAAAAGGAAGCAATTGCATGAAAAATGGTTATAATAGATAGTGATACCAATCAGACATTGGGTTTAGCCCGGCGCAGTCAATCGATCAATCTGCCCATTCGCGGGTCAGAAGTTCCAATCAGGAGGAATCAGCATGAAGAAAATGAGGGTGGAAGACGCCATCGGAATGACTCTTGCCCATGACTTAACCCGGATTATTCCCGGGGTAGAAAAAGGCGCTTTTTTTAAACGGGGTCATCTGATTACAGCAAATGATATTCCGCTTTTACTCGATATTGGAAAGAAGAATGTTTATGTATCCGACGGATCCGAATCAGGGGTTCATGAAGATGAAGCCGGGCTGCGCATTGCCCGCTCAACCTGCGACGAATCCATCATAATCACTGAACCGGCGGAAGGAAAAGTCAACCTGAAAAGTCCCTGCGCAGGTGTCTTTCGTCTGGATGAATCTGGTCTCATGGAACTCCTTGAAGATCCTGAAATCTGTTACTCAACCCGAACTCCGAACCTGGCTGTAAAAAAAGGCGACCTCCTGGCTTCCTGCCGGATTATTCCCCTGTTCAAGCCCGAATCAGAGCTGAAAGCCATCGAAGATACATTTAGCTCCCGGCCTGCTCTCCTTCGGGTGGATCCATACCTTCCGAAAAAAGTCGGTCTGATTATCACTGGATCCGAAATATCGGACGGACGAATTGCGGATGCTTTTGGGCCCATTCTGGTTCGCCGCAATGAAGAATTAGGCGGTGTGATTGCCGGAACTCGCTACCCAGGCGATGAGCAGGCAGCGATTGAACAGGCCATCCGGGATTTCCTGGATGAAGGCTGCACCATGGTGCAGCTGACCGGAGGAATGTCCGTGGATCCCGATGACTGCACAAAGGACGCCATTGCTGAAGTCTGCGATCAAGTAGTGATATATGGAACATCGGTATTGCCAGGAGCAATGTTCATGCTGGCATATCATCAGGACTGTCCGGTTATCGGTCTGCCTGGTGGAGTGGTCGCCTCCGATTTCAGCATTTTTGATTTCGTGGTTCCACGCCTCTATACGGACGAACGCTTGACAGCATTCCAAATCCGGCAGATGGCCATTGGTGGATTGCTCGGTGTACGTAAATAGCAGATATTCCTTGACACCACCTCAGTTTCGATTCGGGGTGGTGTTGTTTTTTTAGCTTAATTCGCAGTTTCAGCCAACAATATTCACTAAAATATAAGAGAATGCATAAAAAGTTATAACGTTAACATTTCCGTAATTATTTGTGAATAATCTGTTTATTATTAGGCGTTCATCCCTTATAATTAGGAATCAAAGAGACCGGCGTTTGCATGTTACGAACCGGCATCCACAACTTCATGGCCCGGCCTGTGGCCCTTTTCTCCCTCTACATAAATCATTATTTGCACGGAGTGTGACATCGTATGAAAGTCATAAAGCAACAAAAATTCCTTCTCACAGCACTCTTACTTCTGTCAGTCGCAGTCACCATGTGGTCCTCACTGACATCCAAGGATTTCCCCTATTTACTGATGGGGATCAATCTGCTTTTATGGGTCCTTCTGCTCATTTTGAACCAGCACCTGTTTCATGCCCGGCGCATAACCAGCAATGCGATTTGGACCTTCCCTTCCAGCTACTTGAAAACTGCCAGTGGGAAGATGCAGCGGACTCATGGCGATACTGTGATCTCAAACATAGGCCTGCTGGTGGGCAGCAAGGTATACCCTTGGGACACAGAGGGCTCCGGCAAAGACTACCTGAAACGAATCCGCATTGATCAGCAACACCTCCAGCTGACTTTCGGCAAAAAGGGAACAGCTTCCAGCATCGAGATCGTTCATGGAATTAAGGATTCACAGCAAATTCTGAAGCTCAAAGATGAACTGTGGCAGGAAACCGGCGTCTGCGCGACAATCTCCGGCTGGGATGGAATCATTCATAACCAGGCAGAAGGCTGTGACAAAGCGAAAGCACGGGAAACGGGTGATCTGTCTTGAAGAAGATCGAGACTCTGACATTGGCTGCTCTCGAAGCCGCGAAACATTGTTCCAACTGGCGATTCCAGGAAACCGAAGAATGTCATGACAAAGCTTCTCTCCTGGCCGTCTGTACAGTCCACGATGAAATCAATCCGCCGGATCCGGACATCCTCTACTGTGTTTCCGCAGAGGGCGCAGTCGGCATTTATTCCTCACCGGAAGAGTCCATTGAATGGCTTTTTATTCCCCGCTTTCCCAGGGGGGCGGATGAACCCATATGATCAAATAAAAAATATCATAAGCAGCTAAAAAATCCCCGTCCGGTTGATCTCATCTGGTGATCTGACCGAACGGGGATTGTTATTGTACGAAGTACTGATGGCGTGAGGTACTGATGGCCTGAGGTACTGATGGCCTGCGATTCTTATTGACGGTGGTTCCTAGGGTCGATGGTTCCCATAAAGTGAGGTTAAGATCATCCGATGGTCTTATCGTTTATAGCGTTCTGCCATTATTGTTTCGAGACACTTGAAGTCATTGCAACTATTGAAGCCATTGTAGTCCTTGAGGTCATGGAGGCTTTTTGAGTGATTCTGACGGGCAGCGCGAGTGGGAATCACTTTAATCAGTACCGGCGCAAATGTCTGCCACGGATCCTTTTACAAAAGAAATCAGATCCTCTGGAACGAGTCTCAACTGGAATCCCCGCTTGCCGGCGGAAACCATAATGTACTCCTTAGTACCTGCCGTTTGATCGATCACCGTCCGGAACTGCTTCTTCATGCCTACCGGAGAGCATCCGCCCCGAACATAGCCGGTGATTTTCTCTAGATCCCTGACATCTGCCAGCTCGATGGATTTTTCACCCAGGACCTTTGCAGCTTTTTTCAAATCAACGGAGGCTTCACCCGGGACAACCAGGACACAGTAGGATCCTGAATGACCGACAGCAAGAATGGTCTTATAAATTTTCTCCTTTGGCACCCCCGTTCGGGCAGATATTTCATCGTAGCTGAGTTCCTCATCTTCCTTCAAAGGCAAAAAATCAACCATCTGATATGAAATCCTGGCTTTGTCCAGTTGGCGCATGGCATTTGTCTTCACGCTCATGTGGATCCCTCCCTCAGATTATATGCAATCTATCATTGACAATCCGTAAATAAAGGACAAATATAATAATAGCGCAAAAATCTGTCTATATTTTTTTATTTTCGGAAATATAAATACACCTGCTTTTTATCCTAATGATACCATATTGAATTATTGTAGGAACAATTTTCTCTAAAGGAGTACCAAGTAGATGAAAACCGATGTGTTGCTTTTGGCAAAGAATGGAGATCAGGCAGCGATGTTTCAGGTAATCAAGAGCTTTGAGGGCTGGGTGGTAAAGCAGTGCAACTATTATCACCTTCGCGGCTATGAATTTGAAGATCTCAAGCAGGTCTGTTACCAGACCATCGTATATGCCGTTTATCGCCTGAACGAACAGGAGCTGGTCACAGCGCCGTCTTTTATTATCCGCTGCATGCAGAACGCTCTGAAATTTGAATGCCGCAAGGTTCTGTCCAAGCCCGAGCCAGACAGTTTAAACACCGAAGGAGATTCCGGCCTGGAATTAATGGACCTGCTGGTGGATGATTCAGCCAATACCGAGTCCCAGGTATTGTACAACCTGGACAAGCGGGCCCTCAAGGAGAGTTACAATACCCTCTCCACCGAAGAGAAAGACCTTATCTCCTATTACATCATGAACCCCTATGGCGGTCTGAAAGAATATGCCGACAAATACAGCAAGAATTACCGGAAAGTCCGTTACATGAAGGATCTGGCATTGGCCAAGCTGAAATCCACCCTGTAGTGACTTTGCCACTGATCATCAATAATAGATCATCAAAAATTATCTGCTGCCTTGCAAAGAATGATCATACATTGCTGTCCTGCCTTATAATAAGGATAATAATTGATATCCGCAGTGCTAACCCATTCGCATCGCACTGCAGCCAAAGAGGTGGGCAATGAAAATAGCTGTAACCGGAGGAGCCGGGTTCATCGGCTCACATATTGCTGAACTGGCACTGCTGCAAGGCCATGAAGTGACGGTGATTGATTCGCTGTGTCATGGCCATCGTTCCAATCTGCCTTCTGAGATCCCGCTGCTGACCTTTGATGTCAGAGATCCGGCATTGACTGAGGTGATCAGTCAGTTGGCCCCGGAAGTGGTCATTCACCACGCGGCTCAAATCAGCGTCCCTGAGAGTATTGAGCATCCGCTTCATGACGCCTCCGTCAATATCCTGGGAACGCTGAATCTTCTGGAAGCCTGCGTCAGAACAGGCGTCCGCAAGATCATTTATCCCGCCTCGGCATCGATGTTTGCCAAAATCCAATATCTGCCAATCGATGAGTCCCACCCCATCTCCTTCCTCTCTCCCTACGGAGTCAGCAAGCAGGTAGTGGAGCACTATCTTCAGGTCTATCACGCACTGTATGGCCTGGACTACACCATCCTGCGCTACAGCAATGTGTACGGTCCGCGACAGGATGCATCCGGAGAAGGTGGTGTGGTATCAA
Source organism: Clostridiaceae bacterium HFYG-1003 (assembly GCA_024579835.1). NCBI lineage: Bacteria > Bacillati > Bacillota > Clostridia > Eubacteriales > Clostridiaceae > Clostridiaceae bacterium HFYG-1003. The sequence continues at coordinate 1,695,194 of CP102060.1, forward strand.
TCTTCAGTCAGGCCATGCTCCATGACAGCACCCCGGTAATCTTTGGAGACGGGCAGGCTGCCCGTGACTTTCTCTTTGTGAACGACGCGGCTCAGGCTAATCTGCGCTGCCTTACGGGCTTTGGACAGGAAACCATTCATGTCTGCACCGGAGTTGAGACCAGCATACTACAGCTGTATGAACTGATTGCCGGGTTCACTGGCTTTTCAAAGCCGCCTCGCTTTGGTCCACCCAGACCTGGTGATATTGAGCGGTCTTTCCTGTCGACAAAAAAGATGGACCAACTCCTGACTCTTCCGGTCACGCCCATTCAGCAGGGTCTGTCCCTTACGATTCAGCAAATGAAAACTGCCTTAATCCAAACCGGTCATTGACCGGTTTTTTTTGCGTTTCTACATTCGACATACTTCCCACTCTCGATGGCAATGAATGATTCGGAACACTAGGATCTCCTGACTGGTCCGGTGTCATTTTTTTGTCACTAAATTGCCTCAAATTCTACATGATTTGGACACGTCCGTCCATTAAGCTTGTTTGAGGTCTGACATCATCCGGTTCCATCCGAAACCACCTGATTCACTCCCCGGGAAGATGGCTGAATGCAACCTGTAAACACCTTGCCATCTAATGAAAAGTTTATATTGAAGGTAGAGTTTGAACAGTGGATGTGTTAAGATTTAGTGTGTGCCAATTGGGCACAATATTAACGTTAAATATGAAAATAAAGGTTAAAGAGATGCAGAATTTAACATTGATTCCGGTCATCATGGCTGGCGCATTCGCGCTTGGCGTCATGGAAAAGAAAAAGGTCAAAAAAAATATTGATCAAATCCCGCTGCGAATTGTCGTCAACGGAATTCGAGGGAAATCCACGGTTACCCGACTGATCACCGGAATCCTGAAGGAAGCCGGTTATCAGGTGGTTGGTAAAACTACCGGCTCCGCAGCCCGAATGATTTATTGGGACTCCGAGGAAGAGGAGATCATTTACCGCCGGCCGGAAGGTCCGAACATAACGGAACAAAAATCCGTCGTTCGAAAAGCTGCTAAAAAAGGAGCCGACGCTCTGGTCTCGGAATGCATGGCGGTAAATCCGGATTACCAGAAAGCCTTGCAGGAAGAATTCGTACAGGCCAATCTGGTGGTCATTGTGAACGTCCTGGAAGATCACATGGACGTCATGGGGCCAACCCTGGACCAGATTGCGGAAGGGTTCACCAATACGATCCCCTACAACGGACAGCTGATCATTTCCAATAATGAATACGTCAATTACTATAAACGGATCGCCCGCCGCCGCAAAACCAAGGTCTATGTGGCGGATGACAACCTGATCTCAGAAGCGTTCCTGAAAAAATTCAAATACATGGTTTTCCCTCAAAACGCCTCGCTGGCGCTGGCAGTCGCCGATGCGCTCGGCATTGACCGGCAAACCTCGTTCCGAGGAATGCTGCACGCTCACCCGGATCCGGGTGCTGCTGAGGTTTGGAGCCTGCCCTCCTTCGGCAAAAATGTTTACTTCATCAATGGCTTTGCCGTAAATGATGCCTCCTCTACGCTGTCCATGCTGGAGCGAATCAATGCCCTGGGCTATCAGACGGAAAATGCTACAGTCATTATGAACTGCCGGCCCGACCGGGTCGACCGGTCGCAGCAGTTCGCCGATGATGTCCTGCCTTATATGAACGTAAAGAAAATCATTGCCATGGGTCAGATCACTCATCCCATCACTCAGGCTTATCAGCAAGGCAAGTATCAGGCACCGGAGTATATAAACATGGAAGACGCTCCCATTGCCTCGATCATGAAGGAACTTCGAAAACAGGAACCGAATTCGGTCATCTTCTCCGTCGGCAATATCCACAGAGACGGCGAGCCGCTTCTGGAAGCCCTGGAAGAGGTCAGTGAACACACCGACTTATATAGAAATCTTCAATCAACCAGTCCAAAATTCTCAAACTATCTTTCACGGAATCTTCAGGAGGATTAATCACCATGTTCGGTACTGATCTGTATATTGCCTTAGTTGTAGGAATTGTTGTCAGCTTGATTTATAACGATGTCACCGGTATTTCCCCATCGGGTCTGGTTGTTCCGGGATACCTGTCATTGATTTTTGACCAGCCCATGTTCATCGCCTATGTGTTCATCTTCGCTCTGCTGACCTATCTGATTGTAGTTCACGGAATCGGGCGTTTCACGATTCTTTATGGAAAGCGCAAATTTGCCGCCATGCTTACCGTCGGCTTGCTGCTGAAACTGGTATTTGACTTTCTGTATCCCATCGTCCCCTTTCAGATCCATGAATTCCGCGGAATCGGCGTTATTGTTCCCGGACTCATCGCCAACACGATTCATAAGGAAGGCGTCGTTCTCACCGTTACCAGTACTGTTCTGATGACAGCGCTCACTTATCTCATCATCCTGGGATACAACATCATATTCTAGGAAAAGGAAGGGACCTATGGAAGAACGAAACCAAAAGCCAAATAAATATAAAAATCTGAGTTTTCAGGAACGCATCATGCTGTTCCAGAAAAAGAACCGGCGTCAGACTGACAGCCAGGCGGTACTGCTCCTGTTAGGGCTCATTGTGTTGTATCTGGTCGTACAGCTGGCCAATGCCTTTACTGCCAGCGCTCAGGTGGTGGTAACCAAAGACGCGAAATTTACAGCAACCATGGTCGGTGACATGATGTTCGGCCGAAATGTGCAGAAAGTCGTGGACAGCAAGGGATATGATTTCCTTTTCCGTTACGCCAAACCTTATCTGGACGCATCCGACTACAACACGGGCAACTTCGAAAATCCGATCATTCTGCGGGATGAATCAGAGTATGAACTGCCGGATAAAAGCATTTACCTTCATGCCCGGGCCGATGTTGCCCCCTACCTGTCCTCTATTGGGTTTACAACCGTGAACCTGGCCAACAATCACCTCATGGACTACGGGGTAGCCGGACTCACCGAAACGCTGGACACCTTTGCAAAAACTGAAACTGCCGCCATCGGCGGCGGACTGAACAAATTCCAGTCCGGACAGATCCATTATGAAGATTACAATGGCTTTGTCGTAGCAACGGTCGGGATGACCGATGTCGGTTATCAGTGGGGTTATTCCACCGATCATCAGGCCGGTGCCAACAAAACCCGGCTCACCGATGTGCTGCCGATCGTCAAGGAAGCCCGAAAGAATGCCGACCTGGTCATTGTTCATTCTCACTGGGGCGTAGAATATGATTCATCACCTAACCCCAGGCAGAAAGAAATCGGCCGGGCTCTGGTCAATGCCGGAGCGGATATTGTCGTGGGACATCATTCCCACACGCTGCAGCCGGTGGAAATCTACAAAGGCAAAGTAATTTTCTACTCACTGGGCAATTTTGTATTTGACCAGGGCTGGTCCAAAACCAAGGATTCCGTGGTCGCCCAGTTCAAAATACACGACGACGGATCCAAGACGGTTGAACTCACCCCCATGAAGGTGAATGAAGCAAGTCCATCCCCGCTGAGCGGCCCGCTGGCCGGCATGGAATTCAATCGAATGAAAGCCCTTCTGACGAAGGATCTGGATTCCAAAATTGAGTGGGAAGTGAAAGACGATAAAATCATCATCAACCTGGGAACGAAATAGAATGAGGGATAATTAATGGGAGATCAAAATAACAGATATCGCAGCTGGGCATCCAAACTGACCGTTGTTCTTGGCTTTGTCGTCATCCTGTCCATGGCAGTCAAGCCACTGATGGCGATCTTTCAGAACACCCGGGAAACCGGAAATGTCCAGGGATATGTCAACATCGGAAACACCACACCGGGCTCAACGGGAAAAACCGTGCCGGGGGTCTCGACCCTTCCGACCAACCCTTCTACTCAGCCTGGCAATACCACCACTACCGTGGTCACCGCTGACGGAGCCTACGGCGTCTCCAGTTCAAACCGCATTGCCGCAGATATCGCCATGGAAGTTATGGCACAGGGCGGAAATGCCGCAGATGCAGCCGCTGCCGCCGCTCTGGTGCTCAGCGTGGTAGAACCTCATGCTTCCGGTCTGGGCGGAGCGGGCGCCGCTCTGGTCTATACCCCGGCGGATCAGAAAGTCACTCAGATCATGTACCGCGAAAAGTCGTCCGCCAATCCGGAGAACCTTCGCAAAAAAACCGGCGTTCCGGGACTGGCGAAAGGTCTGGAGTATCTTATCGCTTCCTTCGGGTCGGTGGATGAAAAAACTCTCATTGAACCCGCCCGGCAGCTTGCCGCCAATGGCTTCAAGATGGACTCCACTCTGTTTGATATCTGGAAGCGCTATAAATTCGGCAACCTGCTCGATAAAAAAGCCAATGACCTGTTCTTCCCCAGCGGCGTCATGCAGACCTTCGTGAAACAGCCGGAGTATGCTGACACCCTGAAGTATCTTCAGGATAACGGGCTGGGCTCCTTCTACAAGGAACCCTTTGCCTCCGAACTGGCCAAAGCCGTGACCGGTCTGGATGTGTCCGATATTACAGGATACACCATGTATGTGGACGAAGCGGTCAAGGGCTCCTTCGAGGGCTGGGACATCTTTACCGCATCCCCCCCAATGTCCGGTGTTACCTTCGTACAGATGCTGAACATGATGGAATACGTCAAGCTGCAGAACTACTCTGTTGACTCTACGGAGTATTATCACTTCATTGCCGACATCACGAATCTGGCCTATCGCTCCCGCTTCCTGGAACTGGCTGATCCTTCGGTCGATGTTATCGACACAACCTCGCTGGCCAGCAAAACTTATTCTCAGAAGCTGGCAGCCCAGATCAAGCCAGGGGTGAAGACCGAACTGGATCAGAATGATTTTATTCCGAACCAGGATTCAGAAATCAACCCCGGGGATCCTGCCTCCACAACCCCCGCAGGAACCACCGGTATGGCTGATCCCATCCCCACCTATGCTCCGAAGGAAGAATCCCACACCACCCACCTGGTTGTCGTGGATAAGACGGGCATGATGGTTTCCATGACCAATACTCTGGGTACGTTCTTCGGAACCGGAAAGTTCCCCAAAGGATTCTTCATGAACAACCTGCTGACAAACTTCAACGATTACGATGAAAATCCCGGCTACTGGGGTGTCAGCAAAAGTCCCCGCTCCTTTATCACCCCTTCCATCATGATCAAGGATGGCAAAGTGCTTGGACTGGGATCTCCCGGCGGCGCTCGAATCCCTTCCATGCTCGCTCAAGGCGTGGCAAACTACGTTTATTACAACCTTCCGCTGAGCGATGCCATGGAACGGTACCGAATCTTTGCTGATAAGAACGTCATTAAAACAGAACGTGCACTCAACGCCCAGGTGACTGAAGATCTCAACCGCATGGGCTACTCCATCCGAGTCAATGATGACTCGATCTACTTCGGTGGAATCCAGGCGCTGCTGTTTGATCCGGTCACCAAAACCGTGGACGGCGCGGCTGATTCAAGACGCGGCGGCGTATGGCGCACCAGCGTGCCGGCTGAGTAAAATAATCAACTGACATCAACAGAATTCTCGGAAAATACACTTTACATTCGCCTGATTCGTTATATAATGAAAAAGGTGAAATCATAATTATACGTGAGGAGCAAGTTTGCATGATACTGAATGGTAAATTGAAAAGTATCGGACGCCAGGTGATCAAATACACCTTCTTTTTAGCCGCTGTCATGGCTTGGATGATTGTATTAGGTCCAAAAGAAACACTGACAGCCGAAGAACAGTCTTATGTCCAGGAATTTATCGCTCAAGTGGACAGTGAACCGGCTGCTCCGACTCAGGTAGCTTCCGAAACGGTTGTACCCACGATGACGGAAGGAACTCCTTCCGACCTGAAGTACGGAATCGTTCTGGAAGACAGTGTCAACGTCAGAAAAGGACCCGGCGTAGATTTCCCGGCAGTTATGCAGCTGTTTAAGGGAAATGAAGTTCAGCTTGTAGAAGAACTGGTCGGCGGCTGGTGGAAAGTCTCCATCAACGGAACTCAGCTCTACATCAAGAGTGAATTCGTCTCCGTCAAGACCATGACCGGATCCAATCAGTAAAGTGAATAATTAGAGGCCTCTGGAAACATTTCCAGAGGCCTTTCCTATCTCCAGAAACAACATCAGCACATGACAAATCGGGTCTGCAATTTCTTGCCTTGCTTCATGAAGTCCATTCAATATCCCTGGTTTGAGACCTCCTACTCATCCATTGAGGTTTCCTATCCGTGAACTCAATCTGTTCCGGCGTTTTCATCCTTTTCGTATTGTTCTTTTTATTAATGAATTCGCTACACTGATCACTCCGTATCAAGAATTTTCAAGCAAATGTCATGAGCCTGGCCAAAAATTCACGGCACAACTGAACACTTATGCTATAATTAATCATGAACTGATGATATTAATTAATCAAACTCATTCCCAATAACAACAGACATCCAATCCGGTTGGAGGTATTTTTTACGATGAAAATCCTGAAGTACATGATCTTCCTGGTTGCCGTCCTCTCCTTCATGGTCTTCTTTGGCCATAAAGAGACATTGAGTCCCGAAGAATCACTGGCAATAACGGAATTTGAAAACCTGACAGCGCAAAATTCAACTACGCCGGTTGCGGCCGCTGACCCAACCCCTGGTGCCGGATCCACAACATCAGCCGGTTCCCAGCCGCAAACCAGTCCTGCCACAGATACCACTCCACTGTATTTGAAAACAACCCCCAATGGTACAGTCCTGGAGGACTCCGTTAATGTCCGATCTGGACCAGGCCTTGATTTCCCGGTTGTCACCCAGCTGTACAAAGGAGATCAGGTCATCCTTGGCAACAACTTCAATGGCTGGTATGAACTGAATTTGGATGGACGCAAGTACTATATTTCAGCCGATTTTGTGCTTATGGCACCTGTCCAGTAAACAGTCACAGACTGCTCCTTTCTAGATGAAATCTATACTCTCTTTCCCCTGCCTTAAATTGCATTTCATGAACAAGGGACCATACGATCGTATGGTCCCTTGTCTGCATTCACTTTTCACCTGGATACCGGCAGATCCTAATAATCGAATTGACGGTAGTAGCGCCGGATCCCCATGGGATGGCAAAATTCACGTTCCATATGGGCATCGATGCGATTGTTCACAGCTCTTAAAATCAAGTGGGAAACAGAGCCTCTGTATTCTTCCCGAATTCCTTTCAGCTCGTAGTTTTTCGAATCAATCACCGTATAGTTTCTGCACACTTTCGGAAGGAATCTGGCCACTCGCTCCGCTAAGGGACGCTGGGCATCCTCTCCGATATACAGCACCACCGGGGTCTGGGCATCAATGATTTCCAGTGTTCCGTGGAAAAATTCGGCTGCGCTGATGGATTTGGTCCGGAGCCACAACTGCTCTTCCCAGTAGCACATGGCATAGGAATAGGTCGCACCCCATTGAGTGCCTGAACCAATGAAATAATGCGGCATGTGCGGATTCTCCAGGCAGTAGCGGTATTTGTCCGCCGCGAACTCCTGAGCCCATTCATCCGCTGCTTTCTCCACTTCGGCGAGAGCCTGCGGCAGGTGCGCCTCCATCTCTTCATAATATGTGTCGTATTCAGGAAAATCTCCAGCCTGATACAGAAATCGATCAGCCGTCATAAAGAACTTCAGCTGCTCATTCTTCGGATAGGAGATGCAATAATCACAGAACTCCTCCAACGCGGTATGTTCCAGATCAATGAATCCAAGAATCCTGGCACCGGTCTGCTTCACTTTTCTCGATGCCTGTACCATCTCTTCCGTAGTGCCGGTGACCGAAGAGAACAGAACGATGGAACGATCCGTAATCCTTCGGTTACCGGTAGTCAGATATTCCGATGCATGTTCTACATCAAACGGGATGGCGCTTCTCGCCTTAACATGAGCTTGTGTCTGAAGACCGGACGCCCAGGTTCCCCCAATGCCCATGATGAAAACAGCATCATAGCCCACCTGGCAGAACTGGTCCACCACCGCTTCAATCCTTGGCCGCAGCTCCAGTGCCCCTGTTACGCTCATGACCTGCCGTTCGACATCCAGATTCAACATATGTTCTTCACTCCTTCTTCCAATAGAATCCTTGCACCTGACGAATTCTGAGTTTTATTTGCCGTGTAGTCATTTCAAAGGGAATCAGCCAGATCACGCTGATCCCGAGATGAGGGAATCAGTCGGATCTACCGATGACTCAGCTTGATTGTGCTTTGCTCCAGGGAGCTGCTTACCAGGCTCCTTTATATTCCAGCGTAATGCTTGCACTTTCTGCCCCCAGTGCCATGCAGTCAATGATGGGCAGGTCCAGCAGAATGCCTTTGAGGAAACCCGCGATATAACTGTCTCCTGCTCCCAGTGAGTCCACCGCTTCACAGGGGACAATGCCGTACTGATGATACTCAGTACCATCAAAAACCAGACTGCCGGATTCACCCAGGGTCGCAATGACCAGACGTGGTCCCCGGGCTTTGATATTCGCCATCTGTTTGCGAAGTTCCGGACCATCCGGGCTTTGCGCAGAATAGAAGAAATAATCTGTGGATGCTGCCGCCAGATAAGCTGCGGGACTGTTTGGGTCCGTCGACGCGTCATAGGCGGTCTGTAGTCCGCGTTGTTTCAGACCGGCCAGGTGGTGTTCCAGATGTCCCCAGCAGCCGGTGACTACCAGATCGTGATCGCACAGAAAGTCGATGTCAGTCGCCTGCAGATCAAAGTCACCCACCACTCCTTCTTCATAGGCCCCGAAGATCCGGTCTCCCTCTTTGACGGCAACATGCGTCACTGCCGTCTGGCCCGGAAGAGTGTACAGATGAGTAATGTCGACCCCTTTGTACAACAACGCGCTGCGCAGAATGGTTCCATGATCATCCGGCCCCACCGCTCCGGTGTAGGAGGCTTCTCCCCCCAGTCGCTTAAAATAGACGGCCACATTGACCGCATTCCCTCCCGGATACCCCGTTTCGGCCTCATCATACCAGTCGATGCAGTTATCCCCTGCTGCTGCAATCTTCATTTTCTCCCCCTCTAAAATGTCATGTGTTTCTATTTTCGCCACCATTCGTCAATCCATGGACTTTCCGATTCCAAGCAGAATTACCTGGCAATGGCTTTGCTGCTATCCAGGATTATCCGCTTAATGATAGCTGCCATATCGATCAAGAAATAGAAATTTGTCCGTCTTGATCATCGGTTTGCCCGGAAATTCTTTCATTCTCGGAAAGACCCAAATTAAGCCTATCACCGGGCTTTTCAGGCGTCAACCGCTGCCGGATCGCTTTACGTGTTAGAATGTCGAACCGGAGAAAATAAGCACATATTAACAAAAAACCTGACCCGGAACAGCGCTTTCCCCAAAGCGCTGTTCCAAAGTGTTGTCCCCGCAGGGAACTAACGCTTTCGAAAATAGCAAAGGACTCCGGCTGCCCTTCGGCAATTCGGAGTCCTTTTGCTGAATTAATATTTGAATGAAGTGTCTTATCCGATTTTTTGCTATGACTGAGGCAATCCGCCAGAGCGAACTGCCGGATCAGCGATTCATGGTCTCCGACAGGATCTGCGCGATCTGTCTGGATGCCGTTCCGTCGCCGTAAGGATTCCTGGCCTGACTCATTCGGTCATACTCGGCCTGGTCATCCAGGAGCTGATACAGGGCTGTGGTGATTTCCTCAATTTGGGTCCCGACCAGTTTGAGGGTGCCGGATTCTATCCCTTCCGGCCGTTCGGTCGTGTTGCGCATGACCAGAACAGGTATGCCCAGCGCCGGCGCTTCTTCCTGGATTCCTCCGGAGTCTGTCATGACTACATAAGCCCGAGCCATAATGTTGTGGAACTCCAGAACATCCAGCGGGGGAATCAGCAGCAGATTGTCCAAGTGACCCAGGATCCGATCGGCGGTTGCCCGGATATCCGGATTCAGGTGGATCGGGTAGACTGCCTTCAATTCGGGTCTCTCCTGCAAGATTTGAGCCAGTGCCTGGAACATGTGATCCATCGGTTCCCCCTGATTTTCCCGGCGGTGAGCCGTGATCAGGATCATTTTGGAGTCGCCCACCCAATCGAGCACATCATGCTCAAAGTCCGGGCTGATCGTGGTGCGCAGAGCATCTATGGCCGTGTTGCCCGTCACAAAGACACGCGCGGGGTCAACCCCTTCCCGCAGCAGATTTTCTCTGGCAGTAGCCGTCGGGGCGAAATGGAGATCCGCCACCAAAGATACCGCCCGTCGGTTGAATTCCTCGGGAAAGGGCGAATGAATGTCAAAGGTGCGCAGCCCTGCCTCTACGTGCCCCACCGGGATATTTTCATAGAAACAGGTTAAGGAAGCGGCAAAGGTTGTGGTCGTGTCGCCATGAACCAGGACCAGATCAGGGTTTTCCAGCTCCAGCACTTTCTTTAACCGCGTCAGGATATTTGTGGTCAGGTCATTCAGGGTCTGTCTGGGTTTCATAATGGAAAGATCATGATCCGGCACAATGCCAAAGACATCCAGCACCTGATCCAGCATTTCGCGATGCTGGCCGGAAACACAGACAATGGTTTCAAACTCCTCGCGGCTTTTCAGTTCCAGAACCAGGGGGCACATTTTGATGGCTTCCGGTCTCGTGCCAAAAATGACAAGAATTCTTTTCATGCGAATGCTCCTTTCTCTGCCGGCGGCAAAGAGTTGCTCAACTTATGCTTCAGGCCCGACGAATCTTTTTCCAGACAGCCTGGACGATCTGATCCACTTCGGGGATCTTCAGACACAAGATCAGAAGACCATAAACGACGGCAGAGAGAAGAATGGAAGCCATAACACCCAGTTTTGTCCCCGCCATTGCTTCCAGCTGATGGAACGAGAACCATGCCGTGGCACCCATTACCAGGGACGCGAACGTGATTTTTAAAAGCTTCCCTGCCATGGACCGATACTGCAGCGAAATCTCTCCGCGCCAGCGCAGGATAATTACCAGCAGGCCGGCACTGATCAGTGAGGAAATCGAGGTAGCCAAAGCCAGGCCATTGATGCCCATAAAACTCGACAGCAACAGGTTCAGGACCACATTGATTCCAACGGCAATGGCCGCTGTTATCATGGGGGTTCTGGAATCACTCATGGAATAGAAAATTCGGGAGAAGATTTCACGGAAGGCATAACCAATCAAGCCCGGCGCATAATAGAACATGGCGCCGCCGGTCAGATTGACGGCCCGTTCATCAAATTCTCCGCCAAAAAACAGCAGATAGATGATCTGGTGGCTTAAAACCATCAGCCCCATGACACACGGAATGACTACCAGCGCCATGGTCACCATGGAATTGGTTGTCATGTCCTCCACTCCTTTGAGATCTTTCTGATAAAACAGCTTGCTGATCTTGGGATAGATGACGGCGATGATCGAGTAAACAAAGATCCCCTGTACAAAGCCATTCATCTTGCTGGCATAGTCCAGAGAAGCCACCCCGCCGTCCAGCAGCCGGGAAGCCATGGTCTTGTCCACGACAACGTTGATCTGATTGACAGCCACTCCCAGCACCACCGGCGCCGCCAGAGCCAGCAGATGCTGGAGTTCCCGGTCCTGAAAATCAATCACCGGCTGCCAGCGATAGCCCAGCCGCCGGGCAAAAGGAATCATCCAAAGAACCTGAACCAGCACCGAAAGAACAATCCCGATGGGCAGGAACAGAGGATTCAGGTACTTTGCGGCTGGATAGGACAGATAGAACACGAGGTTCATCGGAATCCCCACCAGTGCCGGCACCCAGAAGTTGTCGTGAATCTGCAGATAGGGCTGCAGCAGATAGCTCATAAATGAGAATACCACGCCCCACACCGCAATTCGGGTGAATTGCTTGGTCAGTTCCAGCTTGCTGCCGGTAAAGCCTGAGGCAAACAGCTTCACAAAAAATCCGGGATACAGCGTAACAATGAGACTGAAGACGATCCCGATCAGGATCGTCACATTGGTTGTATTGGCCAGGAACCGGTGGGCCTGGTCCCTGCCCTTCTTCATCTGAGTCCGGTTGAAGGTCGGAATGAAGCCCGTGGAAATTCCTGTCCCCACCATCATCAGGATGATCATGGGGATGGTCTGAGCGATTTTGTAGGCTTCGGCCGTTTCACCGATCCCAAAGAACCGGCCGAGCAGGATATCGCGGATAAATCCGAACACTTTCGTAAATGCTGACAATGCCATCAGCAGGATGACCGCCGATCGGGCAGACTTTCCCTTTGAGCTGCTGGTGGTTTCAGCCGCAGGTTTCTGGTTCAGATTTTCCTCCGGGGTGAGCGGTTTCTTAGGCATGAAGAGCGTCCTTTAACGCCGCAGCAACGGCTTCCTGATCCGCTGGCGTGATATAGGGCGACAATGGCAGAGCCAGTACACGCCGGCACAGGTCGGTTGAAACCGCCAGCTCCGCCTCATTGACGGCCAAGTTGGCATAGGCGGTCTGCCGGTGCATCGGTTTGGGATAATACACCATGGTAGGAATTCCCCGGGCTTTGAGCTCGGTCATGACATGATCGCGCTGCACTTCATCCTTGCATTTAATGGTATACTGCGCCCAGCCGGAGGTATACCCCTGAGGAATGATGGGAGTCTGAGCCACACCCCGGAGCAGATCGTCGTAGTTGGCGGCTGCTCCGGTAATGTCATCCAGCTCATAGTCTCTGAGGGCCTTGAACTTTTCCTGTAAAATCACCGCCTGGATCGTATCCAGCCGTGAATTGTACCCAATGCGGACATTGTCATACTTCTCCTCCCCTTTGCCGTGCACCGCCAGGGAGCGGATCAGCGCAGCCACTGCATCATCATTGGTGAAGACCGCTCCGCCGTCGCCATAGCAGCCTAACGGCTTGGCCGGGAAGAAGGAAGTGGTGGCAGCATCACCGAAACTGCAGTTTCGGCGATCTCCGATGGCCCCGGAAAATCCCTGCGCCCCATCTTCCAGAAGCTTCAGGCCTTCGCGCCGGCACAGCGGTTCCAGGGTCGGATAATCCGCCGCCAGACCAAATAAGTCAACGGCTACCACCGCTTTCGGGGTCAGGCGGCCTTCCGCCCGAACCTTGCGAATGGCCTGTTCCAATGCTTTGGGATCGAGGTTGAACGTGTCCTCCAGGACATCGACAAACACCGGGGTCGCCCCGGTTACGCTGACAGCCTCCGCGGAGGCGAAAAACGTAAAGTCAGGAACGAAGACGGCGTCGCCGGGTCCGATGCCCCACGCCTTCAATACCAGCATCAGAGCATCCGTGCCATTGGCACAGCTGATGCAGTGCTTCACTCCGACATAATCTGCCAGCATTTCTTCCAGCTCCCGCACCGGCTTCCCGCCGATGAACTGGGCGGAGCCCATGATTTCCATGACTCTGGGGTCAATGGCTTCCTTTAGTGCCAGATACTGGCTTTTCAGATCTCTGAATTCCAACTATTTCAACTCCTTCAGTTCCTCGGTCTCAGTCAGTTCATAGGAACGACCACAGCTGCAGTGCAGTTCCCCGGGCAGAACCTTGCCACATTCGCAGACCCAGCCGCGCTGACGGGCCGGACTGCCCAGCATCAGGGCATGGGCTTTCACATCCCGCACCACAACGGCACCGGCACCGATCAGACACCATTCGCCCAGTGTGACGCCGCATACGATGGTGGCATTGGCGCCGATCGATGCGCCATATTTTACTTTTGTCTTCAGATAGCCGACCCGTCCCTTGGGATATTTGGCCCGGGGAGTCAGGTCGTTGGTAAATACCATGGAGGGGCCGCAGAAGACATAATCTTCCAGCTCCACCCCCTCGTAGACCGTCACGTTGTTCTGAATCTTGACTCCGCTGCCAATGATGACATTGTTCGAGATATTGACATTCTGTCCCAGGGAGCAGTGTTCCCCGATGCGGGCACCCCGCTGAATATGGCCGAAATGCCAAACCTTTGTTCCAGTGCCGATCTGTACGTCCTCATCGATATATGCCGACTCATGGACAAAATAGTCCTTCTCCAAGGCCGGAGCAGCCTCTGGCAGATGTTGTTCCATCGATTCGCTCATCAGTTGGTCTCCCGCAGCCTGCGTTTGACCTGGGCAACATGCTCGACATCGATCCGGTCGCTGAACCGGCCTTCAAAGTCGGTGGATGCCACCTCTGTCAGGGGCAGTCTGACCGGCTTGCCGGACGCCGCCGACTGATAGATGGCCAGCACCAGTTCCAGGGCATTGCGTCCGTCCTGCGCCGTGATGTACGGCGGACGCCCTTCCCGAATGGCAGCGATGACATCCTGATACAGCGGCGTATGGCCAAACCCATAGACATTGGGGGGATTCTCATGGTACACCGTTTTGATCTCTTCCGGATCATCCAGCTGGTCACGGAACAGCCATTCTTCGATAATGTTGACGGATTTTCCGCCGGCCTTAACGGTACCGTCCTGACCAAACAGGTAGAGCGTTTCTTCCAGATTCTGCGGGAAAATGTTCGTTGTTCCCTCGATGATGCCGTAGGATCCGTTGGAGAATTTGACCAGAGCCATGCCCAGGTCTTCCGCCTCAATGAACGGATGCATCAGGTTGTCGGTGTAGGCGACCACTTCTTCGATCTCATTGCCCATCATCCAGCGCAGGAGATCGATATTGTGGATGCACTGATTCATCAGCGCGCCGCCGTCCTGTTCCCAGGTTCCCCGCCAGGGAGCCTGGCTGTAATAGGATTCACCGCGGTTCCAGCGGATGTGGGCGGTTCCGTGCAGGAGACGGCCGAACCGGCCGTGTTCCATGGCCTCACGGATCTTCTGGACCGATTTATTGAACCGGTTCTGGTGGCAGGCACACACCGTTACCCCCTTGGCCGTACTGCGCCGGATGATTTCATCGGCTTCCGGCAGGGACAGCGTGATCGGCTTTTCAATGATCAGATGAACCCCGGCATCAATGCAGTCCAGGGCAATGGACCCGTGTTTGCCCGACTCGGTGCAGATGGCCGCAAGGTCGATGGCCTCATGCCTGAGCATCTCACGGTAATCCGTGTATTTCTTAACCTGGGCAAGCCCAAACGCCTGTGCCTTTTCATCCATTCTCTCCGGAATCACATCGCAGATGGCAACAATCTCCAGGCCGTTGGCCTGGGCCGCCGCAAAATGATTAACCGAAATCCGGCCGCAGCCGATAATTGCAAATTTCATGACATATCTCCTATAACAGATCGATCTTGGACCGATCCGCAATGTATTTCATGGCATTCCGGGTATCCAGGATCGCCTGGGCTTCCCGGTTGATGGCTTCATAATCCATGACGCCATGGGCCGTAGTGATCACAACCAGGTCATACTGTCCCACGGTTTCGATAGTGAGTTCCGTCAGTCCCTGATGATTTTGACCCTTGAACTTGTATTCCGGGATGTAGGGATCAAAGAATGTCACTTCGCTGCCCTGCTTCTCAAAGTTTTCAATGACTTTCAGTGCCGGGGATTCGCGGTAGTCGTCTATGTCATTCTTGTAGGCAACACCCAGTATCAGGATCTTGGAGCCGTTGAGCGGTTTCCGATGCCGGTTCAGCACCCGGGCGGCGCGCTCGATGACGTACTGGGGCATGTAGTTGTTGATTTCACCCGACGTTTCAATCAGCTTGGTGTGATAATCATACTCTCTGGCTTTCCAGGTCAGATAATAGGGATCCAGCGGAATGCAGTGGCCGCCCAGACCCGGGCCCGGGTAGAAGGCCTGGAAGCCGTAAGGCTTTGTTTTGGCCGCGTCGATCACTTCCCAGACGGAGATGCCCATTTTATCGCAGATAATCGCCATTTCATTGACCAGTCCGATGTTGATGTTGCGGTAGGTGTTTTCCAGGATCTTTTCCATTTCAGCGACAGCCGGAGACGAAACTTCCAGAATATCGCCGGCCAGAACCGCCCGGTACATGGCCGCGATGACTTCGGTGGCATCCTTGCCGACTCCGCCCACTACCTTCGGGGTGTTCTTGGTATTGTAATGTTTATTGCCCGGATCGACCCGCTCGGGAGAGAATCCCAGATAGAAATCCTCGCCGCAGGTCAGTCCTGAGCCAGCCTCCAGAATCGGCTTCAGCAGTTCTTCCGTTGTACCGGGATAGGTGGTGGACTCCAGAACCACAATGCTACCTTTTTTCAGGTACCCCGCTATGGCTTCCGTAGAACTCTTGACATAGCTGATGTCCGGCTGCTGATACGCATCCAGCGGCGTCGGAACGCAGATGGCGACGAAGTCGACATCACGGATAAACGAGAAGTCATTGGTGGCCCGCAGCATGCCCTGCTGAACCAGGGTTTTCAGATCGTCATCTACCACATCGCCGATATAGTTATGGCCGTCGTTCACCCAGTCCACTTTCTGCTCCTGGACGTCAAAGCCGATGGTCTGGAATCCGGCTTTTGCCTTTTCCACGGCCAGCGGCAGGCCGACATAGCCAAGTCCCACGACCCCGACCGTGATCGCACGATCCTGAATCTTCTTCAACAGTTCATTTTTCATCATGATTTTTTATCCTCTTTTCGTTTACGGAATAATCTGCGGAAGTCATCGGACAGCTTGCCATAGTGATGCATTTCACGGACAAAACGTCTGGATTCCTCATAAATCTTTGTTCGTTCTTCCTCTTTCAGACCCTTCGCCTCCAGGATCCGGTCAGCAATGTCCCGGGCATCTCCGGCACGGGCTTTCAGGGTATTCCCGACTTCATCCATCGGGCTGTGCTCCGTATCCCAGGCGTTGATGATGGGACGGCCAGCCAGCAAATAATCGAAGATCTTGTTGGCGGACACTCCATATTCATAAAGCGGCGAAGGCTGGCTGCCAAGATACAGCGCGTCGCATTCAGAAAGTGTCCCAATGACCTGAGCTTTGGGAATGGGATCTTCAAAATGCACCCCATTCAGCTGTTGCTCTTCCTTCAGGCGAAGGAGCTCACTCTTCAGAATGCCGTCACCGATAACCACGCAGGCAATCTCGGGATGATCCTTCAGATGAATCATGGCGCGGATCAAATCCTCCATGGCGTTGCTGACCGAGATGCCTCCGGCATAACCGACGACAAATTTCCCCTGCTCTTTCAGTTTCTGAATCCGGTTCGCGACGCGGTCGCTGACCTCCGGCGGAGTGCCGGCTTCCTTGAAATAGGATGGCGGCAGTCCATTGGGAATGTGGATTACCGGAGTCGTGAAGCCTCGGGACTGAATATAGGGCTTCACATTCGGCAGAACCGAAACGATGCAGTCCGATTGACGGTAGGCCGAATCTTCCGCAACCTGCATCGCCGCGATGAAGGGATGATGCTTGGAATAACCGCCCAGAAGGCGCGGTGACAGCGGCCAGAGATCATGAATCTCATGGATCAGCATCGCCCCGGATTTTCGTTTGATTTTCTGCCCGATCCAGGTATCCATTGGATACGTGGAGGAACAGATGACCACATCCGGCTGGTAGCGCCGGATGAGTTCATCGGCGGCTTTCATGCCCTTCTGAACAAACTGCGCCATAGACAGAATACGGTCAAAATTATTGCCGTGATAATGCCTGGTCCTTAGAAAACAAAAGCGGACCCCGTCAATGACTTTTTCTTCCAGGTCTTCGCCGATGTCCGGATTATGGCTGCGCAGATGAGAATAATCAGCCGCCAGGATGGTCGTGTCAATTCCCGCCCTGCGCCACTCATGAGCCAGGTAAAAGGGGCGAAATTCCATCCCCAGGGTTTCTGAGCCGGCATAATGGTCAATGTATAGTACGTTCATGGTCGGAGTCATCTCCTTTAAATTCAGGGAAGGTCAATTGCCGAAAAACACTTCACGCACGGTCATCCAGAGCAGTCTCAGGTCATAAGCGAGAGAAGCGCGTTCGACATAGTCCAGGTTGATCCGGAGTTTTTCCGGCATGATTTCTTCCAGATAAGTTTTCTCAGGATCCTGTGACTGACCCAGCAGCTCGGATTCCTTGCGGTATTTAATCGAGGCCAGGTCGGTCACCCCAGGCTTAATGGACAGAACTTTTTTCTGTTCCTGTGTATAATGGGCGACGTATTTGGGAACTTCCGGCCGAGGACCGACAAAGCTCATCTCCCCCTTGACGATATTGAGGATCTGGGGCAGTTCGTCCAACTTGAATTTGCGAAGCGTTTCCCCTACCCGGGTCACCCGGGCGTCATTGCCCACTGTGATCTTCAGGCCCATTTCTTCCGCTCCTTCCACCATGGTTCTGAACTTCATGATCCGGAACGGTTTCCCGTTTTTCCCCACCCGTTCCTGAAGGAACAGCACAGGGCCCGGCGAAGTCAGTCTGACCAGGAGGGCAATGACTGCCAGGAACGGCGACAGCAGGACAAAACCGATGACTCCGAATATACGGTCAAAGGCTGATTTGGCGAAGCTGTTAGATGGTTTCATAGTCAATCCGGTGCTCCTTACGCACTAGTTCACATACTTCAATGAACTGGTCCAGAAGGTACTCCACCTGCTCATCGGTCAAAAGGGTGTGCAGGGGCAGAGTGACTTCATTTTCGTACATATGGTAGGCATTGGGATAATCCGCAATGTCAAATCCCAGATTTTTGTAGGCCGTCATCATCGGCAAAGGCTTGTAATGGACATTCACGGCGATATCGCGTTCACTCATGCGCTCGATCACCTCATTGCGGGCCTCAACCGGAAAGCCCAGGAGGTTGACCAGATAGAGGTGTCCGCTGGACCGGCTGGTATCATCATAGTGCTTCAGCGGGCGCAGGTAAGGCAATTGGGTCAGACGCTCGTCATAGCGGTGGATCATCTGAGCCCGGCGTTCCAGCAGTTCGGGGTAGCGCTTTAACTGAGCCAGTCCCAGAGATGCCATGATATCAGTCATATTGCCCTTATAGCCGGGATAGATAATGTCATATTCCCAGTCACCGCCCTTGGTTTTAGCCAGGGCGTCCCGATTCTGGCCATGCAGGGCCAGCAGCATGAATTCCCGATACACTTCCTCATCATTCCAGCCGCCCTCCTGCCGCCAGGTGATGGCTCCGCCTTCTGCGGTCGTAAAATTCTTGACCGCATGGAAAGAATAGCAGGAAAAATCGGCGTCCTGTCCGCTGCGCAGTCCATTGCGAACTGCTCCCAGAGAATGGGCCGCGTCGGCCAGCACGACGATCCGTCCGAGCTGTTTCTGCCGGTCATTGGCTGCAGTGAACACAGAGCGGTACTCCTCACACAGTTCGATCAAGGCGGAATTATCAGTCATGACACCGCCCAGGTTCACGGGTATGATCGCCTTGGTCCGATTCGTTATTTTGCGGCGGACATCTTCCGGGTCAATAAAAAAGGTGTCTTTCGCGGTATCGGCCATGACGATCTTGGCGCCGACGTGATGAATCACGGAAGCGGAAGCACTGTACGTATAGGCTGATGTAATGACTTCATCCCCTGGTCCGATTCCCAGAAAGCGCAGCACCATTTCCATGGCGATAGTCGCTGAGTTCATGCACACGACACGGCTGGTGCCGACAAATTGAGCCAGTTCCTGTTCCAGTCGTTTGGTTTTCGGACCCGTCGTAATCCAGCCGGACCGCAGGGTGTCGACCACTTCATCAATTTCCAGCTGGCTGATATCCGGTGGCGAAAAATTAATTTTCATCAAATGTCCCTCTTTCAAGAAAGCTTCTCGGTGGGAGCTTCCCGGTAGGTCGTAACAATGGTCCTCATGGTGTCTTTCACTTTCTGATTCGATGCAGCGCTATCTTCGATGACCGCTTTGAGCTGAGTCAGTCCGTCAAGCAGTTCTTCCCACTTGAATTCGCTGGGCTTGCCAATGAAGACCAGGGAGTTTTTGGTCTTGGTCAGTCCTTCTTCACTCATGAGCAACTCCTCATAGAGCTTTTCTCCGGGGCGCAGCCCCGTGACTTCAATCTTAATGTCGACATCCGGTTCATAGCCGGACAGGCGGATCAAATTCTTGGCCAAATCGTAGATCCTGACCGGTTCCCCCATATCCAGAACGAAGATTTCACCGCCTCTGGCGAATGAACCAGCTGTCAGGACAAGCTTGACCGCTTCTGGAATGGTCATAAAATAACGCGTAATGTTGCGATGGGTAACGGTTACGGGGCCGCCTTCGGCAATCTGTTTTTTAAAGAGCGGAATGACGGAACCGTTGGATCCCAGCACGTTGCCAAAACGGACTGCCACA
Source organism: Clostridiaceae bacterium HFYG-1003 (assembly GCA_024579835.1). Classification (NCBI taxonomy): domain Bacteria; kingdom Bacillati; phylum Bacillota; class Clostridia; order Eubacteriales; family Clostridiaceae; species Clostridiaceae bacterium HFYG-1003. The sequence goes on from CP102060.1 coordinate 1,715,352, forward strand.
AAGGCCGTGTGTTTTGAGGTCTGGTTATAAGTCTGGATGATCATTTCGCACAGACGCTTGGTCGCGCCCATGATGTTCGTCGGATTCACTGCCTTGTCCGTTGAAATCAGGACAAACCGGTCTGTTTTCGTTTCATCGGCTGCCTGTACCACATTAAGAGTCCCAAACACATTGTTCTTGATCGCTTCCTTCGGAGAGGTCTCCATTAAAGGAACATGCTTGTGAGCCGCGGCATGGAATACCAGATTAGGGCGGTAGGTCTGAAATACTTCAAAGACTTTTTTGCGGTCACGGACACTGCCGATCAGCGTGACCAGCTTCATCTGAGGATAGCGCCGGAGGAGCTCCATCTGGATCTCATAGGCATTGTTTTCATAGATGTCGAAAATGATCAGCTGGCGGGGCCTAAACTCCGCAATCTGACGGCAAAGCTCTGAACCGATGGATCCACCGCCCCCTGTCACCAGGATGACTTTGTCCTCAATGTACTCCATCATGGAGGACACCTCGAGCTCAATCTCCTTGCGGCCGAGCAGGTCGGTGATTTCAACATCGCGGATCGCAGCCACGTCGACCCCTTTGCTGATGATTTCAGACAGGTTGGGCAGAGTTTTCATCCGGACTTTCGTCTGGTTGATGATTTCCATAATGCGTTTCTTCTGCTCTCCGGTCAGCGACGGAATCGCAAACACGACTTCATCCACCGACAAATCCTCCACGAGTCTTGGGATATCGGCAGTGGTGCCGATGACGGATACACCGGAAATGCTCTGATGGAGCTTTAAGGGATCATCGTCGATGAGGCCCAGTACTTCATAGTCGAAATTCGGGTTGTTGCGGATTTCATTGATGAGCAGCTTGCCAGCCAGTCCGGCTCCAATGATCAGGACATGTCTGGTCTTGTTCTCTGCTCCCAGGATCGGAGCCTTGGTTTTATTCAGAAGGACGCGGTAGGCAATTCGAACCCCCTCTGTCCCGATAAACGCAATGATGACCGAGATCAGAATCGTGGCGATGGTGATATCGTTCAGATAAAACTGATCCAGCATAATTGAACCGAACATGGCAACGACGTTGGCATACATGACGTTCATGTATTCGTCCAGTCCCGCATAGGCCCACATGTTGCGATACAGACCGAACAGCAGGAAACTGCCAAGATAAATCATCAGGATAAAGGGCACATAAGTTTTAAAATAGTTGATATCACCCGAAGTCAGGAAAAAGTCCCGCTTCAGATTCAGCGAGATGAAATATGCGCCTGAGATAATAATGATATCCGCGATCATCAAAACATACTTGCGATAATTGGTTGTCATGATAGTTCCTTTCAAATGTCAATTCACTTCTCGAGGGGACAAGCACGGTTCCTCCTCTGCCTCAGGGATCAATCCCAACATCCAGCCACATGTGCAAGTGACCATTCAGATTTGGGAATCAAGTTTTTTCTTTCCATAACTATACGAATGGCATAAAGGAATTTCCTTTATGCCACACCATTCAGTCTGAATGCTTACCGTTCCCTATTATATATCCGGCATATAAAGAAATAAAGAACAAAACAGTATCAAAACATATTTATTCCCGCTTTGAGGATCCCTTGGACCCCATTGTTCCTGGCTGTTCATAGGAAGCCAGACAATAATACACCATTTTTATTATACCATGGTATATAATGGGGATGGAAATTATCCGCTGGAGGATCCCATCATGAAACAAGTTTCGCCTGTCGCCCACTCCCCTGCTGCATCCGGGCAGCAATCCGTGAAAATGATACTGACCAATCGGTTTGATCCCGATGTGCGTGTCTATAAAGAAGCCCGCTACCTCACAGCACAAGGTTTTGACGTTGAAATCCTGTGCTGGGATCGGGAAAATGAATATGCCCGGACTGAAGTGGTGGATGGAATACGAATCCGCCGGTTCAATCCGCCCGCTGTATATGGCACAGGCCTGCAGCAGCTGGTTCCCTACATCAAATTTCTCCGGCAGGTTCGGCAATATCTTAAGACTCAGGAATATGCCTATCTCCATTGCCATGATCTGGACGGCATGATCGTCGGCGCGGCCTGCCGCTCCGCCAATCCTTCTGCCAAACTGATTTTTGATATGCACGAAATCTATGAAGTTCAGGGAAAAAAGCAGAAAATCCGCCGGTTGGTTCGTGCGCTGGTTTCGCGTTATCACGGCCTGGCCGACGCCATCCTGTATGTCAATGAACTTCAGCTGGAGCACATGAGCCCGGCGAATCGTAAAAAACTGATTCATCTGCCAAACTATCCCGATGCAGCCAATTTCAGTTCGGATGAAAAGACCGTTTCTCCTTTGCTGCGGGTTTCCTATATCGGTTCGGTCCGGCACTTTCAGCAAATGAAAAACCTCCTGGATGCCGCCTCAGGTGCCGAAGGTGTCTACACATCGATCCACGGGTTTGGAACGGCATATAAACAGCTCCAGGAGCTTGAAGCGGGCTATCCCAATGCTCAGGTTACCGGTCCTTACCATTTCCAGGAAAGCACTCGTCTGTTCTCAGAAGCCGATCTGCTATATATCATGTACCCCATGGATACGCTGCAGAACCGGGAATCTGAACCCATCAAGTTCTTCGAAGCCATCATCACGCGAACCCCCATGATCGTCAGTCCGCTCTCCCGCCTGGCTCAGTATGTTACCAGGTATGGCATCGGTTATCTGGTCGATGGTGAAGACATCGGAGAAATTCGCCGTCTGCTGGCTCATATCGCCACCCATCGCGAGGAACTGGCCCAAATGCGGGAACGAATGAAATCCATTCAGTTCCAGTTCACCTGGGACCATGTGGTGAAGGACCTCAGTCAGATCTATCAGTCTGACCCTAATCGTTGATGCCTGAATGGTCAAGTCTTATTACCGCCCCCTGTGCGAACATGAATGAACCAGCAGATATCAGTAGAAATCGGTAGATAACAGTAGCTATCAGTTGTAAGTCGACTGAAATACATCTACCGCTGCCAAAGACTCTGATCCTGCCGCCATCCAGAGTCAGGATCAGAGAATTTCCGGGATCAAACCCAAGTCCATGAGTCATATCCAAACACAGGGAAACACGAATCGAATACAACGCAAAAAGAAGAAGGCCAGCACCTTCTTCTTTTTGCATTGTATTTGTGGTCTGTCAGCCCGGCGATCTTCTGTCATAAGCCACTGAGCAGATTTTACCTGGTTTTTGAGAGGCCATCTTCGGTTTCTGAGGAATAAAGGTACAGGATCAGCAGCAGAAACAGCAGTCCTCCGGTAACCAGGCCAGTTACAAGCCCTCCGTCATTCAGGGAAATGATATGGAACATAGCCATTCCGATGATGAAATCCTGACCCAGGGACTGGCTGAGCGAATTGATCAGAACCAGAATCAGCGCAAACACGACGGCAATGGCCACCAGTCCGATGAGACCGCCGTTGGCATAGGCATCCGCCACATAACCGGCATTGGCGTGCATATCCGGCTTATTGAAGAAGGTATCACCGATGACTTTCGCCGCGTCCGTCGGATACGGATTGGGGATATTCAGAATCCGCCCGATGGTTCCCTGAGAATAGTACAGCTTGGGATTGAAGGTGAAGAACTCATACCAGAAAAACTTCAGCTGCGCGGGAAGAAACAGAAGTCGTCTGATAAACAGGGACGGAATATAGATATTTCCGGTGTAGACATACACTACCAGATTGCCGGCGGCATACAGCGGAGCAATCAGAGCCGCCGACGGAAGGAAATCAAAGTGCTCCATAAACCACATGACTCCCAGGATGGCCACGGGAATAAACAGCATGGCCTTTTGGGCTGTAATAAAAAACAGGAGGAGCTGAAGTCCTATGCCGAGTCCCAGCAGGCTCTTTTTTTTCTGCTTGAATCCCAAAGCGATCAAAAACGGGTTTATGACCTTGCTCTGCCATGGCACCAGATATCCCATCCCCAAAGGAAAGCGGATGGTTTCCCGGATGTCATACGTGTTGTCGAAGTTGAGCGCGCCGAGGGAAATACCGTTCGCCGGGATCATCACCGCATAAACCGCAACCGTCATCAGCGCGATCAGAACGAGCAGAATCCGGCGGGAATTTGCAATTCGTAAAATTCGCAGTGGAGGGATCACCCGTACCAGGATACACTCCAGCAGGAAGGCGGCTATGCTCCATCCCATGAACCGCATGGAACTGTCCGTCAGACTGTAATAGGACAGCATTGGGAGAAAGATCAGCAGCAGGTGGATCTGCAAAATGACAGAGGCCGGGCGCTGGTCCCGCGGCATTAGAAAATACATCAGGACCAGGAGAAATATACCCAGCAAATATTTATAGGGAGAGAATTCCAGAATAAACCGGTTGGAAACAAACAGCGGCTGGACGAACAAGATGTATATGGCCTCCAGCACCAGTTTGAATGCCAGGATCCCTCCCAGATTCACCAGATCCCGGTGATTCGATTGTACTTTCATAATAGGGTTCCTTTCTGTGGCATTGAGCCGTTCTATTCGGCGATGATAACCGTCCCGAACAGTCTGGCTCCGGCCTTTTGTGCCAGTTCCTGAACGTTTTTCAGTTCACTCCTGGAAATCATGGGATTGGCAACCAGGACAACCTGGGAATCCGGGCCGATTTCTGAGAGATGGTCATAATCGAATCGCTCCAGCAGCTCCACTTCCGTTTCCTTCAGCTGATCCGACAACGTCGTCTGGAGCTTTGACGCAGAGGCAGCTCCCAACTGGATGAGTGTCAGACGGTGAGCCTGGGCATCCTTCAAATCAAGACTCAGACGCGACAACAGTCGCTCGGTCTGATCCTTCTGTGTCACGGTTCCAAAAATCAATCGGTCAGCCAGCTTTTGCGAACCATCCGGAATAAACCCAAGCAGCGGTCTTCCGGTCAATTGCTCAAGGTCTGCACTGTCATGAATCATCATGGAGCGCCCCGCCAGGACCGCTGCCAGAACAAAGGCCAGAGCCAATCCTCCGAACAGCCCAAGCAGTCCCCATTTCGCTACCGAGCGGAGAATGGAACCGGCACTGACTCCGGCTGAGGGATTCGTTGGCAGTACGAGGGCCGGTCTCAATTCATCCATTTGCTTCTTATAGTCATCCAGCTGCTCAATTCGAAGTGTGAGCCGCTGCATGATGGTCTCATCAGCTTTTTTCTGCGTCGTAGCGCCGATTTCTTTCAGTTCATAGGTTTTATTAGCCTGTGCTTCATAGATCCCCATGATGCGGTCATAGTTGTAGTTTCCCAGTGCTTCCGCCACGGCCGGATCCTCATGGACTGCAGCCAGTGTCAGTAGATTGAGATCGTCATTATAGGCCTGCGCCACCAGTTCATCAACTTGCTCATCACTGAGGGAAGCATTGCCCAAAATCCGCTTGAACTGAACATAATCTTGCGACGTGAACTTATAGAATGAGTAGAAATATCCAATTTCATTGGCAGTCTGGACCTGTGCTCCTCCTTCCACGCGGGAAGAATCATCAATAAAAATGGCGTGTCTGCGGGTCGTGACCGCAGAAGGATCAAAATTCAGCAAAATGCTCTCCTTGAGACTCTTCTGCTGACTCAGGTAAAGGCTTTCGAGCGCATCATACTGAGTTTTTCGATAATTGAAGGAAAGTGGTTCTTCCTGCTGTTCTCCGGAACTTACCGGACTCAGGCTCTTTTGCATGCCGAGCACCATTCCCAGAACCAGAGGAATCAGAATCACCAGTGCAAACAGTCTTTTTCTACGGAGAATTTGGAGCAATATGGCATTTAATGTAATTTCTTTCATCAGTTTGAGACCTTCTTTCATGGATCTTATTTCATCCGGGCGGTTGACTTAATCATTATACCAACCGACTGAAGAATTGAAATAGTAATTTCATGATAAACTTTGGAGGGGGTTTATTCAACCTGACGGGGAGAAGGACAGGCTTTCACCAATTATCCAGCTCCGCCAGGCAATGTTTCGAATTTCATAATATATCTGCCCGGCAAATTGACAGAACCACCTGGAAAAAGTAATCGGTCAGGCCGCTCCGCTGTAACCCTGCCGTAACTTCATGATGATATAATACCCTTGTATTCTAAACTAGGAGGTGAACCATTGGAGCCGAATCATACAGAACATAGATTGCTGGTCGAACGAAAACTGATCATGAGATCCATTCTCGTCGTACTGTTTTTGCTGGTTGGCTGCATCGCCTGGTTTATCCATCAGTACACCTCCACCGTACTGACCAATATCCGCGGCGAAGCCATTACCCCTATGGAGGCAGGAATCGATCGCTCCGTTCGGGATCGTATCAATCGATACGACAACCAAATCAAAAACATACTCCTGATCGGCATTGACCGGAACAATGATCCGGCTGATCCCAGCCGTTCGGACACCATGATGATTCTTTCGGTTGATGATCAGCACAATTCATTGAAACTGTCATCCCTGATGCGTGATACTCACGTAAAAATCAGCGGCCACGGCACCACCAAACTGAACCATGCCTATGCCTATGGCGGAGTCAAGCTTCTGATGAAAACCGTGAACACGAATTTTGATTTAGATATCGAGGATTATGTCATGGTTGATTTTCATGACATGATCTCTATCATAGATGCGGTGGACGGGATTGATGTGGACATCAAAGAAAATGAAATCGAATATATCAACAACGGCATTCGAAACCTCAACAACCTGGAAGGCACTCAAATCCCCTATGTAGAAACACCAGGCCTGATCCATCTCGATGGCACCCAGGCGACCTCCTACGCCCGGATCCGAAGCACGAAGGGCGGAGATTACGCCAGAACCGAGCGACAGCGACTCGTCCTGAAGAAAGTGTATGATAAAGTACGAACCGCCAGCCTGGTGGATCTGCCCAACTATATCGCCCAGTTAAGTCCCTTTGTCAAGACCAGCCTGACTTATGATGAGATATTCGACCTGGGTCTGAAAGTCCTGACGGAAGAATTCAGCATCAAGGGAACTCATTTCCCCACGGTCAATACCTCGGAGGAAATCAGCAAATCCGAGTGGTACATCAAAATGGACAAACCCGCCACAGTGGATGAACTCCATGACTACATCTACCGTGATATCCCCCCACAAAACACTGAAACCTTCCTGCAGCAGGGCCCGTCCGAAGGACAGTATCCTTAATCAGACCGCGCTGAATCGGGCAGCTAACCCTATCACCTGCCCGTTGAGCTGTGCGGGAATTGGAGCCTTCCGATCAATTACCAGAGCCGATCTTGGTGAAGAATCCAGGGTTTAAGGTTGTGGATCAAGGATTGATAACCAAATCCTGACTTTCCGAAATCAATCCTGACTTTCCGAAATCAATATTAGTTCCGTCATATCAAACAGGGACCTTCCCAGGCAGGCTGCTGCCTGCCGCGAAGGTCCCTGTCATTTTTTATTGACTTGATGGCGCAACGAGCGATTCCATCGAAGCTCGTACCCCGTTTAATTGGCGTTCATGTAGTTCATAATCCCATCTGCGATTGCCTGAGCTAGTTTGTCGCGGTAAGAGCTGCTCTTGATTCGGGCAAGATCTTCTACATTGGACAGATATCCCAGGTTAAGCTGGGCTGCCGGCATCTGAGTATTCTTCAGAATGCGGAAGCTGTATCCCATATGGTCGACATCTGAGATAATGCCCAGATTGCGGGTGTAGATCGGCGCGACTTTCGAAGACAGAATTCCAGCGGCTTCCTTGCCTTCCGGCTGGTACAGATTGGCCAGCGGATCCAGCTTGGCTCCTGCAAAGTAAGTGCGGATTCCTTTGGTCGTTGAAATTGAGCTCTTATTGTAGTGGAACGACACAAACAGGTCTGCTTTGGCATTGTTGGCCAGTTCGATGCGGCGATCCAGCGAGACCGTTGTATTGGTGCTGCGGGAAACAACGACATTGATGCCGCGGCCCTTGAGCTTGGTTCTGACCAGATTCGACAGGTACAGTGCCTGATTGCTTTCCGAGTAGGTCACGCCATTTTTCAGGACCGTTACGCCCTTATCGGTTCCACCATGGCCCGGATCCAGGAACACAGTAGGATAGTTCTTGATCCGAATGGATTCTGTCCGGCGCACATCCCAGAAACTGCGGGAAGCAGCATGCCTGGCTTCCACCACAACGGTGTAATAACCGGTCAGAGCTTTCCAAGTGGCCTTGGGTTGACTGGACCAGTCCTGCACCATGATCTTTTGTCCGGTGGACTGGCTGATCAGGTAATAGCGATACAGGTAGTCCGATCTGACAGGCGCTGCATTGATTTCGAGGTTTTTGCCGGCCGCTTTGATGCCTGCGGTATACATTCCGTTCAATGAGATTGAATAAGGGTTTTCAGGAGTATATGAAGCTGGGCCATATACCGGTACAGACGCATCGGTAATGGTTGCCTGAATTGTCTTCAGGGCTCCTTCGCGGCCGGTAGCGATTTCCCTCGCCCTTACTCCCAGCGTAATGCTTCCCTTCATGGTCGGGGTGAAACTCAACTTCGAAGAAGAACCCCATTGAGTCAGGGGCAGGCTGGCTGCACCGTCCTGGAGGAACAGTCGATACTCATAGGCCGTATCTGTCCGATAAGGCGTCACGCTGACAGACAGCGGACTTCCCTTTACGTAAGGCCCGGTTCCCAGCGCAATGGTCTTAAGATCCGCAACGGGTTCCGCCAGCACCTGCAGTTTCAGTCCTTTTTCTTCAAGCACTGTCCCGTTGCCGGATTGCTGACGGGCCTGAACGGTCAGGTTCAGCTCGCCGCTCCGGGTTGGTGTAAAGGTGAGCTTGGGATCCAGGCTCCAGTCCCGTAAAATTCTGGCCGGAGAAACGGACTGATCTATGAGTCGATATTCAAGGTTCATTCCCGTTCCGGCAATCGGAGTCACTGTAACCGAAGCCGGGCGATTCACGTATACTCCTCCGGTTGGAGATGAGATAGAAGCAATCACCGCCTGCGATACGGGTGCCTCTTCCACCTCAATAGTCACCGTGGCACTTTGGACCGCTTCCCCGCCGATCAGTTTATTTCTGGACAGCACCCGAATCATATGGGTTCCAGTGGTCTGCGGTGTGTATTCATAAACCCGGCTGCCTGACCAGGAGCTGAGCAAAGTGGTTTTTCCGGCATGTTCCACTTCCAGCTGATACTCATTCACTCGGGTGGTCGCCTCCGACACATCCTCAATCTGGATTCCGATTTCAGTTCCAGGATAATAAGGCGATGAGCTTAACAGGACCGTGCCGATTACCGGAATGACATCGCGGTCCGGATCGGGCTGTTCGATGATTTCACCGATGGTCACGTCCTGTTCCTTAACATCCTTGACCGTCGTTGCGCCTCTAGGCCGAATCTGAACCGAGAAACGATAGTTTCCTGCAATTGTGGGCGTATAAAATGCCGCCTTATTCTCTGTCCAGGCAGTCTGAACCGTCTGGTTGGTGGTACGATTGGTAAACGTGAAACGGTGTTCTGTATCTGAATTCGTCGCAACAGCCACCCGCAACTCCTGTCCGGGGGCAAAGCCATCCTCCAGGGTGATGTTCAGGGCATTGGTTTTCGAGCGCAGGACGCTGGAGACTTCCATGTCCGTAATAGCCGCTGTGCCCGGCGTCGGATCAAAGGGCAGGTTGGAAGACTTGCTGGTCCGATCAATGATGTTGCGGATCTTGTAGCCATACTGATGGCCCATAGCCCAGCCTCCGCCCTGGATGTTCTCCTGATAGCCAAGATACTCGACAGCAGGCGCGTTCCCCCGGGTAACATAATTGAAGCGCGGATCCGCCAGGGTTCCATTCAGTTTCCGTGCGGACGCATAGGCCACAAGATGCTGAACATTGACCCGAATTCCCTCTCTCATGTTCAGGAACACATTGCCGCGGACCGGACCACCCGTAGCGCCGATTCCGCCGAAGTTGTTCTGAGTTTCCTGAACGGTATACAGATAACTCAGCCAGCCCGTTTCAAGCATCATCTGAGCAAATACGATATCCGGCCGGACTTTCTCAAGGGCGGCCTCTTCAAACAGCAGATCCACAAACCGGCTGACAAACGCGTTGTCCTTGGGGATGAGCCCATGTTCTTTTGCGGAAGCTTCATTGCTGATCTTGAGCATGTGCTTGAACTGATTGCGGTCGTTGACATATGGCGCAATATTTGTCTGATCGGAATGAATGTTGGTCAGCTGGGGATCCACAGTCACCTGACGGATGTCACTGAAGATCTGCCCGTCCTGACCCTGCGCCGTGACTTTAATATAATTGGCTCCCACACCAAGGCCCTGGATCAATGTCGTGTAGGAAGACCTCGTAGTCGAGGAAAGATTTGGGACTACCATCACTTGAGCTTCGGTATTCATGGCATTGCGATAACTGATCTGAATAGAAGTCGGCAGGATCAAATTGCTGACATTATAGCGAACCACATATTGGTCCGTTACCCAGTTATCAGGCTGCGGTGACATGATGACCACCTCATTGGCTGCAGAAACCATAACCGGTTGGTGAAAAATGACGGGCGAAAGGATCACCGCAGACAAAATGCAGACTAAGATTCTTTTTGCTAAATTCATGACTCCCCCTGTAGACTGTTATTGCCAAATGACGAAATTATTAGAAAAACATTTGGCCTGACACATTCATCTTATAATAACATGATGATTTCCGGCAACATAAAACGTTTAAATACCAACAAATCTTTTCAAATACAATTCCGCTTCTGACACCTTTTTTTAACTTCTCCCGTGCAGAACGGTTTATAATAAAACGTGATTAACGAAAAAGGACGTAATGATTATGCTTAAAAAAATCTTGCTTTCACTGCTTATTATCCTCACGGTTGTTTCAGTAACCGCAGGTGGTGCTCTCTGGTACTACCTGGAAAAAATACCGAAGGAAGCCGTTGTAGAACCCGTCGTCACCAATGAGGACCCCGATCTGCTGGCCCAGCAGGGAATCGCCCCCTCCACCAACGGCCTGGGCATGTCCGAAGATGTTCTCGATGGTTTAAAAAAATATGATGGTACGATAACAAACATCCTCCTGTTGGGCATCGATTCTGAAAACGGCATCGGACGTTCTGATTCCATGATGATCTTCACACTGGACCGAACCACCAAGAAAATTAAACTGACCTCTCTGATCCGTGATTCCTATGTATATATTGCCGGACGCGGCATGGATAAACTCAACCATGCCTTTTCCTTTGGCGGTCCTTCCCTGGCGCTGCGGGCAGTCAATTCCAATTTTGATTTGAACCTTACGGACTATGTCACAGTGAATTTTGATTCCATCAAGAAGATTGTCGATACTCTTGGCGGTCTGGAACTGGCTTTGTCGGACGCTGAGGCCAAAATTGTCGGTGTACCCGGCAGCGGCACGTATCATCTGCAGGGAGATCAGGTTCTGCGCTATGCCCGAATTCGAAGCACTGCAGGCGGAGACTTTACCCGGACCCTGAGACACCGGAAAGTTCTGACCGCGATTACTCAGAAGCTCATGAAACTCAATCCCATCGAAATGGCCAAGGCTGTAGACAGCCTGATTCCGCTGGTGAAAACCTCCCTGTCCTCTCCGGAGATTCTGGGAATGGGCTATACCACCGGTCTGGGCGGTTATGAAGTGGTACAGGATTCTTACCCGGAGGATGAAACCTCCAAGGGTGTTCTGATCAAGGGCATCTATTACCTCAAATACGACAAAGAGTATACGGTCCGCAAGCTCCATGAGTTCATATTCAATAAATAATTCACGAAAAACAATGAGACCCGACCAAGCAGGAACCCGCCGCAGACTGACTTAAAATCCCGGTCCATGACCAGCTAATCTGCTGAATCCTGTTATTCAAACAGGCCGTCCCGGTTCGGGACGGCCAGCAATGAAGTTTTTACATGCTATGTCAAAAAATCTAAGGATCTTATCAGAACGTTAACATACTATCGGGATCGTGATCTGGATCGGGAGCTGGTTTGTACCATCAGGTCGGGATCGACCAGAAAATAAGCCATGAAAATGACACTGAGCAGGATGATCACCCCTCGGAAGCTGAACTGAGTCAACGCGGTGATCAAAGCCGGGCCAACCAGCGTAAACTGATACAAATTGCCCAGTGTTGTTGCCTGACCGGACTCATACACATAGAGCATGTTGATCGACAGCTGATAGACTGCGTTCACCAGAGTGGTCCCCAGGACAATGATTCCCAGCACCTTGAAGTTTTTCAGACGCGCCCCCAGCAGGCGACTGCCCATGACGGCCAGAAAGCCTGTCAGAGCGGCCAGCGGCAGGACCATCAGCTGATCCCTGAATTCTATAAAAAACAAAGGAACACTCCCCAGGAATGCTCCCATGATGGAGCCGAGAAATGCCCTTCCCATATTCCATTTTTTCGGAGCCGGACCCACTGGTCTTCGCATGTAAGCTCACGCTCCGTTACAGGTTCAGATCAAGGGGCTCATCCGATTCCTCGGACTCACCCAGGATCCCCGTGTATTTTTCAAAAAGTTCGTGCCAGATAAATGATTCCTTAATGCCGTCCTTAAATTTCACTGTGATATAATGCTCATTCATGAAGATGATATTACCGGTTTTCTTTTTCAGGTAAACCTCCATGCCAAGGTCGTATTTCGCCTTCTCCTCATCCAAATTGAATGAGTTCTCCCCTTTTCTGTTCATATGCAATCGTCCCTTTCAAAAAAGTGGCTGTAATCTTTATAACATTATAGCCTCTGAATGTTTGGAAGTTATGAATAACTCCTGAAAATTACATAAATATATTTATATCTTTCCCATTCAAATTCTGAACAAAGGCTAATCGTTAATGCATTGGCAGAATCAAGCCATCTATGAAGGAGAGGTGTTAACAAAAAGAGGATTTAGCACGATATTATTTATAATTTGATTTGTATTGCGTAGTTAATTTCAATATAATGAATGAGCAGGAATTTATTATAGGAATTACGGACGAACCAAGCGCCAGAACCCCTTGGGGTTGACGAGGTTGGAGTGATCGAAAATTCGGCGGATGCTCCACGGAATGACAGCTTCCGATAACAGTCAGCAAAGCCCGAAGGCAACTTCGGTGACAGATCTGACCAGGCTGCCCCTGCAATTTTTTGACAGGAAAGGAAACAGACTATGTGTGGTATTGTAGGATACTTAGGACAACAGCAGGCAGAAACGATTCTTTTGGAGGGCCTCTCCAAACTGGAGTATCGCGGCTATGACTCAGCCGGAATCTGCATTCAGAAAAACGGAGAGCTCAGCATGTCAAAGGCCAAAGGCCGATTGAAGAATCTGGCTCAGGAACTGGAACATCACCATCTGGAAGGTCATGCCGGCATCGGCCATACCCGGTGGGCAACCCATGGAGCTCCCAGTGACATCAATTCCCATCCGCATGCCTCCATGAGCGGCAATATTGCGGTGGTTCATAACGGCATTATCGAAAACCACAATGAACTGCGGTCGAAACTTCAGGCAGAAGGCATCGAATTTCGCAGTGCCACCGATACGGAAGTTATTCCGAATCTCATTGAATTTTATCTCAGTAAGGAAGGCGGTCTGCTTAAGGCAGTAGCCCGCACGGTGAAGGAACTCAAGGGCAGCTATGCGCTGGGCATTCTCTCAAAGGGCGAGCCAGGCCAGCTGATTGCCGTCCGCAAGGATTCCCCTCTCATTGTCGGAGTTGGTGACAAAGAACGATTCATTGCCAGTGATGTCCCGGCGATTCTGAAATACACCAAACAGGTCGTTTATCTGGATAATCAGGAAATCGCCGTGCTGAACGCCGATGCCATGAACTTCTATGATTATGATCTCAATCCGCTCACGAAGGATATTCATGAAATTACCTGGACTGCGGAACTGGCTGAAAAAGGCGGATATGACCATTTTACCCTGAAGGAAATTCATGAGCAGCCCAAAGCGCTGCGCGATACCATGACCGGCCGGATTCAGCCCGGCAACCCGATTCGACTGGATGAGCTGGAACTGACCGAGGAACAGCTGAAAGCCTACCGCCGGATCTACATCGTAGCCTGCGGCACAGCTTACCATGCCGGCCTGGCTGGGAAAAAAGCCATTGAAAATCTGGCCCGCATACCAGTCGAAGTCGATGTCGCGTCAGAGTTCCGCTACCGGAATCCTATCGTGGATCAGGCGACCCTGGTCATCGTGATCAGCCAGTCCGGGGAAACCGCCGATACCCTTGCCGTCCTCAGGGACGCCAAAGCCAAAGGGGCACGGGTTATTGCCGTGACCAACGTCGTTGGTTCTTCCATTGCCCGGGATGCAGATGACGTCATCTATACCTGGGCTGGACCGGAAATCGGCGTCGCCTCGACCAAGGCGTATCTGACCCAGCTCGTGGCCATGTACACCCTTGCCATGAAGTTCGCCGAAATCCTGAACATCAGCCAGGGTTCCGATCTGGATGAACTGAAGAGCGCTCTGCTGAATCTTCCCGAAAAAGTGGAAGAAGCACTGGCCATGAACGAGAAAGTCAGAGCCTATGCCGAAACCATGTTCCGAGTCCATGATGTCTATTTCCTCGGAAGAGGATTGGATAATGTCACTGCCACCGAAGGTTCCCTGAAACTTAAGGAACTAACCTACATTCACTCTGAGAGCTATCCCGGAGGAGAACTGAAACATGGCCCGATTGCGCTGATTGAAGACGGCACTGTCGTGATCAGTCCGGTGACTCAGTCGGATCTGGTAGAAAAGATGGTTTCCAATCTCCATGAGGTCAAAACCAGAGGTTCCAGGAACCTTATCCTGACCATGGAGAAACACTTGGATATCGTCCGGGACGCAGCCGATGAAGTCTTCATTCTGCCGGATACCCATGATCTGATCACCCCGGTGCTGGCAATCATCCCGCTCCAGCTCCTGGCTTACCATGTATCTCTGCTCAAGGGCTTCGATGTCGATAAGCCAAGAAACCTGGCAAAATCAGTCACGGTAGAATAGATAATACAAAAACCAGATAGTGAAAATAGAGAATGCCCTGCCGGAAAACCGGCAGGGCATTCTCTATTTCTTGCGGAAAGTTCGGATGAGCAGAATAAACACAATAATCCAAAGCAGGGAACCGATTCCCACGACCAGATAACTGATCATCTTTTCGTTGAAAACTTCAGAATTCATGATTTCTCTC
The DNA here is from genome assembly GCA_024579835.1 of Clostridiaceae bacterium HFYG-1003. NCBI lineage: Bacteria > Bacillati > Bacillota > Clostridia > Eubacteriales > Clostridiaceae > Clostridiaceae bacterium HFYG-1003. The sequence goes on from CP102060.1 coordinate 1,730,499, forward strand.
CTCTCATTCCGCCCTCATTCCATAAACCAGCAGTCGGTGTGTGACCTGGCCGTAGGGGGTACAGGTTAAAAGCGTCACCAGATCGCGCCCAGGCTGGATGGTCAGTTTATCTCTCTGATAAGGCAGAATCACTTCCGAACCTATCACTTCATAGGTGAGTGTCTGGTTGAAGATCTGGATGTAGAAACGATCCCCGGGCCGAAGCTTGTCCAGATGCTTGAACAGCAGCGCTCCTCTGGCCAGACTGCGATGTCCCGCAATAACAGAATTGGTACCAATTCCACCAACCGGGAGTGAAGTCCCTTCCAGCTGGGCTACGCCCCGTTCCAAATGGGAGAATGTTGCTCCCAGGTAGATTGGGAGTTTCTCCCCCAGCTTCGGAATATCCAAATAACCAAACGCCCCATTGGGGAGATAGGAGCTGGTCGAAAGAATCGGATAGGGATCACTCCATTGCGGGTCTTTCGCTGGGGTCTGATTCCCGCCGGTTCCGCCGCTCGACGGGTTGCCCGGCAGGGTCTGGCCGGATGGTCCTGTCACCGCGGGACCGGGTTGCTGAATGCCCGTCACTTCCACCGGGAGGTTTTGCAGAAACGGATCTGCGAAATCCTCATTGAAGTATCCCTGCGCCAGTTTCTCATTATATTCCCGGAATTGCTGCAGATACCCCTGCTCTTCCGATTCGCTGATCTCCTGAACCGCTTCTTCATATTCCTGGTAGGCTTCGATGCTCTGAACCTCAAAGAGAATGTTATACACATGAGGATACATAAATACGGTCAGTCCAACCAGAAAAATGATGTAAGACAACCGCTTCTTCATCATGGCTCCTCACCTTCTTCCTGTTTTCGCCGGTTCCAGAAGAGCCAGCCCAGAATGGCTGCCACACCGGTAGCTGCCAATCCAATCAGCAGAGGTTGAGTTCCCGGAGCTGACGGTGTTCCGGCAGTTGGCTGCGGAGTCACGGTGCTGCTTTGTGGCGGAATGGTTGCCTGAACCATTGTTTGTGAAGGGACACTGGCCACGCCAGTCGTTGTGCTGGTTCCCTCCCCTGCGGTCGGAGGTGGTACATAATCGGTTCGCTCTCCCCGGACGAGCAGCCGGTTGGTGTTGATCATATAGGGATCGCAGGTTACCAGGGTTACCAGATCGCGGTCCTCATCGATCCGAAGTCTTTCGATATCATTCGGTGGGACAATGACTGTCTCAAAGATTCGATATGCCAATACTTCATCCAGACTGTGAAGATAGAAGATCTCCCCTGCTTTCAGCTCATTGAGATTTCGAAACATCAGCGCAGTCGGCAGTCCCCGGTGTCCTGTAATCACGGAGTTGGTGCCAATGCCTCCCACCGGCAGAGAGGTTTGCTCGATGTGACCCAGACCGTTGTTGAGAACATCGTCGCTTGTTCCGTGATAAATCGGCAGATAAACATCAATGTCCGGAATTTCCAGATAGGCCATGACCTCTCCAATGTTCAGCATGTCCATATAACTGATGCCGGATTCCTGAGGACGGTTAATCGCAAAGGGATCCTCAATGACGGTACCGTGCATCAGGCGACGGTTATAGGCTTCGGCTTCCTCTCTCAGTCGCTTCTTTTCTTCTGCCTTCAATCGTTCGACATCTGCCTGATATCCCTTAATGATCTGTTCCTGTTTCCGATCCACTATGAAATTGCTGATGGTAGGATACAAAAAGATGGACAGACCCAGAACGAACACAAGAATCAAAAGAATTTTGCGCCGTGAGGATGAATGGTTGTTGTTCGGTTCTCGGCTCATTTCATCAGCTCCTTCCGGAATTCGTCAAATTCTGTGTCCATGGTCAGAGTTCTCCTCCATACAGCTTCCAGTGCTGGGAACTGTATGGAAGAGGCGAATGCAATGCATTCGCCCGTTCCGTTACTGAACTGTCAGGCTATTTTCTGGTTCTCTTCTTGTTCAGAAGAACAGCCGAACCCATCAGACCTCCACCGATCAGGGTGAAGAGCATGGTTCCGATTCCACCCGTCTGCGGAATCTGCGGTCCAAGGATATTGAGCACGGTCATTGGAGTTGCTTTAGCTGGATCGCTGCCTAACTCAATCATGGTTGGGTCTAAGTAGTAGCTCGTTGCGTTGACCACGAAAGGAATTGGATCCTTAATCAGGTTGTAAGGATATCCCATCGCAGACATTGGCGCCTTGGTCTCAACCAGATAGTAGGTAGTACCATGTTCAAGGTCATACTGCAGGCCTTTAATCTCAAATTTTCCATCGGCACCTGAGATCAGACGGAAGGTCGTATCGTCTTTAGTAGCTACCCAGATGTATTCTCCATTGACACCAATCTTCAGGAACTGACCGGCTCCATTCTGCACCGCGAACTCTGCTCCTGCCAGAGGAGCTTCCGTTTTGCTGTCCCGTTTGATGAAGTTCTTGCCTCCGGTGTAAACTTTGACTTCATTGGAATCATCATGGCCGTCCGTGGATCCGTTATTGTATGATACGGTTGCATCATTCGGAATGCCCTGTCCCATAATGGCCGTTTCATTAATGGCTGCTTTGAAAGAGATTCTCAGATTAATCATTGGAACTTTGACATCATCATCCATGATGAAGAGTTCATCAGGATCAAAAGAGATTTCCAGCAGTCCATGGCCATCCGGTGCCGGCTGACTCAGAATAGTGTACATCGTCGGAGCGAGCGGATTATAGGTACTTCCATTAGTACTTCCGGAAATAACCAGCGAATCCTTGTAATCTAACATGGCTTCTAAAGTATCACTAACCTTCAAGCTGTCGTAACTGAGGATGTCTGCAGGCAGTTCAATTGTCAGGAAGAAATCGAGCGGCTCATTGAAGTCACCGGAACCTTCGGTTGTTCCAATCTCGATAACAGATTTATCAATGTAAGGTCCCTCAAAGTTATCGAGGCTCACGCGCTTAACATCGCCCGTCGTAACCAGGACATCAGGGTCTCCCTGAGTTATTTCGACCTTACCATTTGCAGTAATCGTGAATGGAATCGGTGTATCATTGAGCAGGTACGGATCCGGAGCAAAGGTTTCAACAAAATAGTAGTCTCCAACCGGCAGGTTATTTACAATAATCCATCCATTCTCATCGGTGATAAATTCAACAGGAGGAGCCGTTCCTTCCGGATCATACTCACCTCCACCTGGTGCTACACCTTTATATAATCTAAACTTTGCGCCAGGCACTCTCATCTGTCCGGCATACTTCGTCAGTACAACCGCACCGCGGACAGTAAGGTTCTTGGGATAAATGTGAAGGTCCGAAATGTAATCTGTTCCGGCTGCATTCATGACCGGCAGTCCCAGAATAAAAGGCACTGCAATCTGCTTGGTTACATTAGCCGGAGTAAATGTCTCGCGGAAATAGTAGTAACCATCTGGAAGATTGTCAATGAATACTTCACCGTTGTTATCGGTTGCCGCCAATACACCAACAGGAGGACCCAGTAAATTGGCTGCGAATTTGTCATTGAGTTCTTCGAGTGTATCTGATTCAGTGACAATCCAGTAACTGAATACAACGCCTGGGAGCATCTTGTAGTTGCCGGAACCGAAGATCCCATTCAATGCAGTCTCATCCAGTTCTGTTCCATTATGCTTAACCGGTGTGAAATCGCTGAACAGTTCCAGTTTATGGATGGTAACGTCCGTCGTATTGACAGGTGCCGGGTCAGCTGAAGCAGTGACAGGCAGTACATATACGAACAACATCAGGAATGTCATTAGGATGCTGAAAAGTTTACGTCCTTTCATCTTGCTCTCTTCCTTTCCTTTGGATTTATTCGTGGATTTTGTGATCCCGAACAAGGCACCGCCCATGAGTCCCACACCAAGAATGGTGAACAGCCAGGTTCCCATTCCACCGGTCAGCGGGATGATGGGGGCTAATTCGTTCGTGATTTCGATGACATTTAAGGTGAGCGTTGCGACAATTCTGAATTCAATCGGATGCTTGTGGATGTAGTAGCCAACCGGAGCTTTTGTTTCAATCACGAAGTACTCTCCGATTTCCAGATCAGCTATAATCTGGGATTTTCCATCCGGTCCCGTAATCAGGGTGCCGTTCACCTTAATACCGTACAGCGGGTCTCCGTTTTCATCTTCAAACAGAATCGCTCCCGGTTCCGTCTCGGTTACTTTGCGGTAAAGTTCAAATTCAGCTCCTTGCAGCGGTGCTCCGGCAACATTCAGTTTCAGGAGCTGGAGTGAGCTGACTTTTCGTTTGTTTGTCACGGTCAGTCCGTCATCACTGATTGACTTATCATATCCTGTTGGAATGACAAGCTCATCTACGGTGTAGATATACTCGACGCCATGAACATCCGTTTTGGGCAGATTCGACCAGGTGTAGACAAATTCAGTGGCCGGACCCGCTGCCGGAACGATGACCGGTGTCACGCCAGTGACTTCTTCCTTGGGATTCAGTCCGATCTGACGATACAGCGTCAGGGTGACAGGCACATGATCCTCTTCAGGACCATTTTCCCAAATCTTTTTCGCCACAACATCTCGGGGCGGGCTGACATATTTATTCGTGATTGTGACGGTTCCTTCCTTACTGTTCCAGGCCAGTGTAGCTTTTCCATCCATCGGCACAGAGGTTACCGTGAATCCAAGTCCGGGGTCTGTTTCAACGACCGTATAGGTGCCGTATCTCAAGCCTTCGATGGTAACTGTATCTCCGCCTTTCAGCGTCCTGGTTTCCTCGCCGTCAAAAACGCCGGGGATCGCAGGTCCGGTGATGGTGAAAGTAAACTCTCTGGTATCATTCATGATCGGAACATCATTTTCGTCCACCAGGACTTTCTTCAAAATCAGTTTGCCTAAGGGTTTTTCCTTGTTGATGACTTCCACTTCGATGTCATTCTGTCCCGTATCAGCCAGTGGGGTGCCTGCCGGAGGCAGTACCTCAAATGTACTGACAACCGTTCCGTTTACCTTGATTGTGATGTCATAATCTGCCGCCGTCTCACTGACGGTATAGATGTCTGCCAGTCGCAAGTTCGTCTTGATGATCGACTGTCCTGGAATCAAGGTATAGATGTGGTCGTATTCCGGATAAATGACGTCGCCGTCGGTATTGTCACTCTTGATTCTGATATCAAATGAACGGGCGGGATCCAGAATCTCAGTGCCAGCTGCGTCCAGCAAAGTCTTCTTCACTTTCAGGAAAATCGGATTGACTTTTGGAATCGGGAAGTCGACGGTTTGTGTCGCCCCGTTGGAATCCTTAAACGTCACATCCGCATCTCCGTTCGTGGGATACCTGCCATCGGGCGGAACCAGCAACAAGAGAATGTCATCGGTGATGGATACCCTGTATGTCATTTCGGCATACTTGATATTCGAGCCAGCGGAGATCGGTTTGAACAGATCTCCTACGTTCCAGCTGATCACACCGCCGATATAAGTTGCACTGCCCTGGGAAACCACAATATCGCCCACATTGGCTGCCGGGATTTCGAAGCCCAGCCCCATCGGGTCGTCGACTGTGATATCGCGGGCGGCAGCATTGATCGATCCGGCAATCTGCAGGAAGATCGTGTTCAGATCACTGGTTTGGGCGGTGAAGTCCTTGCCAGGCGAAGCAATGCTTTCCAGAACCGAATTACCGTACGCTGTAGTCTCCAGTGCAATGGTCCATAAGATACGATCTGCACCCAACGACTTGAACATGGCGGCCTGCGCAATGGCACTGTTGCCGTGACTGTAGTAATTTTGACCCGAATCGCCGATTCTGGTATAGGCAGCCGATCCGTAACCTCTCATAGCAGTATAGTCATAATCTGCTGCCAGCAGATTGCTTCTCGTACGATTAGCTACATATGCGGTGTAGGTTCCGCCACCAGACTCAACTGTTTCATTTTGTCCATAGGCTTCAAGTTTTGTCAGCACATTGTTAATCTGATAGCTTTGGGTTGGTTCTCCATCGGACAGCAATACGATATTCTTATAGTCGGCTGTGCTGGTTGCAAGAACTTGAGAGGCGGCTCGAATACTTGCCTGGGTATTGGTTCCTCCCAAAGCAACCAGACTGTCAATCGCATTGTTCAGTGTTGTCCGGTTGGCCGCAACGTTGACATTCAGCAAACCGGTATGAGTGGTGACTGTTGTTGCTCCATTGTAAGCTGAAGCAAAGGACACTAATGAGATTCTTGTATTAGGATCATCGGCAAGAGCACTGACAAAGGCTTTCGCAGCGGTCTTGGCTCCTGAAAGCTTTGTCCCAAGCATACTGCCGGAGCGGTCGATTACAAGCACAATATCCGAAGATTTGGCTGTCTCCATACCCTCAATCCGGAGTGTGACATCCCAGGTATTGACCAGTCCAGGAACCGGTACAGCGTACTTGTCGATCGTAACCTGTCCAGGAATTGTCGGAGATACCATGGTGGCTGATACCGATGCTGATGGTAGTGATGTTGTTGAATTTGTAGTGGATTTATTCAGCAATGGTACGGTTTCGTAAACCGGAATATCGGATACGATCGTTCCAAGAATCAGTCGATCCGGTCCAACCGGTTGGCCAATTTGATCTGTTCCAGGATTTTCTGGTACTTCTTCTGTCGAAGGGACTTCTGCCGGCGGATTCTCAACCGGTGGTTCTTCCACTGCCGGCGGATCTTCTGCCGGTGGATTCTCGACCGGTGGTTCTACAACAGCTGGTGGATCATCTGCCGGTGGTTCTTCAACTGCCGGTGGTTCTTCTGCCGGAGGTTCTTCCACAGCTGGGGGGTCTTCTACCGGAGGAGGCTCCGGTTCAGTCGGTGGTTCGACAGGAGGGTCTTCCGCTCCGGGAGGGTCTTCCGCTCCGGGAGGTTCCTCATCTCCGGGAGCTACTTCATCTGCAGGCGGGTTTTCCTCTGCGGGCTCTGGCACGGCAGGTTTAATGTAAGTGTTCTGAACCGTATAACCATTGATTTCGGTTTCAAACCCTTCCACATTATCCAAAGCCAGGGAATATGCAATCTCATTGCCCTCGGAGTCAAACTTGTCGACCTCCGCGAAATGGACAGTCGTATTTCCGGATGAAAGAATCTTTTCTTCCAGGACTTCTGAACCTTTCTTCAACTGAATGCTGATATCAGGAACATCCACCCCATCCGGGACGTCGACCCATTTCACATCGGCTGTAATTTGAACCTTCATTGCAGGCTCAATCTCTCCGCCTGACTCTTCTGCTCTTAATGTCATCCCGAATGGCAGGAAGCCCATTAAGAAGGTAAACAGCAGAAAGAGTGACAGCAGATTTTTTCCGGTTTTTCTGAAATCTACACTCATAACCTCAACTCCTTTCAGTTAAATTGTCACATTTCCTTGATTCTTTGATTCAACCATGAATCCATTTTTCAAAGAAACCAGAGTACCCACCTCCAATATCTATTTTCTCAGGATGGCGTTCAGAATATATCCAAATGTGAGAATCCGAAGCCATTCTGTATACGTTTTCGAAACGAACTAATTTTTTTTTACCTTTGATCTCCTGGTGATGCTTTGACGCCCTCAATAAATATGCTGTTGCACGAATTAAAGTTGAGTTTATTCCATCTCATGTCGAAAGAAAATCAAAAACACATTGAGCCGTCGAAATAATCAATACTTAAAGGGGGTTGACACGCTCTATTTTTTATGATTTTCCGTTTGATTTGATTATAGACTCCTATTAGATTTAAGTATAGGCAAGTTGAACGTTTTATTAAAATTACATTATTCAATGAAATCAAAGCAATTATCAGGCATGTTATTAATCGAATGCTTAATAAAATGATGTAAACTTCACGCAGTCTTATACTTGACCATTGTGATTTTCATATACTTCTTTTTTTATATCCAGGTGAATAACGGTCATATCTTCCAAGATCTAAGATATTTATAATCTATCAGTATGTGTGGACAAGGTTTGTTTTTCTTTGCACTTGAATGGATTATTCACTTACATTGCTCTTAGTCTTTGATTTTCTTCTGCAGGCACTTCTGTTGCTGCGTCGGACGAGATCGTTTCCGTAATCTCGGTTTCCGGGGCAGTTTGAACATCATTTACCTCTGCAAAGACTGGAGAAAAGTTTGTGAGAAGAAAAGCGAAAAGAAGAACCAGAGAAAGAAACCCTTTGCGAGACATCTTTTTCATAAGTTTTCTCCTTTTATTCAATATTTATCCGTTAGTGATGGCAAAATCAGAACCTCTGATTGGGTGGGTCCGACAGCAGTATGAGAGAAAGTTAATTGCTTAATTTGATTATACTATATTAATAGTTGTGATTAACCATGAAACTCGTTAACTATTTTAGTCTAATTATTAATTTTATTCGTTCAATCTTAACACCTTCATTTTTAACGAAATGTTAAATTCTCAATTTTTCATAATAAGTATTATAGGAGTATCCGCAATTTTACTTTCGCCATATTGTCAAAGTAGGAAGTAACCTTCTTAAGAAATTAAAATTAAAATATAATTATAATGCAATGGATTATTTATAATCTCCTTCCTTATCATGACATTTCTTGAATAATATATTTGAACAAGGTTTTTTCTTTGCTGGTTATTCCGATGTTCGGCTGCAATTAATTTTCTCCACCTTTTATTTTCCTGATTGACATAACCATCCGAGTTGAAATGAAAGATAGTTTCAGGCGAATGAATTATCAACCTCTTAATGAGAAGCGTTATCAATTAACATAATCTCGTTCATTTTCGTTCATATATGTTCATAAATTATTCATAAGCGTTGCTAAACTTCGACTTTTCTTCTCCGATCCAGTGACATTTTAACTGATTAATTGAATCGAGTAGGAGGTAGCTGATTAATTCAGCTACCGACCTCTCACACCACCGTACGTACCGTTCGGTATACGGCGGTTCAATCGCTTTAGTGCTTACGCATTCGCTCGTACTGATTAAGGATTTCAAAGTATCCTGCCTGTACGAGCTTTTCGTTTGTTATGGAGCGTGCCAAGACCGGACTTCCGGCAATACGCCAATATCCCAGCCTGGAATTTCCCCACTGGTAGGCTTGCCATGCCGGGATTCCCAGTTTCCGCAAGTTATCCACCCTTGTTCTGGGTTTCTTCCACTGCTTCCAGATGTACATTCTCAGTCGTCTTCGAAGCCATTTATCCCACTCAATCAGCGTGTTCTTGATTGAAGCGATGTAGTAGTGGTTCAGCCAGCCTGTGATATAGGCTTTGACCTCTTTCATGACTTCTCGTACGTTCTTTCCCCGGTTGCGCCTGGTTTTCTCCTTCAACTTCTGCCTGGCTTTCTTCAGGGAGCTTTTATGGGCTCGTATGTAGTTTCCATTCTTATTCTTGCCCATGGCGTAGCCCAGAAACTTGAACTTCCTCGAATAGATACTGATGGCCCGGCTCTTTTCCTGATTCAGTTTTAGCTTCAGCTTCTCTTCCAGGTACTTTCTGCTGGATTCCAACAGACGCTCGGCGGCTCGCTGGCTCCTTGCCAGTACCACGATGTCATCGGCATACCGAACAATGGCCACCCCTCTGCGCTTCATCTCCCAGTCATATTGATTCAGGTAGATATTAGCCAGCAGGGGGGAGAGCGGCCCGCCTTGCGGTGAACCTTCCTCCGTTTCGGTGACCACCCCTTTTTCCATGACTCCGCTTTTCAAATAACTCTTTATGAGCTGTGTCACTCGTTTGTCCTGGATCTGCTGACGAACAAGATTCATCAGCAGTTCGTGGTTGAGTGTATCGAAGTATTTGGACAAGTCTACTTCTGCAACATGGATGTAGCCTTCGTCTGCATACTCCTTGACTCTCGCCATGGCCTTCTGACAATTCCGGTCCGGTCGGTAACCATAACTTTCATCCGCGAACACCGATTCGAAGATCGGGGTCAGTTTGAGGGCAATGGCTTGCTGGAGTATTCGGTCAATGACCGTGGGAATCCCCAGCATGCGTTCGCCGCTTCCATCTGGTTTGGGAATCACTGCGCGTCGAACCGGGTCGGGTTTATACTTCCCTTCCCGGATCTTCTGCCTGAGCTCTTCCACATTCTCCTGCAACCATGGCAGTACCGCCTCGACGGTCATTCCATCGATGCCAGGTGCTCCGCGGTTGTCCTTGACCCTTTTGTAGGCTTCGAACAGATTTCTCTTATCCAGAATTTCCTCCAACAGGTCCTTAGCACCGCCTTGTTCGCTCCTTTTCCGAGCCTCGACGCTCTGCGCTCCTGCATACTCTTTGTGTTCCGCACTATCCCTTTGCAGGCAGCCCTTTCGGTATTCTGCTTTCACACGTCGACCTCCTTCTGAGTCGTTACTTAAGACTTACGATTGTTCAGCCCTTCCCAGAAAAAAAAATCCTGGTACTATGGCCTCGGCTGACTTCTCACAGCAAGCTTTACTCCATCCTTCGGATTTCCTGATGGATGTCTGTGAGACCTCCCCGGGTAAGAACGATAACCTTCATTCCATGTAGCCGTCCCATTTACCACAATTTAAACATAATGTCCGGATCCGGGTAGCATTGGACTTCTTCTTGTCTTGCAGAGTCGTCCTCCGGTTGTGGCCTTATATGAGATTTCTGTTCGTCGGCCCAGAACTTTGCCCGCCAGAACTCCTCGCCCTGACATCCGGCTGCCTTCAGATTCCACCTCGCGATGGACACCCTTGCCTTCGGCTAACGCTTCCTGCTACCGAGCGCGTAGTGGACTTTCACCACCAAGTTATCGCCCATGCCGGGCGCACAAAAAAGAGACATTGACACAGTATATCCTGTATCAATGTCTCTAATGTTATGGTTTTAATGCATTTTCTACCGCTTTCATGATAATCTTGGAACTGATGGTTGCACCGCTCACATGATCCACGCTGGGCTGTTGACGATCCAAGATGCTTTGACGAACCGGTTCTTCCGCACGAAATCCTATCCCATTGGTATGCTCCAATATGTCGATTCTGGTCATTCGATGATTCTCGACTGTAACCTGCACTCGAACTTTAACCGGGTTCCAGGTGGCTTCCCCCGTGTAAGTTCCATCGTTTATTTTATTCAGGTCAACAGAACCCACCGAGATTCCCTTCGCCATCTGACTTCCGCCAAAGAACACGGCAACTGCCAATAAAACGGCTCCGAGTACAAAACCAGCCAATTCGTTTTCCTTTTGTACCAGGCTTTAAACTCATGATCTGATTTCCGGATCCTTGATCGATTGCGCCAACTGCGGCATCAGCATGCCCTTCCAGATTCTTTGAGCATCCTCTGTCAGATCCAACTGCCTGAGCAGCTCAAATCCCAGCAGCAGTGCAGTAGCCGGCCCTCTGGAAGTAACCACCCCTTCCGATGCCACAACCAGCTTCTCTTCATAGACCTTAAAACTGAGTTCACCCTCAAATCCTGGATAGGACGTGCCATGATGCCCTGCCAGGATTCCAGCCTTTTCCAGCACGACCGGTCCTGCGCAAATCGCGCTCACCAGCTTGGCCTGAGTGTGGAACAAACGGATCGCTTTCAACACTTCGGGATGATTGCTTAAATTCTCCGCCCCCTTGGAACCTCCAGGAATGAAGATCGCATCATAGTCTTCGATTTGAATGGCATCCATCTGATAATCCGCCTTGATTGAGATTCCATGAGCCGACACCGGCATAGGACCAGAAATTGATATTAAATCCGCTTTCACACCACCTCTGCGCAAAACATCGACGACCGCAATAAGTTCCAGCTCCTCTGATCCATCTGCAAAGAAACATGCTACTTTTTTCATACTGCACCTCCTGCCATAGATTGTTTTTATGTTCTTGAGCTCTTTCGACTGTTAATATATCCCGGAAGTAAGCCGGAAACATCCCGGAAATACCCCCAAAAAATCCCGGACAATTCATGAACGGATCCCGAACGGATCGAGGACGAATCCTGGGCGTTTCCGTGAATCATGACGGGAATGATCCATCATTCATTGTTTTCGATGAGCGGATTCAGCCTCAAAGCATCGGACCTTATTTTGGCGTCACCTTGCTGATCGTTTCATCCAGCACCATTTTCATGATGTTGGAACCCTTTCCCGCCCGGTTTTGATTTTTAATGGAGGTTACTTTGACCTCTGATTTCCCGCCCCGGTTTGTTTCAAGCTCCAGCGTCTTATAGCCCATTTCCAAACTTCCCCAGACAATCTGATCCTCTTCCTTTAGTGACATGCCTTGTACGCCGCCGGCGGTGCGTCCCATCTGGGATACTCCTTCCGCCGAGAACTTGATGGCCATGCCGCGCTCCGTCAGCAGAATAACCACCTCCGAGGGATTGGAGAGTACCTGGGCAAATACCAGCTGATCCTTCGGATGCCTGAACTTCACCACTGGAAAACTGTCCTGAGCAGACAGGAATTCGTGAAGCAGAGTTCTCTTGATAAGTCCCCTGGCTGTGGCCAGGATGATTTCTTCCTCGATCAACTGGCTGCTGTCTCCGGTGAATGCTCCCACAATGCGTCGTTTTCTCGGTTCAAAATCGAATAGGCTGGATAAATGCACCGGACTTTTCAGGTTCTCAAACAGGTAGCCCGGAAGCTTGTGTCCCATGCCGTCTGCTGTCAGGAAAATCAGTTCAGAATATGAATCGCCTCTTAAAACGAATCCTGCCGTCTTGCGTTTTCCCTGAATCGGCTTGATTTCTCCACGGTCGGTTACTTCCAGCTCGTAGGGTTTGATCTCATAGTCAAATACATAGCGGATTTGCACGATTCGATCTTTTTCCGGTATAACAGCAAAGCGATCTGGCAGAACCATCTTATCCCGCACCTCGCATTCGCCCTCCGGCACGCTGAATGTGAGTCCTTGTTCCGTGGTTATGCTTAAGAATTCTGGGAATCGCTGATACTCAACGGACACTGCCCCGTTTTCTCCAGACCAGTCTTCTTCCGGATTGATCTGTGTCAGGATCATGGAATCCTCTTCCTGCATCTGGCCTGACGCCGTGGGAACAAGCGGCTGAGTACGGTGATCGATGAGCTTTTGACCCTCTTCAATCAGAACTCCGTATAATCGCTCGCCAGGTGCCAGTTTCAGGGCAACCAGCTTCGTATATTTCGAATTATAGGTTTCGCCCAGGGTTCGCTTAATCCGGCCCTTGTCGGTGAGGAACTTAAAAATCATGGCCTCACTGATCCGGGGCAGACTGAAAGCCGCTACGACCTTCTCCTCATCATCCAGCTTGGTGCGAAGGAATTCATCAAAGCGGGTGCCCTTGTCTTTCCATTTGGCTTCGGGAATTCGTTTGGATTCCAGCTGAAAGAGATTGCCCAGATTCGTAAACAAATACACCTGATCCAGGGTATTCGTCACAAAGTGAGCGATCAGCTGATCACCTTCCCGGTACTCAATGGAAGCCGGATCGGCTGATGAGCGGTGATAGCTCTTCAACGGCATCTGCTTGATGAATCCCTCCAGCGACAGGGTCACCATGGAGTCTTCCACTACAATCAGTTCTTCAACGTGTATGGCTGCTTCCCCTTCATCATCGATGAGCAGAGTTCTGCGCTCATTCGAAAACTGTTCCTTGGTCTCCTTCAGCTCCGCCACGATGAGATCGTCCAGCTTGCGCCGAACCGCCAGGATTCCCTTCAGCTTCTTGATCAGTTTGGCCAGCTGCTCGTGTTCCTTTAGGAAGGCACTCATTTCCAGTCCGGTGAGTCGGTACAGCATTAATTCGAGGATGGCAGTCGCCTGCATCTCGGTAAAACCGAACTGTTTTTGAATGTTGGAATTGGCATCCGCTTTGTTTTTTGATGCCCGGATTGTGATAATCAGTTCATCCATGACATCAATGGCGTGCATAAAGCCCTCGACGATGTGGAACCGACGTTCGGCGATTTCCAGCTCATTCTGAGTGCGTCGGGTGATAACCTCCCGCTGATGCTCGATATAAGCTGAAAGAATTCCTTTCATGCCAAAGGTGACTGGTTTGCCTTTATCGATGGCTACCATGTTGAAGTTCAGATTGCTCTGCAGATCCGTTTTCTTTAAAAGGTACTTCAGGACCCGATCCGCTTCCTCTTCCCCGGCACTCTTGCGCAGCTCAATGACTCCCCGGACACCAGCCCGGCCGGATTCATCCCGGATGTCAGTAATGGCCTCCAGGGCCTTCTGATGCTTTTTATCGCCGGTCATTTCGGAGATGGTCTGAAGAATGCGGGCTTTGTTCTTGCGATAGGGAAACTCAGTAATAACAATGCCCAGACGTCCGTTGTCCAACTTTTCGATCTGGGTTTTAGCCCGCAGAACCGCTTTGCCCTCTCCGGTTTCATACGCCGCCTTCAGCCCGTCTCGCCCAATAACGGTTCCGCCGGTGGGCAGATCCGGACCGGGTACGTACTTCATCAGCCCTTCCACTGTGAGCTCAGGGTTTTCAATGAGCGCACAGGTGGCATCGATGATTTCTCCCAGGTTATGGGGTGGAATGTTGGTGGACAGACCCACCGCGATGCCAAAGGACCCGTTGACCAGTAGGTTGGGGAATTTGGCGGGCATGACGACCGGTTCGGTCTCGGTATCTGAGTAGTTATTGACGAAGTCCACTGTATTGGAATCAATATCTCCGATCAGGGCCATGGCCGCTTTGGACAAGCGGGCCTCGGTGTAACGCATGGCTGCGGCTGAGTCTCCGTCCATGGAACCCCAGTTGCCCTGGCCTTCGATTAAGGGAATACGGGTAGAAAAGTCCTGTGCCAGAATCGTCATGGCATCATAGACGGATGAGTCGCCATGGGGATGGAACTTACCCATGATGTCACCGACAATTCGAGCTGACTTCATGTATGCTCGATCCGGGTAGGCTTTCAGCAGATAGGCTCCATATAGAATCCGCCGATGAACCGGCTTGAGTCCGTCCCGCACATCTGGCAGAGCACGGTCCTTGGCTACCTCTACGGCGTAGGGCAGGTAATTGTCAGGCATCGCCTCTTCCAGCGGGAGATCGATGATATTTTGATCCTTAGGTATTATGCTTTTCGACATGCTGTGATCTCCTTAAAATTCTGCGTAGGCGTACATATAATTCTTTCTGGGTTCCACCACATCTCCCATCAGCAGAGACACCATCCGTTCGGCCTTGGCCGCATCCTCGATGGTGACCTTGTAGAGGGTGCGGGTTGCAGGGTTCAGGGTTGTGTCCCAAAGCTGATCCTCATTCATTTCCCCCAGTCCTTTATAGCGCTGAATCTGATATCCGGAACCAATTTCTTTCTTGACCTGTTCCAGTTCATCCGTGTTGAAGCAGTATTTGCTGATTTCTTTTTCCTTGCCCTTTTCCCTGACTTTCTTATACACCTTGAATAAGGGAGGCTGAGCCAGGAAGAGGTGGCCGTTGGTGATGAGGGGGCGCATGTAGCGGTAAATATAGGTCATCCACAGGGTGCGGATGTGATATCCGTCGACATCGGCGTCGCTCATGATGATGATTTTGCTGTACTTTAAATCTTCTTCCCGGTAATTATCCAGAGTACCCGTGCCAATGGCGGCATTGAAGATTTTCAGCTCCTCCGATGCCAGGACATTCTCGAGTTTCTGCTTCTCCGTATTCATGATCTTGCCCTTGGATGGCATGATCGCCTGGAAACTGGCATCCCGGGCTTTTTTGGCCGTCCCGCCGGCGGAGTCCCCTTCTACCACGATGAATTCATTGATGGCCCGATTCCGGCCGTTGCAGACCATGACTTTTCCGGCCAGCGGACTGGTTCCCTTTCCAATCTTCTTACGTTCCAGATCGGCGATTTTCTTGATCTTCTCCCGCCGCTTGGCCGCTTCAACGGCATTATTTACGATCAGGGCCGCCACGTCCTTGTTATCCTCGATCCACTCGGACAGCTTGGTGTAAGTGAGGTCCGCCATCAGAGTCTGTGCCTCCTGGTTTCCCAGCTTGTTCTTGGTCTGGCCTTCAAAAATCGGATTGGTGAGCCGTACCTTGACAATCGCCGTCATGCCTTCGCGCAGGTCATCCCCTTCAAAATCATCCTTTGGTGCCAGCAGACCCAACCGTTTGCCCATTTCTTTGAACGCACGGGTCATGCCGGTTTTAAAACCGGTTTCGTGAGTACCGGCTTCTGACGTTGGAATGTTATTGACATACGATGCGATCGTCTCCAACGCACTGTCCGTAAACTGGATGCAAACTTCTCCCACCAGATTCTGCTCATTGATTTTTCGTTCACCTTCGAACAGAATTGGCTTGTCGTGAATCGGTGATTTGCTCTCATTCAGATAGGCAATGAAATCCAGAAGACCGTTTTCGGAATGATAGGTTTTTTCAATCACTTCCGGTCCCCGCTCATCGATCAGTTTCAGGGTAATTCCCTTGTTCTGGAACGACAGCTCCTTCATGCGCTCATCAATGGGTTCCAGCTTGAACTGATGATCCCCAAAGACCGCTTTATCCAGCAGAAAATGAACTCTGGTACCGGATTCCTGTGTCTTACCGGTCACTTCCAGTTTCGTAACCGGAGTTCCCGGCATCAGACGGCCAAACTTCTTGTCAAAGGCGTGTTCAAACCGCATGAAATGGATTTTCCCATTCTGATGCACCTCTACCTCAAACCATTCCGACAATGCATTTACAACCGACCCCCCAACACCATGGAGGCCGCCCGCAGTTTTGTAATTCTTGTTATTGAACTTTCCCCCGGTATGAAGTTCGGTATAGACCATCTCGACCCCGCTGATTTTCTTGGTCGGATGGATCCCCGTTGGTACTCCCCGGCCGTTGTCCATGACCGTGCAGGATCGGTCCTTGTGTAGTATGACTGTGGCTGTGTCGCCATAGCCATTGGTTATTTCATCAATGGCATTATCCAGAATTTCCCAGAGGCAATGATGCAGGCCTCGACTGCCGGTATTTCCAATGTACATTCCCGGACGGATCCGAACCGGTTCCAGTTTATCCAGACTGGTCAGATCCGTCACGTTATATGAGGTTTTTTCTATTTCAGTGATTGGCATAAAAACGCTCCCAACCTTTATTTGACTTGCTTTTCGCTTCTTTTATTATACCTACTTTTGGCATAACTAACAATTTTTATTCGTAAATGAGCACAGGTGTTCTATTTATAGTGTTCTAAAATCGAAAAAAGTTGCATCAGCCTTGATTTAGGCCATGCAACTTTTTTCCTGACAAGAAAGCCAGGCAGACTTTGAGGAAAGTTTCAGGGATTTCATCCCATTAATTGATCGATTTTGCTGAACCCTCGCGGATGCCGGGACGTTCAACCCCGACAGCACGCAGCCGTTTAAATACTGTGTTGTACAACAGGGGAACCATGATGATCTTCAACGCGGTGACGACCACCTGATTGGGAATCCGGATGCTGAGGCGGGTCCAGAAGAAGGACATATCGCCATTATGAAGCATCATGACCAGCCAGATCGTGTTCATCAGCGTATCCACCAGCAACGTGGACAGGATGGCATATGACACAAACCACTTGAAATTAGCGGATTTCCTGCCTTCAAGGAAATATCCCGCCAGAATTCCATTCACAGCGGCTGAGATCGTAAATCCTGGGAAGAAGGTTCCTTTCGGGAACATGAAGAATCCAACCAGATCGGCCAACAGTCCCACAATGCCTGCTCTTGCCGGACCCAGATACATTCCGGCGATAATGTTCGCCAAAAATCCCAGTCCGACCCGCATCACTGGTGTTTCTACGCTAAGAAAGCGTACGGCCAGTACATCCAGGGCAATCATTATACCCATAAACACGATTTCTCTTACTCGACTGACTTGTCTTTTGTTTTCACTATTTTGCATGATTTCTCTCCTCGATGGCTAATCCGCTGCCGGACATAAAATCTTCCAGCATCATCGTTTCTTCTTTCGTTAAATGATCGCCTTTAATAATGAACCCTTCATCCGCATTCTTCAACTTTAAAAAGTAGTTGTTGGCGCTGCGAACATAGCGATCAAAATCTGTCCATTGGTATGACTTTTCTTCTTTCTCATCCCTGCTGAGAAATCCTTCTTTGGTCAGGGTCAGATCCCGTTCCACCCGGATGTCTGACTTGGCATAGGCTTTTTCAATCGCCCGCATCAGACGGCTTTTTAAAATTCTGGGATGATAATAGAGCAACAGTACAAACACAATGAGTCCGGCGATGGCAGGAACGATGAGATTGTCCACTTGAGCAATTCGCTGCAAAATGAAATAGAATCCCAGGAAAACTACCAGGGCATAGAGAAAATTCACCAGGTATTTCATCACAAAGATAAAACCGCCACCCGGCTTGTAGTGTTCCATCAATATTTTTTGGAGCTCTACAAAATCAGCTGTGTTTAACTTGTTACTTATTTGCATAATACACCTCCGACAAGTTATTTGATTGGTACAGTTTCTGTACCAATCAATCATACTCTGTAAGCCGCAGCCTGACAAGAAAATCCCGAAAAATTCATTATAACTACATACATTAATCATTTGTTTAAAATGAAGAACCACCATCATTCCCAGACGGGCTGGTGTGCATCCCGTCAATAGGACAACGAAAAAGAATAAGAATTTCACAGAATTATACTTTCAACAGCAGGTCATTCTCGATCTTTAACTCTTCCTAGGGGGTCCTGGCTTCCTGCTGGGCTGTTCGCTTCCCTCGTCGATCTTCCAGTCCGGCTTCTCCAAGTGCAATGTATTTTTCCACCCATCCGTAGACTTGCTGATAGCTGACTTGATACTTTTGTGCAATTTCTGTGTAATTCCGACCTAACTCCAGACACTCCCGAACAATTTTGAGTCGTTCCTCCTGGGTAGTCTTGCGACTTGATTTCATGCGGCTTCCTCTTGTTCGATTATTGAAGTCTTTGCCGCTATTATAAACCTTAATCCAATCTCTGAGCTGTCTTTCGGAGCGAATTTTATACTCTATACAAATGTCTCGCAAACTTCCTTTTCCTGACAAATAGGCCTTGACTGCTGCCAGTTTCAAGGCCGCAGTGTAGCTTCGCTGAGAGCCTGTATTCAACAGTCCCAACGAACCTTCTTGCTGATAAAGGCTCACCCAGCCGCGTATTGTGCTCTTATCCACTCCAGCCATATTGGCTGCATCGATCATGGACAGTTTACCGGATAGATAATCCGTTAGGATTTGTATTATTTCCTCAGGACTTCGTTTTGATCGGTACGACATAAAAATGCCCCCTTTATGATCAACAGTGATTTTCTTTTTTCACTGTCTCTCTTAAAGGGAGCATACCAAGACGGGCTGATGGCGCTTCTTCATTAAATGCTTTTGATTGTCCAGTCAGTTACTCCATCGTTTCCTTCTGAACAGTTTCCCAGTTCTCATGAACGCTGTTCCAGATCATCATGCCGGCTTTAGCCAGGGAAATCATGCCATAAACCGAGTTGGGCAGGTCATGGGACATGATGGAGAAGACGAAATTACCCGATTCGGTGTTAATTAATGCTACTTCATTCTCAATGCCCGGAGCATCGCCGGTCTTGCTGGCGAATTGGTTGCGAACTTTGTTCGGAAGATAGAAAGCGATTTTGGATTTTACCCGACGTCGGATCAGGTCAATGATGTAGTCTGAATGCTTCTCCGTCAGATAAATTTTCTTGTAGAGCAGCTTAATGATTTTCGCCATATCCGATGCAGTCGTAGTATTTGACTCATTTCCAGGCAAATTACTGATGTGAGTATGGGTGAGCCCCATTTCCCGGAACATAATGTTGATCTGATCCACTCCAAGCAATGTCATCAGCTTATAGGTTGCTGTATTATCACCTACTACAAGCATGGATGAAATCAGCTCACGGATGGTGTAGGTTCGCTCGATGAATTCATAGAGGATTCCAGATCCGGGTTTTTTATCCTCATCTTTAATCGGGACCAGTTCATCCATGGAGAACATGCCTTCTTCAACTTTTTTGAGAAACGCGACGGCAAGCATTAATTTCATGCAGCCTGCACTGGTCTGCGGGACATCCTGATTATAGCCATAGGTATAGGCTCCATCCAAGTCTTCAAAATAGAAGCTGTATTTCCCGTCTCTTTCTTCGTCAAGGTACTTTTTAATATCTTTCATATTGCATCCTCCTACAGGATTTTCAAAATCAGTGAATGGATTCCACCAAGGTTCCGGACAGAAACGTCTTAGAACAGAATTTTCACGGTTAAAGCAGCGGCCAGGATCAGCCGATACCATGCAAACACCTTCATCGGCTGGTTTTTAATGTAGGACATAAAGGCCCGCACGCAGATCAGTGCCACGGCAAAGGCTACAGCAAACCCAACGATCAGGGTAACGATCTGGGTGGATGTTATGGCAGCGAAGCCTCCGTCCATTCCAAATTTCGCCAGTTTTAGTCCGGAAGCCCCAAACATGATGGGGATCGCCAGAAAAAAAGAGAACTCAGCGGCAACTTCGGGAGCCAGCCCCTGGTGCCACCCGCCCATGATGGTGGATGCTGACCGGGAGAACCCCGGCCACAGGGACAGGCACTGAAACAGTCCGATTTTTAATGCCGCAGAAGGTGTAATCTGGTCCACCTCTGTGATCGCGGCCTGATTGCGGTATTTCTTCTCAAACCAGATCATCATGAGCGCACCCACAATGAGAGCAAGGATGACGGTCGGGATACTGAACAGCTTCTCGTCGATGAGATCCTCCAGGGAAAACCCGAGGATGGCAGCAGGAATGACTCCGACCAGCAAAGCGATGGTAAAGCGGATTCCCCTGGGTTCCCGGCGAAGCAGAGAAACCAGAAGTCCTACCAGCTTCTCCCAGTACAGTACGATGATTGCCAGGATGGCTCCCAGCTGAATCACAACCATAAACATTTTTTCGAAACCGCCATTGCCAAATCCAATCAGGTCGTTGGCGATAATCAGATGACCGGTGGATGAGATGGGGAGAAATTCAGTGATTCCTTCTACAATGGCGATGATAATGCCTTTTAAGATGTACATGATGTCCATGGGAAAATGATCTCCTTATGTCTACTATAAATTATAAATTCAGGGGCTGGTTTCGTAAAGAACCCCTATCAGGCCGCACCATTTAATGAGTACTTGCGGATCCATGGTCATCCGTCACTGCCCTTGTTTCAGGCGCTCCAGAAAGTGATGCAGAATCCGAGCCGTCGTGCCCCAGATATGGTGGTTCTCAAAGCGATAAAAATACTCGTCGATTGTGACATCCGAAAAGCGGTAATTTCTGCCGCCCTGAATCCGGTCATACGGAAAATCTTCCGCAGGGACAGGATTCACACTCAAGGTATATATCTCCGGCTCCTGATCCATCAGCCAGGCCAGCGGCACCCGAATGATCCGGTCCACTTCGTCTGGGCTGGGCACGAAATCCTGCACCGTGGTTATCCCCACAAACGGGTATAGTACTGCTCCATAGTGGGTGACGTAGAACTCCATGGGTCCAATCAACGTAATCTCAGAAGGTTTCAGCCCAACTTCTTCACAGGTTTCCCTTACCGCCGCCTGGCTGGGGGTCTCCTCGGATTCAATTCGCCCCCCGGGAAAGCTGATGTCACCTGGCTGCGTACGCAGTGTCAGAGCCCTCTTTTCCAGAATTAAATATTGTTCTTCTCCTATCGTTTGAATCAGCAAAAGGACGGCACTTTGGCGACGATTGCCAAAGGGACGGCATTCCCACTGACGGAAGATGTCCAAGTCAAGCAAAATAAAAAACTCCTGTCATTTACTGAAAAATGGTCCTGTGTTAACATAAATGTAGCACAAGCGCTCTTCCTTTATAATAATATACCATTTCCGCCATCGCTCCCATTTAATTTTTGTTAAATTATGAACTTATCGTACAAGAGGAGATTTATGAAGAAAATTAGTTCTTTTATTTTGTCGCTGTTGATTCTTTTCAGCCTCAGTGTCCCGGCTTTGGGAGCAACCACGTCGAAGAAACTGCTGCCGGTAGAGCCCCGAGTGAAGGCTAAGGCCGCCATTTCCTATGATTTGACGAATAATGAAATCATTTTAGAAAAGAATATGAATGAGAAGATGTTTCCGGCATCCATCACGAAGCTTATGACTGCACTGCTTCTGGCAGAACACTCAAATCGCGAAGATGCCCTGAAGATTGGCACAGAACCGCTGAAACAGCCTTCCTTTGCCATTAATAAGAATATGTACAAGCTCTATAAAGGCGACACGATCACGGCAGATGCCGCCATGAAAGCCATCCTCCTGCCCTCTGCCAATGATATGGCTGTTGTGGCCGCGGAACATGTTGGCACTACGATTGAAGGCTTCGTCCAGATGATGAATGAAAAGGCCAAGGAACTCGGCATGGCCAGCACTCACTTTGTCAATCCGTCTGGACTGCACGATCCGGAGCACTACACGACAGCCTATGATCTGGTAAAACTGGCGAAAGCAGCTTATGCCAACGACTGGGTTCGAGAAATCATTGCCACCCAGACTGCCAATATCCGAACCAAGAATCAGAAGATCGGTGACATCAAAAATTCAAATCAGCTCTTGGGCATCAACGGTAATGTCGGAGGAAAAACCGGCTTTACACCGGAAGCCGGCCGCTGCCTGATCGGTATTTATGTGCGGGATGGCCGGGAAGTGATTCAGGTACTACTGAATGACGGAACCACCAGCAAAAGCACCCTGGTGTTCACTGATATGGCCGCCATGGCAGATGAAGCCTATGCCATGGAAAAGGTTGCCATGGTGACCAAAGGCACACCGGTTGACAGCATTACCGCTGAATACAAGCTGTTCCGCTGGTTCGGACCCATTAAAAAAGTTCAGATCAAGGCTCAGATTCAGGACGATCTCATGCTGTACAACAACACCATCAACAATGACTCGGAAGGTCTCACTCCGTCAGTTAAGCCCCTATCCAACCTGGATGTGTTCGAACTGAACGAGGGACTCCCGGTGGCAGATATCACCCTGGTCAAAGGGGAAACGACCCTGACCACCAAAGCGCTCTCCCAGACAAATACCTTCGACTCCATTATCATGCCAAATGCAGTCCCTTATGCCGGACTGGCAGTGGGCGGCCTCCTCGCGGCGGCGCTCATTCTTTTCCTCATCATTCGAGGTCTGCGATCGAGAAAATCTACCCAGCACAAAATCCGATCAAAACGCCAGACCAAACGCAGAAAAACAGCCCGAACCAACTTCACAGATCGAATATAATACGTTTCAAAAAGACTTCCGCTGGAAGTCTTTTTTTACGGCTCAGATCTCAGATCCCGGATGTCCTATGTCTGTATATAAATATGTTGGTCTGTTGGTCTGCTGATCTGCTGGTCTGACGTTAGTTTGTAATGAGTCCCTTCAGAGAAGACCAGTTTCTCTGCTGTTTATGCCGGAACCAATCGTCCTATAGTAGCCAGCCTTGCCTGTCCGTAAATAGACGGATATAATGTCCCTAATAATATTGTGGAGGACAAAAAGAGATCCTCCCTGACTCTATGGTTCGCGCCGAGTCATCAGGGAGGATCCTTACTAAGTTATTAGCATGATCAGTATATCAAAATACGTTTTAGAATGGAATCCCGATCAGCGTGTTTTTTGTTCGGAGTATGGAGAAAAGCATATGTCCCATCTGTCATCAGTCGCTTAAGGTCATTGGCTCCCGCAGGAGATTAGTGATCAACGAGAATGGGGATGTCATGATCCTGGTGCTTCGTCGCCTGCGCTGTACCAACCCCGGTTGCGGGAAGATCCATCACGAACTTCCGGATCTCTTAACTCCCTATAAGCGGCAGACCACAACGATCCTGGAGCAGATCATCACCGGTCAACATGAAGCGGTGCCCGTTGAGAATTCGACCATTCGGCGGGTCCGAGCCTGGTTCAACTCCAGAGCCCACGCTTTAGTCGGTGCTCTGCTCAGTACATATGCTACAGTCACTCAGGACTATGGGGTCGACTTTTCCGATCTGCCTCAGTCCATACTCGAGAGGATTTTCTTCTTTGTAGGCGAGCCTGCGGGCTGGCTGAAAAAGGTTGTCCGGATTTTAGTCAACAATCACCGATGGCCACATACCCAGTTGGCATAGGTGTCCACCGAGGAGTCCTCTAAAATCATGTCATCACTCGAAATTGAATGGAGGCATGACATGAAGGACAAGGAAAAAGCACAGGAAATAGCGACGCAACGGGCGATTCTACTGGCGCCCCTTCTTTCCCATGACTTGGACAAGGGGCAGATCCGGGTGCTTAAGGAGCAGATCTGCCGCGAGGCTGGGATTTCCGAGCGGACCTTACGGCGATATCTGAATAGTTATCAGCAGAAGGGATTTTCCGGACTGATACCGCAGGCGAGGGTATCGCAGGATTCAAGAGCCATCCCGGCGCTGGTGTTGGACGAAGCCGTGCGGCTGCGCAAAGAGATCCCGTCCAGAAGTGTGGCTGAGATCATTCGAATCATGGAATGGGAAGGCCTCACCGAAGCTGGCTCGATCAAGCGAAGCAGCCTGCAGGAGAAATTGCAGGAGAAGGGCTACAGCGGGAAGCATATGGCCATCTATGCCGCTGGCGGGGTAGCTACCCGCCGATTTCAAAAACGCACCCGCAACAAACTGTGGCATTCGGATATCAAGTATGGCTGTTACCTGCCGATCGGTCCTGGAAACAAGCCGCAGCAGGTCTATCTGGTGGCGTTTTTGGACGACGCTACCCGGATGATCCTCCATGCCCAGTTCTACTCGAACCTGGAGCAGAGCATCGTTGAGGATTGCTTCCGCAAAGCCATCCTCAAGTGGGGAATTCCAGAGCAGGCATACTTCGATAACGGCCGCCAGTTTAAAAATAAGTGGATGTCCAGAGCCTGCGCAAAGCTTGGCATCCGGCTGATCTTCGCAAAGCCCTACTCTCCGGAAGGCACCGGAAAAATAGAAAAATTCAATCAGAATATCGATCGGTTTCTCGATGAGTATAAATTCGATAACTCGGAACGATCCCTCGAGGTTATGAATGAGCGGTTCTGGATCTGGTTGGAAGAATGCTACCAGAACAAACCGCATACCGCACTCAATGGAACGACCCCGCATCAGGCGTATAATCTGGATCCCAGGCCCTTGAAATATCTGCCAGCGGAGAAGGTCGCCAACGCCTTTTTGCACGCTGAGACCAGAAAAGTCGATAAGAGTGGCTGCATCAGCTTTGGCGGCGCGAAGTATGAAGTTGGGCTACCCTATGTGGCTCGCAGCGTGGAAGTGGTCTATGACCCCAGTAACACCGAGGAATTGAGCATTGAGTATCAGGATGACAAACCCTTTGTGGTGAGAAAGCTGGTCATTGGGGAGCGTGTGGCGCCCAAGCCTCAGCTGCCGGAGTTCCTGACTCCAGTCAAGCCAACCTCTTCCAGGTTACTCGATGGTGCCCAAAAGCAGAATCAGAAGCGAAAAGACAAACAGCAGTCTACGGCCATCTCTTTCAAAGACATAAGAAAAGGGGGTGGCAGTGATGTTTGAAGCGTTTTATGGCTTCAAGAAAACTCCTTTCTGTCGGGATCTGCCGACAACGGAACTATTCCCTTCCAATACGCTGGAGGAGTCCCTGAGCAGATTATCCTATGTCGCCGAACGGCAACTCTTCTGTGTACTCACCGGAGAGTGCGGCACTGGTAAGACGACCACCATTCGCCGATTCGGCGATCAACTGGATGACACCAGATACACCCTTATCTATCTGGCAGACTCGAAAATGACGCCGAGAAATTTCTACAAAGGGATGCTGGATCAGCTGGGGGCCGAATCAAGATTCTATCGAGGGGATGCCAAACGCCAGCTGCATAAAGAGATCGAGCTGATGAAAGGGCTCCACAATAAGCGTCCGGTGGTCGTTGTCGATGAGGCGCATCTGCTGGATCGAGAAATGCTTGAAGAGGTACGTTTTCTCCTCAACTTCCGGATGGATGCCGTCAGTCCCATGGCACTGGTACTGGTGGGCCAGGTCGAGCTATGGGAGAAGCTCCAGATGCAGTCCTATACGGCGATCCGGCAACGGATCGACATCCAGTGCAAAATGCAATTGATGGACCACTCACAGGTGAAGGGATACATGAAACGCCACCTGGAATATGCCGGGATCGACCATGAGCTCTTCTCAGATGAGGCTACTGAGGCAATCTATCGATATTCCGGTGGATCCGCCAGGCTAGTCAACCAAGTGTGTACCAGCACCCTGATTTTTGGTTACCAAAGTGGAAAGCGAATCATTGACGACCACATGGTCAAACTGGTCATCAATGGTGAACTGAGCTAAACAAAATGGCAAGTTGAAATTTCTCTCAACTTGCCATTCTTTCCAGCAATTCCCGGACAAGAAATACCATCAACTTCTGGACAAGGAACAATAGCAGTAACACTCTGCTGCAAGGCGAATGAAAGGCCTTACCTCTTTCGTTACCGCTTTGAAATTGAAGGGATTGCCTTTGTAAGGTAAAATAGACTGGTATAATAATAAAGAAACCTTTTCATTGCCTCACTATAAAACAGGCTTCTGCCTTCAGGAGAATCGACCATGCTGCTTTCAGTCATCACGCCAGCTTACAACGAGCAGGAATCAATCCGAAAACTTCATCAACGACTCACCTCGATTCTGTCCCGGGACAGCTTCGAAACCGGTTATGAATATGAGCTGGTTTTTGTAAATGACGGAAGCCGCGACCGGACGCTGGAGGAGATCAAGCAGGTTGCGGCATCAGATCCCCGTGTCAGATACATCAGTTTTTCCCGCAATTTCGGCAAGGAAGCTGCCATGCTGGCTGGTTTGAGTTTTTGTTCCGGTGATTTTGGCATTATCATGGACAGCGATCTGCAGCATCCGCCGGAGATGATTCCGGCAATGATGGATCAGGGCCGGGCCGGTTTCGATCAGGTCATTGCAAAAAGAACTCGCAGCGGTGATAAGAAAGGCCGGACATTTCTGTCGAAACTTTACTACCGCCTGGTGAATCACCTGATTGATGTGAAATTGGAAGATGGCGTCGGCGACTTCCGACTGCTCTCCCGTAAAGCCATCGATGCGCTGGTGTCCATGCGCGAATACACCCGTTTCTCCAAAGGTCTGTTCGCCTGGATCGGTTTCCGCTCCACCGTGATTGAATATGAGAATGTTCAGCGGGAAGCCGGAGAAACGAAATGGAGCCTCAAAGCCCTGCTGCGCTACGCAGCGGATGGAATCATGAGTTTCAACGACAAGCCGCTTCGAGTCAGCTTCTACATCGGCGCCATCACCATGTTTTTTGGACTTTTATACATCCTTTACTCCCTGGTCCGGGTTCTGGTGGTAGGAATTGAAGAACCAGGCTATTTCACGATGATTTCAGCCATCCTGATCATGGGCGGCGTACAGCTTGTCTCCGTCGGAGTGCTGGGTGAATACATTGGAAAAATTTATTATGAAGTGAAAGGGCGCCCTCATTTTCTGGTTCAGGAATCCAATATTCCTGACCTTACAGAACGCAGCGAGGCGAACCATAAAGGAAACAACGCACCATGAAAGAACAAATGCAGCAACAGTTTAACAATTTGATCCGCTCTGTCAGGGATGGTTCCATTTGGAACCATTCCCTGCTTCGTTTTATCCTGATCGGAGTTTTCAACACCTTTCATTTCTGGCTCTGGTATAATCTCTTCCTCAAACTGAGCATCGCCTACCCCGTTGCCTTCACCCTGGGTTTTGTGCTCTCCATGATCGGCTCTTTTTTTCTTAATACCTATTTCACCTTCAAAACAAAGCCAACGCTCAAGAAGTTCATCCGATTCCCGCTTACTACACTGCCAAATTACCTGATCAGTCAAGCCGGACTCTGGCTCCTGGTAGAACAGCTTCACCTGGCCAAAAACATCTCCGGCTTGCTGGCTTCACTAGCCGCCATACCGGTAACCTATCTGGTCACCCGTCTGATTCTCACCAGGGAAGAAGGAACACCTGTTTCTTCAGCCTCCAAATATGACAGCCCTTATCAGCTTCAAGCCCGGAAATTAGGCGAGAAGATGCGCTGGCTGGATACCAAGGACCTGCTCATTCTGGCTGGCCTGATCCTGTTCTCTCTCCTGCTTCATCGCTACATCTTCAAATCAGGCTTCCTGTATGGTGATGATCATACCGACTCAACGGTTCAAATGATCTTTTTCCTGCCTTACCTTATTAAAGAAGTGCTGATCAAGGGACATTTCTGGGCCTGGACCTATGGCATGGGCGGTGATATCTTCTCTGAGTTCTCCTACTATTATACGACAGCACCGATTATCTGGTCCTTGCTGCCTTTGTTTAAAACATTGCCGGAGTCCTGGTATACCCTGGAAAATTCTCTCAACCTCAAGCTTTTTATTTCCATTTATAAGCAAGTCTGGATCATGGCCCTCATGTATGGACTCCTGCGCTACGAAAAACGCAGCAGGGGCTCGTCCTTCGCGGCAGCATTGGTTTATGGCGGCGGCATTTATTACATGTGGAACGCCAATTTCTTTGATTTCATGACGGATGCTTATCTCTGGGTTCCTCTCATGGTCCTGGGCTATCGGATTTGGGAAAGGAGACGAAACTTCTGGCCGCTGGTCATATCAGCTGCCCTGGCTGCAATCAATAATTATTACTTCGCCTACCATACTTATCTGTTTTTTATTCTCTTTGTATTGATCATGGCGAAGTCTCCAAATTACGGCCGCAGCCTTCGGGAGAAAGCTGCAAACTGGTTCCGGGAAGTCGGGGGCTATGCCTGGCAGGGCATCGCAGCGCTGCTGCTGTCCATGTTCGCGTTTCTTCCGGCAGCATTCGCTTTCCTGCGGATCGACCGATTCGATACGGTGAATCCCGTTTCCTTGTTCTATTCCCAGGATTTCTATATGAACATGCCGATCAACCTGTTCTTCAACAACTCAACCCTGGGGATCCCGATGCTCATAATCCTTGCCTTATTCATAAATTATCGCAGGACTTCAGAGCTCACCGACCGAAAAATTTTCCTTCTGCTGACCTTCCTGATCCTGTATATGCTTCCGTTTACCGGTTATTTCCTCAACGGGATGAATTACCACTCGGAACGATGGTTCTATCTGCTGCTCTTTGTATTCAGTTATGTCCTGGCCGATATCCTGGATGAAATGAAAAAGCCCCACCATTTCAATCTGTTCTGGCTCGGGCTCATCTTCATTGGTTCCTCGGTTCTGATCTATCTGCGCTGGGACGTTATCAAAGGATTTGATGACAAGGACAAATATGTGGCGGTTCTTCTCTTTAATCTGGCTGCGTTCCTGCTGATTGCCCTGCGTCAGCAGATCAGGCAAATCAAATGGCGCAAGGTTAGTGACGCGGTCGTTGTTCTGCTCATTTTCGGCATTATGGTTGGAAATAACCTGGCCTATGCCGGGGATCAGAATTTGAACCTGAATTCAGCCAAAATGGAAACCGAGAAAATGAAAAGCCCCGAACTGATTGATATCATGAGTCGGGTTGTCCCGTCGGAAAATGAATTTTTCCGTACCGTTTTCCGGAATAACCGCATGGAAAATGCGACTACCTATTATGATTACTATGGTATATCGACATTTTCCTCCATGACCGATGGCAACGTGCATGACTGGATCAAGCGGATCCTGAATATCCGCCATGATATTGTCTATCTTTCCTCGTTCAACAACCTGGATGATCGGCTCTACCTGGAAGGTCTCCTGGGCGTCAAATATCTCATCACGGAAAATGGCAGCTACGAGCCAGTCCCCTATTACAAAAAAGTCTACTCCAACCAGAAATACACCCTGTACGTAAACGAGTATACCGTCGGAATGGACTTATGGTTTGAGGAAGAACTTCCGGTCACCGAAGTCTATCAGATGATCAAACCCGACATGGATATGAACCTGATGCATTTCGCGATCACGGAAGGGAAACCAATCCTGCCTCAAGGCACCCCTGTCCGCTCGGAAGAAATTCCACTGACCGATTCCGTCATGACCTTTGACAAAGTCTATTTCAACGGTCAGCGCATTGAATTTGACGAAGGCGGCGCAGTTACTTTTACCATCCCTGAACCTTATGATACCTCTCAGCTGTACCTGCATAACTATCTTCGCCCCGAAGACCAGAAAGAATTTGACCAGACCGTCAACAAAAAAACCGTTTTTAAATCCTACGAATCCAATCCTTATGTTTACTACACCAATAATTGGACTTGGGCTCTGAACGGCAATGAACCATCCATCCGTTGGACCGCTGCCAAGAAATCTTATGAAATCAAGGATTTCTATCTGCACCGGGTTGATCTGAGTGATTATGAACAACTCATCGAGCAGCGCAACAAGTACAACATGGAAAACCTGGTGGTATCGGGAAATCACATTACCGGAACCATTACCAACACAGAGAAAGGCATCCTGGTACTGAATATCCCCTACAACAAAGGCTGGACAGTAAAGGATAACGGCAAGCCTCTGCCGATTGAACGAATGAACGGGATTCTGTCCGGCATTGCACTGGAACCGGGAACCCATGAACTGATCTTCCAGTTCCGTTCCTATGGCTTTATCCCGGGCTTAATCATTACCCTGCTAACATTAATTGCCCTGGTTGGCTATGATGTCTGGCGCCGCCGGACTCATAAACTGATACTCCCGGTAAATCCGCAGGTGCTGTCTCCCATTGTCCCGCTGGAAGATTCTATTCTGGCTTCAGAATCCGGACAAGGAGTTAAAATTCAAAGAAGATCCCACCTCCGGCCTGAGCTGAAAGAACCCGAACCGTCCGTTCCTGTGACATCGCCCGATCTTTCGGGTGCCTGTCGGCCGGATGATCTGGAGTTTGATAACCGGTGCTATTCCCTTCCAGACGAGCTGAAGGAAATCAATGATCCTCCCGCTGATTAACCAGCGTAGAAATCAACAAGGAGAATTCCCAGGAATCTTTCTTCCATGGAACGAAGATTCCTGAGAAGGTTCCTCCCTGAGAAGGTTCCTCCCTTAGAAAAAAACTTCCAGGGATACAATCGGCATGGACCGATATCACTCGAAAGAGAGTCGATAAAGAAACAAAGCGAGGTTGACCCCACCCAGGGGCTTCAACCTCGCTTTGTTCATATTGACGAATTAATCATCATTTTTTTCGCTTTTTGCCGTAAATTCGTTCCATCTGTTTTTGCTTGGCTTCTGATACCACTCGTTTCCGTTGGACCGGAACAGTTGCCGCTGCTGTTTTAACCGGTGCAAAATAAGTTTGGCTCGATCCGGAATCCAAAACCAGGACATTGTAGGGTTCTCTGCCTACTCGCCAGGCTGCATAAAAGTCGGTTACAGAACCAGCCAGGTTTAGAATCAGGGCCGACAGTCCGACCCAGAACCAGTCAACCGGCAGAATCAAAGTAAGAAGCGTGATCAGGAGTGTCAGGAAAAATGCCGGGGCCAGCAAGACAATGCGGTGATCCCGCTTAGAAAAATAAGCCCTGGAGCTGGCATATGCCGTAGTCCCCTGAAATCCGAGAGAAGCCTTGGCAGCAGAAAGACGCTCCATGGCCATGGCATGGATCTTTTCATGGATCAGAAGATAGAACGCCGCGATCAGCAGAATGGCTCCCAGCTTTGCCAGGATGTAAGGAATGGACGCTGGTTCAGCGTCTGAATCAAATAGCAGCGAAAACACGGAGAAAACCTGGTTCCCAATAAAAAATAAAGCTGCCATCAGGACAAGGGCGGCAGCATTGAGCTTCCATTTCAGACTTCGGTTCTTGGACAGATCAAGCTCTCCGGTTGATTCATACCGTTCAGGCAATTGCAGAGTTGTTCTCATCGATTGGTCTCCTCCTGGTTTAACTGGTTAATAATCGGGATCAGGTCCTGCGCTGCCGCAATCATAAAATCAGGCTTCGCCTGCCGCAGGATCTCAAGATTCAGTCTGGTGTACTCGACCCCGCAGGTCCAGGTTCCGGCCGAGCGCCCAGCCAGCAGATCGTACGGGGAATCTCCCACCATGATGGCCTGTCGCGGTTCAACGCCCAATAACTTCACTCCGTGAAGCACCGGTTCGGGATTCGGTTTGTGAAGCAAGGTAGCTTCCGGTGTCACCACCACTTCAAAATGACGCTTCAGTTCCAGCGCATTCAAGCTGCGCAGCGCGGCTTCACTCCGTTTGGAGGTTACAATCGCTAATGCCAACCCCATGTCCTGTAATTCGGTCAGCATTTCCCGGACTCCCGGAAAATGACGGATCATGTCGTCATGAACCATCTGATTATACTGTCGATAGGTTTCTACCAGTTCTTCCGCCTGGTCCGGGGCATATCGACGCATCGATTGAATAAGTGGTTCACCGAAAAAGGAATAGATTTCCTGATCGCTTACTCCTTGAATCGAGTGAGTGCGAAAGGTATGCCGGAAGGATTCGAAGATCAGGCTATTCGTATCTGCGATGGTCCCATCCAGGTCAAACAGTACCGCTTTAATCATTGCTTTCTCCTGCTTAATGGTTGATTTTATCACTTTCTTATTATATCAGATAATTCTTCTCCTCCGGTGGAACTTTCGCCGCAGTTCCTCAGCCCGTGCCGAACAGGAAGAATCAGTTCAGGCCAACACCTCCTCGACCGCCAGCCTGCACCTTTCGAAATTAGTTTTGCAACACTTAAGTATCTGGCTGGCATCGGTCGAACCTTTGGGGTGAACTGCCAATGAAAACAGGCCGAATCATGATCGATCCGGCCTGCAGCAACGTGATATTAACCTATTTGGTATTTAGAGGAAGTACTGCTTGGAGTCAATCTCCTGCTGAAGTTTATTCGACAGATCTTCCAGAGACAGTTCGTACTGGAAGTTATTCCCTTGCTCATCCGTAATGAAATGACGAACCGTGAAGATATTCTCCTCGATTTCCTTATCGCCGATAACCAGCATATAAGGAACCTTTTCCATCTGCGCAGCCCGGATCTTATAGCCGACTTTTTCATTGCGGGAATCCAGGTTTACCCGGAATCCTTTCTCACGAAGCTGAGCGGCAACGCCGGCGGCAAATTCCTGATGCCGTTCTGTGACCGGGATCAGACGAACCTGCTCGGGAGCGATCCAAAGCGGGAATTTTCCAGCGAACTGCTCAATCAGAATGCCCATGAACCGTTCCATGGATCCGAGGACGGTCCGATGAACCATAACCGGACGAACCCGGTTGCTGTTGTCGTCTACATAGTACATGTCGAAGCGTTCCGGCATCTGGAAGTCCAGCTGAATGGTTCCACACTGCCAGGTCCGGCCAATGGCATCGGCCAGATGGAAGTCGATTTTCGGGCCGTAGAATGCGCCGTCGCCTTCATTGAGCTGATACTTTGCACCCAGTTCTTCCAGCGCTTCGCGCAGCTGGTCGGTAGCCAGGTTCCACTGTTCTTCCGTTCCCATGGAGTTTTCCGGACGAGTGGACAGCTCCATATGGTATTCGAAGCCAAAGGTTTTGTAGATGCGGTCACACAGCTCAATGACACCCTTAATCTCATTTTTGATCATGGCCGGAGTCATGAAGAGATGGGCATCATCCTGAGTGAACGCCCGAACCCGCATGAGTCCATGCAGTGCTCCGGAGAGCTCGTGACGATGAACCAGTCCCAGTTCTGCCCAGCGCATCGGGAAATCGCGGTAGCTGTACATCCCATTCTTGTAGATCAGAATAGATCCGGGGCAGTTCATCGGCTTAATGGCATAATCCGCCTCGTCAATCTCGGTAAAGTACATATTTTCCTTATAATGATCCCAGTGTCCGCTCTGATGCCAGAGGGCTTCATTCAGGATCATCGGAGTCTTGATCTCGCCATATCCTGCTTTAATGTGCTCCTGGCGCCAGTACTCTTCCAGTTTATTGCGGATGATCATGCCTTTTTCATGGAAGAACGGGAAACCAGGTCCTTCTTCCTGAATCGAGAAGAGGTTCATCTCTCGGCCGATCTTCCGGTGATCCCGGCGCTTGGCTTCTTCCAGCCGATGGAGATACGCTTCCAGATCCTTGGCCTTTTCAAAGGTTGTGCCATAAATCCGCTGCAGCATTTTATTCTTTTCATCACCGCGCCAGTAAGCTCCGGCAATGGACATGAGCTTGACCGCCTTGACCTTGGAGATATCCTTCAGATGAGGACCTCTGCAAAGGTCGATGAATTCACCCAGGGTATAGAAGCTGATGACAGAATCCTCCGGCAGATTCCGAATCAGGTCGACTTTATACACTTCTCCCATGGGCTCAAAGTGTGTGATCGCTTCTTCCCGCTGCATTTCAGTCCGTACCAGTTCATGGCCTTCCTTGACGATCTTCTTCATCTCATTTTCAATGGCTTCCAGATCTTCCGGAGTAAACCGATGCTCTGTATCGAAGTCATAATAGAATCCGTCGTCAATGGCAGGTCCAATGGCAAACTTAACATCCGGATAAAGCCTCTGAACGGCCAAGGCCATGATGTGGGCACTGGTGTGCCAGAATATCGCCTTTCCTTCCTTATCTTCGAAATCCACAAAGCGAACTTCGCTGTCCTCATTCACTCGTTCCTGCAACCCTCTGGTCTGCCCGTTTACCACTGCGCCCAGGGTATTTCTGGCCAGACCCTCCGAGATGCTGCGCGCTACGTCAAATAGCATTACGCCATCTTCATATTCACGAATTGATCCATCAGGTAAAGTAATCTTGATCATTGGTAACTCCTCCTCAAACTGATTTTTTGATAAAAAAAATGATCCACCCACCATAGGGCGATCATACTCGCGGTTCCACCTAAATTTGAACTCAGATGATTGTAACGCACGTTCCTGCGCCGGCATTGAATTGCCGGAGACTCCGGGACTGGTTTTCCACTCGGGCTTCATAAGATGCTCCCACCTGCCATCTCTCTCTAGGAATCTGCCATGAATGTACTCTTTCCCATCTAGGTCTTATATTATTCTACTATGTTGGAATGATTCTTGCAATAGTCGCAAAAATAATTAATTGTTAAGCCTGATATCCAAATAGTCGCGCAGGCGCAAAAATCAGATCGACTAAATCCCGAGTGACCTGACTAGGTAACAAGATACCGGTAATACGCCTTCTGCTCATCATCGGAAAGATGTTCAAACCCAAGTTTTGTCAAAATATGCCTGCTCCGCTCATTTCTGAGTACAACATCGGCATAGATGGTCCGAAGATCCAGAGCGTGTTTGGCGTAGTCCAGCAGTAAACGTTGAGCCTCCGACCCACACCCCATTCCCTTGTATGAATCATTCGCTATCAGAATACTCAGCGTCCCGCATTTTTTCGCCTTGTCAATCTGCTTCAGCTGAATTTCTCCAATACATTTCCCGGCAGCACAGATCCCAAAGTAAACTCGATCAGATCTCAACACTTTTACCTGATAATATCGGTTGATTATGTCTCTGTCGTAATGAAAGTCATCCTCAGTCATTGCCGGGTCTGGGATATATTGTTCAAAGACCTCATGACAAAGATCAAATGTATATGGTTCCAGTGAAATTTTTTCCCTTGAATGATCACAATATTACCCTCAACTTTCTTTCAATGGACAAACCCCGTTCCAAAAACACTCAGTGACGCGGATCAAATCTCGAAATCTATTGATG
Source organism: Clostridiaceae bacterium HFYG-1003 (assembly GCA_024579835.1). Lineage (NCBI taxonomy): Bacteria > Bacillati > Bacillota > Clostridia > Eubacteriales > Clostridiaceae > Clostridiaceae bacterium HFYG-1003. The sequence continues at coordinate 1,766,026 of CP102060.1, forward strand.
TCAGCCTGATTTCTCCGCAGTTTCATCTCCCTGGAAAAATGTCAGAGGTTATACATTCTGTTGGATTCAGCTGTGGCTCTTCGATACAAAACGTCTCGTGTCCTTCAAACTTACAATGATTTTTCTCTCAATAATCATTGTACTCTTCTGATGCAACACTGAGAGGAACTTTCATGGATGCTTAAGTTCTAAAATCAGCATAACCTTAATCAGGTTCTTCTGTAAAGCAGGATCCCCTGGAAAGTTACGCCTTAACGCCACTGCCTTGAACGGCACTGTTTTGAACAAGCTGGTCATACAGCCAGGCTTTGCCCCGCCATGTATAGGATAAACAAAGCCATTGAACAGCATGAACTGGGAAAAGTCATGCCATGGAACAGCACTCCTCATCATCTGATTTTCACTTCAAGAGATAGGAAAGGGACCGCGGCAATAACCGTGATCCCTTTTTTAGACTTTTTTCGAACAGGCGGATCGCTCGATCCTCAGATGCCTTATTTCTTCTTATTCAGGGCGTGGATCATCATGCCATCAATTCCCAAGACTGCCTCATAGAAAGCCTCAGGAAGCGTCGGATGAGCGTGCATGACGGCCTTGATGTCTTCCACTGTCATCCCCTTATTGATGGCCAGGATGCCTTCATGGATCATATCAGAAGCGTGCGGGCCAAAGATATGGACACCCAGAAGTTTGTTATTCATGTCCGTAATGATTTTAACCAGACCGTCCGTTTCACCGAGCGCGAGGGCTTTCCCGTTGGCAGCCATCATAAACTTATTTGTTTTATACTCGATGCCTTCTGCCTTAAGTTCTTCCTCGGAAGCTCCGATGGTGGCGATTTCAGGCAAGGTAAAAATACAGTTTGGTACCGGAACATGTTCCACCGGCTTGCCTTCCATAATGTACTCCGCGACCGCAACACCCTGGTGTTCGGCAGCGTGAGCCAGCAAGGCAATGCCATTGATGTCGCCGATGGCATAAATGCCTTGGGCGGTAGTCATCAGGTTATGGTCAACCTTGATGGAGCCCTTTACCAGTTCAACGCCGGCTTCTTCGAATCCAAGCCCCTTCGAAACCGGTTCCCGGCCCAGAGCGACCAGGACATGCTGTGCTTCCACTTCATAGTCCTTGCCATTCTTATCAAAGTAAACTTTAAAGCCCTGTTCCGTCTTTTCGATTTTTTTCGGGGTGGTCTTTTCATTCACCTCAATGCCCTGCTTTTTGTAGAGGGGCTTGACCCGCTTGACGATCTCGGTATCCACCATACGGAGGATCTGAGATCTTACAGCCTGGGTGACTTTCGTACCCAGTGTCGCATAAATTGAGGCGAACTCCATCGCCACAACCGATCCGCCAAGAACGATCATGGATTCAGGAATTTCCTTCATTGCCAGCAATTTGTCCGAATCCAGCAGTCCAGGCAGGTCTGCGCCTTCAATGGGCGGAGTCGAGGGAACGGTACCAGTGGCAATAATAATATTGTCAAACTGTTCTTCTCCTTCACTCCAGTGAACTTTCATTCCCTCACCCAGTCTGGCCTGATCCAGGATCACCCGGACACCATTTGCCTTGACCACATGTTCCACGCCGGAAACAAGAGTTTCCACGACATTGGCCTTGCGTTCGAAGATCTTGTCGCCATTGGGCTTCGGGGTTCCTTCTACTTCAATTCCGTATTCCATCGCGTGCAATGTATCATGAAAAACCTCGGCGCTGCGATGCAGCGCCTTGGTTGGGATACAGCCGCGATTCAAGCAGGTCCCGCCAATGCGGTCTTTCTCGAACAGGGTGACATCAGCCCCCAGCTGAGCAAACCGAATGGCACAGACGTATCCGCCGGGACCGGCTCCGATGATCGCGATCTTTTTACCCATTTATTTACCTTCAGTGTCCGGCGCACAGGCGACCGGCTTTGTTGCATAATCCTCTCCGAGCTCCTTCTTAAGATCCGGTGTCCATTTCAGGATCGGATTCTTAACAGCGGCAACTTCATCGATCCGGCGAACCGGGGTGTTGTGAGGAGCCGTCTTAAAGATCTGCGGGTTGGTTCTGGCTTCTTCGGCAATCAGCTTCATGGCGCCGATAAAGTGATCCATGGTTTCCCTGGATTCTGTTTCAGTCGGTTCAACCATCAGAGCCTGATCAACGATGAGCGGGAAGTAGATCGTCGGTGGATGGAATCCATAGTCGATCAGACGTTTTGCAACTTCGAGCGTTGAGACACCGGTGGACTTGTCCTTGAGTCCGGCGAATACAACTTCGTGCATGGTCGGGTTCTCATTAATGATCTTGTAGTCGTCCTTCAGGGAGAACTTGATGTAGTTGGCATTAAGAACCGCATCTTCGGATGCTTTCCTGAGGCCATCTCTGCCCATGGACAAGATGTAGACGTAAGCTCTCAGCAGCACACCAAAGTTTCCGAAGAAGCCCTTGATTTTGCCGATCGATTCAGGACGGTCATAATCCCAGCCGTACTTATCTTCCGCCTCATTGTAGGTGACCATTGGCACTGGCAGGTAGGGAGCGAGCTCCTTCTTGCAGGCAACCGGACCAGCTCCGGGGCCGCCGCCGCCGTGAGGCGTTGACATGGTCTTGTGGAGATTCATGTGGAGAACGTCGAAGCCCATATCGCCAGGACGTACTTTACCCATGATGGCATTGAGGTTGGCTCCATCATAGTAAATCAGTCCGCCGCAGTCGTGGATGATCTTAGCGATTTCCATGATGTTGGATTCAAAAACTCCCAGGGTGGAGGGGTTTGTCAGCATCAGACCGGCCACTTCATCATTGGCTACTGCTCTGAGTGCATCCAGATCCACATCGCCTTCCTTGGTGGAAGGAACTTCAACAACATCGAACCCTACCACGGATACGGAAGCCGGGTTGGTTCCGTGAGCCGCATCGGGAACAATGATCTTGGTCCGCTTGGTATCGCCGCGTCTCTTATGGTATTCCTTGATCAGCATCAGACCGGTCATTTCACCGTGAGCACCGGCAGCCGGCTGCAGGGTCACTGCATCCATTCCGACGATTTCACAAAGTGCTTTGCTCAGTTTGTACTGAACTTCCAGGGCTCCCTGTACCGTGGACTCATCCTGATAGGGATGAAGTCTGGCAAATCCGGGAAGTCCTGCCATGTCTTCGTTAATCTTAGGGTTGTACTTCATGGTGCAGGAGCCTAACGGATAGAATCCGGCGTCCACGGAGTAATTCAGCTTGGACAGAAGCGTATAGTGGCGCATTACATCCAGCTGAGTGACCTGGGGCAGGTTCAGCTCTGTTTTCCGCTGCAGATTGGCCGGAATCATATCATCCAGTGCCAGTTCTTCCACATCCAGCTTCGGAAGTGTGGTCGCGCGTCTGCCTTCCTGAGAGAGGTCAAATATTGTTTTTCCGTATTTATCAAACATCTAGATCACCTCCAAAGCTGCTACGAGCTTATCCATCTCTTCTTTGGACCGGTTCTCCGTCACACAGAAGAGAACAGCTCCCGGCAGGCCGCAGGAATCCAGACTCAGGGGGCCCAGCATGCCTTGCTTTAAGAGTTCTTCATTCATTTTACCAGCGTCAAGATCCGTTTCCATGACAAATTCCTTGAAATACGGAGCATCGAATTTCATTTTGAACTTTCCGGTGGCTTCCAGCTTTTTCGCCAGATAGTGTGCCTTCTGAGCAGACTGAATGGCAGCTTCCTTCATTCCCTCTGGTCCCATGCTGGCCAGATACACAGCGGCAGCAATGGAGTTGAGAGTCTGGTCTGAGCAAATATTGGAAGTGGCTTTTTCTCTTCTGATGTGCTGTTCTCTGGCCTGCAGAGTCAGCACATATGCGGGATTGCCATCCACGTCGATGGAACGTCCGATAATACGGCCGGGAGCTTTACGCACCAGCTTTTCTGTAATGTTCATGAAACCAAGGACCGGTCCGCCGTAATTCAGGTTCTGGCCCAGGGACTGGCCTTCTCCGACAACGATATCGGCTCCGATTTCACCTGGAGTCTTCAATAAGCCCATTGCCAGCGGGTCAATCTGCATGATGAACAGTGACTTGTTGGCGTGAACTTTTTCCACGATTTCGCTGAAATCCTCAACAATTCCATAGAAGTTTGGATAGCCTACCACCAATCCGGCGATTTCCTTATCCAGAAGATCTGACAGTTTCGCGGAATCCGTCTGTCCGTCTTCAGTCAGTGGAACGTAGGCGATTTCGACATCACGGGATCTCAGGTAGGATTCCAGCACCTGACGGGTTTCCGGGTTAACACCTTCCGAAACAAGGATCTTGTTCCGGCGCTGTGATCCCGTAGCCAGCATGGCTGCCTCTGCCGCAGCGGTCGGGCCGTCGTACATGGAAACATTGGATACATCCATGCCCGTGAGCATGCACATCATGGACTGATATTCCCAGACACCCTGAAGGGTACCCTGGGCAATTTCCGGCTGATAAGGCGTGTACGCCGTGTAGAATTCAGAACGGGAAATGATGTGTTTCACGGTTGATGGGATGTAATGATCATAAGAACCTGCTCCAAGGAAACAGGTCAGGTCGTCGATGGACTTGTTCTTATTAGCCATAGCACCGACTTTCCGTCTTACGTCGATCTCGGTCATTGCCGGGTCAAGCTTCAGGTCTTCCTGAAGCTTGACGTTTGCCGGCACTGCCTTAAAGAGCGCATCTACTGAGGATACGCCGATTCGATCGAGCATAATCTCCAGGTCTTTGTCGGTACCCGGAAGATATGGATGCTTCAAATCTTATTCCTCCTCGTCGAGCAGCTTCTGATAGTCTTCAGCGGACAGCAGTTCTTCGAGTTCTGCCTTATCGCTCATTTCTACGGCAACAAACCAGTTGCCCCATGGATCTTCATTGAATTTTTCCGGAGCGTCAACAACTTCTTCATTCACTTCAACGATCTTGCCGGATACTGGCATGTTGACATCGGTAGCAGCCTTAACGGATTCTACAACGCCGTAAGCATCGCCTTTAGCGAATTCAGCGTCAACTTCCGGAGCTTCCGCGTAAACAATGGATCCGAGGTGATGCTGTGCATAGTTGGTCAGACCAACATAAGCCTTATCTCCCTCTACTCTTACCCAGTCATGATCCTTCGTGTAATAAAGATTTTCTTTTACGTTTTCCATAATTCAAGTTCTCCTTTTATTTATGTTTTTATAAATTTGATTCTATCTCATCATCAGATGCCTTGTAAACCTAGAAAAATGTTAAGATTTATTTATCTTTTTTGAGGAATTTTCTGGAGATAACGGTGGCCGGCATTCTCTTGTTGCGGACTGCGATGTCAAAGGTGTTGCCCATTTCGGACTCTTCGATATCAACCAGTGCCATTCCAATGGCTTTTCCCAGGGACGGAGAAATGTATCCGGTAGTGACTACACCAATTTTCTTATCGCCCTTGTAAACATCGTAACCATGACGCGGGCTGCCCTTTGCCATTTCAAATCCGACAATCTTTCTCTTGAGTCCTTCAGCTTTCTGCTTTTTCAAAGCTTCCTTGCCGATGAAGTCTCCTTCCTTATCCAGCTTGACGAAGTATCCGTAGCCGGCTTCCAGAGGTGAGATCGTCTCATCGTATTCCTGACCGTACAAGGGAAGGTTGGCTTCGAAGCGCAGTGTATCTCTGGCGCCTAAACCGATGGGCTGAACCCCTGCATCAGCGATCATTTCAAAGAGCTTGGCAACTTCGTCTTTGTGGCAGTAGATTTCAAAGCCATCTTCGCCGGTGTAGCCGGTTCTGGAAACGAGGCAGTTGATTCCGCCAATATTGACATCTTTCTTGTTATGGAAGAAGGCAATCTGGGATAAATCCGTATCGGTTAATTTTTGGACATATTCCTCAGCTTTTGGTCCCTGAACAGCAACCTGTCCGGTTTCCGGAGAGACATTTTCAATGACAACGTCATAGCCATCAAGGTGTTCCTTGAACCAGACATAGTCTTTATCCGTATTGCCGGCATTGATAACCAGAAGGAAATCTTCCGGTCCAAACCGATAGACGATCAGGTCATCCACAACCCCGCCGTCAGGATAGCATAAAACGTTGTACTGGCACTGTCCGTCAACCAGCTTCGTTACGTCATTCGTAACAAGGTGGTCAACATAAGCCAGCGCATCCTTACCTTTCACGGTAACCTCTCCCATGTGGGAAACATCGAAGATGCCTGCATCTGTGCGCACTTTGTTGTGCTCAGGCACCAGGCCGATGTACTCCACGGGCATTTCCCATCCTGCGTAAGCTACGTTTTTGCCACCGTACTTTGCGTAGGACTCGTAGACTGGCGTTCTTTTTACGTCTTCCATTTTAACCTCCATTGATGAATAAATAATCGGGTTTTTACAAGCCTCATTTCAATTATATTGAAGAGTGGTCTGTTTGCCAATTTTCAATAGGTTTGACACAATTTAATATAAAATGCTTGTCACACATTATACAATCGCCTGAATTGGCTGTTCATGCCATTTACGAACGTTTTCAGGATAATATTTAAATGAATTGTTAACGGTATTTAAAATACAGTAGCCAAAATTTAATAATTGATGAACTGCCTCAGGGGGCGAAAACCCGCGATAAACAAGACTTTGTCAATCAGAAATTTAATTGTTTATTATATAACATATTAATAGACAGTGCATAAAAATGAATAAAACCCAACCTTCTCATGGTTCCATTCTCTTTTGCTTACAGAAAGACCCTGATTCGTGGTAAAATCGTACCTGTAACGATTTCATGCATTCCAACCGGCCGGTTCAGCAACTCATTCACCCTTTTTGTGCATTCCGTCCTGTTCAAAGCGCAAATCGCAAGCAATCTATAATTGATGAACGATGGAGAGAAAATCTATGAAACACCTTTATTCCTGGACTCTGATTCTCCTGCTGCTGCTTAGTCTGCCCGGATGTAATTTAAATACCGCTCCCTCAACCGCTACGGAGCAGTCGAACCCCTCCATTGCTTCCGGCAGCACCGGGACGAGGGGAACCTCTCCGAAAACCGCTCAGACAAAGACCACAACCCCTGTGGTCATAACCAGCGGCATCCTCAGTGATCCGGCACACTACAGCAAGGAAAATCCCAAAAGTCATCCCCTGGTCCCTGTTCCCAGTGATTTGACTACCCTCACTGACAATACGATTAAGGCCAATGAATCGTTTCGGCCCGTCTTTCAGAAATACCTGCAGGAGAACTATCCGGAGTACACCTTCCGGGTAGCGGACATTCTGGATTATCAGAAAGAAGGCAAAACCTTCAAACAGGCCAAAGCCTATTCAAAGGAGAGCACCGATACGGTTTTCTCACTGTATTATGACGGAATCAAAGTGTTCGACTCCTTCCATCGCGATGTTATCGAGCGCCACAGTACGATGAACCGCTGGCGCTATGAATTTCAAGCCCTTCTCGATCAACACTCCACTCAGCAGGTCCCGCTTAAGCAAATGAATCTGGATGTCTCCTACGAACAATATCCGGATAATATTCCGAAAACGAAACTGGATCAACCCTTTGAGCCCAACTCTTCGATCTTTCTCAAAAGCCTTGATCTCTATATCTTCAAAGATCAGCCCGCCAGCTTTCCGATTGGTCAGGAAGCAGCCCGTCTGTTAAATGATACCTGTGCCCTGGGGTATCAGTTTCAGGATATTTATCTTTACTTCGAACAGCCTGCAGGCGGCTTTGTCAAATACCAGATTCCCCCACGTCTGATCAACACTCTGTCACTGGCAGCGGAAATCGATAAAGCCCTGACCGCCCCCGGAAAGGACAACCTGATCCAGATCGCGCCCCCTCGAACTCACAATTAATTTCCTCTTTGATTATTCAGAAGCGATTTCAAAATATGCAAGGCTGAATCCCTCCACTCCGAATATAGTCTTGCGAAATAAGTCGCTTCAGTGAAACGAATGCTATCCTCCCCAGTACTTCTCGCGTGGCATAATCGGCCAAACGAGTTAAACCGATCAAGCCCAAGAAAGAGCCTTCCCGCGGGAAGGCTCTTTCTTGGGCTTGATCGGTTCAGTTAATCCAGTTTTCAGATCGCCGGTTTGGCCGGGGTCTCCTTATCGTTTCAGAAACCGGTATAGAATTGTTCCCAGTGACAGAATGATTCCGCCCACCAGTAGAGGGATGGCGGCTCGCCCCGGACTTTGTGCCGGAGCCGAAGTTCCGTTTCCCGTCTTGTCACCTGGCCGAGTTGTTCCATCGGATGTGGAAGAAGTGTCTCGATCACCGGTGGCCGCATCGGACCGAGTCGTAGTCGTCCTGATTGGTGCCTCCGATTCCGGCCTGGTTCCCGGTGCTTCTGCAGACACATCGGTCCTGGTATCCGCTCTGGTCGCAGGCTGCGTCATTGGCCTGGTGTCAGCTCCCGATGAATTCGGATCCGGTTTTGGCTCCGGGGGGTTGGGCTCAGCCTGAAGCGTCCGAATGGTACGGGATTCAATGAGATGGTCAAAGATTAAAGACGGAGCGGGTTCACTGGCTTCAGCTTTTTCATAGACAAATACGAAATGGGGAACTTTTCTCCCTTTATATGTTTTCTCGCCGGTTAAAAGCTGCTGGAATCCATAGCCAGCCAACTTTGCAGGAGCAGGAATATCGTAAGCTTCCCAGAAAAAATCCCAGGACTGGGTTTTGGAATCCCTCAGTTCCTTCATGGTCGAGTCCGTCCAGGATACCCATACGATCCGCTCTTCCAATGGAGTTCGCTTCAGCGGCATTTCATCCATCGGCACCGGTTCGGGAAGCGGTGCCGGCTCATTCGATTCCAGAGTGTAGAAATATTGAACCCGATAGGTATCGCCTTTTTCTGTTTCCAGTTTAAGCACGTTGGCGGTGGCGAAGACATATCCCGAAACAAGGGGTGCCTTTCGATAAACAAACCGACCATTGCTGATCTGAAAATACTTTGTTGTATAGTCTTTGAGGACATTCCCATAATCATCCATCAGGCAGACTTCGACTTTGATCTGATCATCTGACTGTGCCGCCAGGCTCGCCGTCGGCAACAACATCGTCACCAGAAGAACCATTATTATTATTAAGCTGTAAGGAACATGCTTTTTCATGGGAATTATCCTGCCTCTGTCTAATCTAGCTTTCAATATATCGCCTTTCACTTATTATTAGGTTTCTGTATGGTTACTACGGGATTACAAACCGGTGACAAATGACCTTCGTTTCTGCCTGAGAACAGTTTATTCCCATAAAAATAGTATCCACTCTCCTGGGAGAGCGGATACGTATCTCTTACAGGGCTTTCGCCAGGGCAACTTCAGATATCCTGGTGATGTTTGATTTAATGTCCTTCTCAAAGATTTCTTCCAGATCGGAGATCTGGGACGAGGAAATATTCAAAGCCGCGGCCATGATGTATTTCATCTGCAGGGGTGAGGTATTTTCCACCACGGTTTCAACTTCTTTCAGGGACGGTGAGAATTCACCTTCCTCGATCCGGTCAAACAGAGTATCCAGTGCCTCTTTGGTTTTTTCCTTGATCAGCCGTTTGGCATCCGCCATTTCATATGCGATGGACAAAAGCATCAGATTGCGTTCGGTCAACAACGCTTCATCTTCGCGAATCGTTGTCATGACAAAGCTGAATGCTTTGTTGATGCTGTTCAGATAGATCGTGGCAGGTTCCTTGCCGGCTGTAAAGGCCAGCAGACTCTTCAGAGTAGTTTCCAGCACATCCCCTTCGAGAACGGTCCCCAGATCGCGGAAGGAGCCGTCAGCCTGCTGGTTCTTCGCAAGGATTCGAAGCAGGTTTTCCCGTTCAAACTGAATCGCCTTCAGAGCTTCCTGTCTGGAGATGCCCTTTTGCGCCATAGTTTCGCGTATGGTAATGTCCTTGGAGTAACGAGTATCATCCAGGAAGAAGGACTCTGAGAGAAGCTTCATGGTTTCGACTGACATGTCCAGCGGCACAATGCGCTGCATGGCATATCCGGATACCGGATCCTCAATGGACTCCGTCAGGATGAACGCGGTCTCTGAGGAAAGCATATTATATTCTTTCGCCAAATCCAGGATCCGTTCCCGGATCTGTTCCTTCTCATGGCCACGAGCTTTCCGTTCTCGTTCCTCCAGAGATTCAATCATCTTTTTTGCCCAGACTTTTTCGATCAGTTTCGAGTTTTCCTCGATTTCCAGCCGATCCAGATCTGCAACGAGCTTATGCTCGCGTTCGCCTTCCCGCCCGATGATTTTCCCCTTCAAGGTCACTTTGCCTTCAATCTCGCCGATTACACTGGCGAAAATGGTGAAGGGTTCCCGGTCATACAGATAGGAAATGGTGCCAGGATAGGTTTTTTCCACCTGCATCTTGCCCCAGTCGATGGACGTGACATCCAGCTGAGGATTATGGATCCGGTGAAAGTGCCGCAGAATAATATCATCCACACGCTGGCCTTCCTCCACGAATTCCGACATTCCATAGCCAGCCTCAGCCAGCTTGGTGATGAAGTATGAATTGACTTCGGTATCCATCCCAATCGTGAACAGCCGGGCATTTCCGATATTGGATCGGACATATTCGATGATCTCATCTTCATTTTCGACCATATCATCGGAGAACAGGAACAGGTACTCTGGGATATCAGTATCCTCTACCCCCATCAGAGCTTCGCGCAGAGCGGAATAAACATCAGCACCTTCCCCCAGCTCCAACGCTTCGATCCATTCAGTAGCCGCATCAAGATTTTCCTTGGTGTAGGCCAGCTTTCCCTGATGGCTGAATTGAGTCACTTCTCCTGAGAAGGTAATGATATTGAAACGATCCCCTTCATCCAGGCTGCGCAGGGCAATCAGCAGAGCGTTCTTCGCCTCTTCGATCTTGCTGCCCGCCATGGATTCCGACATATCGATGATGAATGTATAATTTTTGGCCCCGGACATCCCGTTATCCGGCAGGATCGGGAAAAATCGAAGCATGAGAATCGCCTTGTCTACTTCCTCTTCCTGATCATAGTAGGTATAGGCGATGCCATCTGCCTGACGGGGTTTTCGTTCCACAATTTCAAGAACAAAATCCCGATCCAGCGTCTGTCCCTTGTCGATGGTTAGTTTTCTGAGTGTCTCATCATGGCGTTCCACCTTGATTTTATGTGAGCTGCTCTTGATTGAAACTTCACCGTAAGACTCAATCAGAAGACTCAGGTAAAATTCGGATGGCTGATCGATGGCTTCATCGGTCTGCGCGCTGACAAAAGTCGGGTCAACAACCGATGGGATAATCACGCGAACCTGATTATCATCATAAATGAGCTGATCCATGTAGGTAATTTTTATGACTACCGTCTCATTGGGCATGACATCCCCGATCGTAATTTGGAAATCATCCTCTTCATCGGAAAGAAGGGAAATGGGATTCAGATTCTCCTCTTTTGCATTTTCAAGGATTTTCAGCACTTCTTCTCTGGATTCCACCGAAGCCGAAAGGTTCTTGCCCCCCAGACTGATGGAAAAATCAGTCAGCGTGGCTGTGTCAGGAATTGGGAAGGAGTAGGTGCACTGCACATTGTCCTTGCCGGTATTGCGATAATGCTGAGCGATCGTATATTCAATATACTCCCCGCAAACATTGCCGGACACCTGGAGTTTATTTAATTTCACTGCCTTGTCTTTTGCGGAGAGTCCGTATTTTTTCATGATATTCCTCCTGTGCGTTTCCTGATATGGAGCCTAATCCGCCGCATTGCGGCCGATTGATCAGGCATAGCCTGCGATAATGTTCTCATGAATGCTTGTTAGTCTTATCTTATATTATAACGTACGCCTGAGGAGGCTGTAACCATCTATCGGCCGATTATTTACAAACCATACCCAACTCTTCTCAGCTCGATCCAACTCAGTCCACCCCCAAATGAGATTCAGGTTCAGGGAATCAGGTTCACTTCCCCGGAGACAGGCTGATTCCCATTGGAATTGAGCTGCTGTTCATTGATCAGCGGTAAGCAGAGTCCTGGTTATTGGATGCGGCTGTCAGTGGTTTCTCCGAACGTTGCAGCATGACTTATATGAAACGCCAAACGATCCGAGTACAAAAAGAGGTGCGTCACCTGGCCACACCTCATTTCAGCTTTATTCTTCAGGTTTCCCATTTGGATCGGAGTCAGGGACCGGGATGCTTTCCGGGGTGCGGGCCGACCGATCCATGGTAATAAGATTGGTGCGATGCTGGTGATTTTGAATGTGGTCTTCGCAGTACTCAAAGCTTCCCTCGCATTTGCTGCAGAAGCGGAATGTCATATCCGGGACATCCTGTTCGGTACGGCCGCAGACTTCACAGCGATGTCTTTCTTTCCATGGAGCCTGTCCATGGTTGATTTTCTTTGTGAATTCCTGGTTGCGTTTTTTTCTGGAAATGAAACCTCGGACAGCCTCCCGGTTCAGGATCAGCAGCAGCGCCAAAATCAGAAGGTATTGATACTGTCCGGTCACTCCGTTATAAACCATCAAAGCCATGCCAAGGATTCCAAGAACCAGCCCGCGTACCGGAATGAAAAAATAGAAGTAGATGGTGAAATTCGGGTTGTACAGTCCGGCCAAGGCAGTGATGCCAAGAACGACCGGATAAAAATCAATGATGTTTCCGGTGAAGAAACCATAGGCAGCCAGAACTGCCCAGGACATCAGCATGAACAGATTAGCCTTATACCGCCCTACTCTATTTTCCAGAGTGCGAATCACTACCTGGTAAATCAGCATGCTGAAGGCAAACCAGATGATGGATGTGAAATCAAGACCGGTTCTGTGGTGAAGGAAGGGAAAGGCTGGCAGTCGCCACACTTCGCCTCTGTTGATGATTCGGCTCGGATCGAAATAGAACAGACTGAAAAGAGTGAAGGGAATCTTGAGCATGCTGAAAGAAAAGTCGACAGCAAAGGTTCCTGCCATCCCATAAAGAGTGAGCTGCAGCAAGGATATCTGATGGAGCGGAGATCTCCGTCCGAAATTGGTTCGTTGTTTCATACAGTATATGGTCTCCTCAAATCAAAGTTAGAGTTGTGCAGGTTCCCGGTCTTTAGAAAACCCAATCCAGTGAATCCTGCCATACCAAGTATATCTTATCCCGACTTTTTTTAGCAAATTTCCTCACGCTGGTAAAGGGAGCCTCCAGGGGTTGAACCATAGAGCGTGAACCTCTGTTATTCCAGTCCGTGCTTTTTGAAGAGAATATAGTATAATGTTTGTAGTCTTAACCCTTTCCTTTTCGAGTTTTTATCCAAATTTTTATTTACGAGGAGGTGGCAATTTGAAACATGTGGGGAAAACCCTGCTTATTATCTTGTCGACCATATTACGGACTCTTCCCATCTTAATCTTTGTCCTGACACATATCGGCTGGGAAATTTACACATATACTCTGGATCCTCTGGAACTTCTGGATCCTATGTCCATCCCGTCGATTCTGGGGAATTACAGCTGGTTATATCTTAGTCTCGGAGTCATCATCCTGGTCTTTTTGACCATGGACTTTAAACTCCTGGCCTACAGCACATTTTTCGGAGCCTGGGGAGGTCAGAACCTCTACTTCCTGCGCCAGTGGGACAATTTGATCTATGACATGAAACTGCCATCCCTGCAAGGCACCTGGTATTCCCTGATTTTCATTGGCCTTCTGATCGGCTTCCTGCTCCAGGTACTTTATACCGGCGGCCGCAAATATTATAAGGTAAAACAATACAACCATCTGAAGCAGCAGCGCAAGAAGCTAAAAAAAGCCTAACACCGTCGTCTTCAGAATCAGACAGATCCCTCACCTGATGAACCGCCCTTGATCAAACCGGCTCTTTGGATTCTTGTGTCATTTACGCTGGCTTGCGATTGGAACCATTTCTATTAAAAAAGCAAAGCTCCGAGATACTTCTCAGACTTTGCTTTTTTTCATGCTGCATTCTTTTCATCCATATCTATCCAATCGGTTTGCCTGAATGATCTTCAGCCGGTGGCGGCGCAGGGGTTAGATCCGGAAGATCGCCCTGGAATTTCAAAGGAAGCGTGACTGCAAATTCAGTAAATTCGCCTAATTTTGAGTCCAGGCTGACTTTTCCCCGATGGACATCAATAATCCACTTCGCGATAGACAGTCCAAGCCCCGAACCAGATTTATCCTTGGTACGCGCCTTGTCTGCCACAAAAAACCGCTCAAACACCCGCGGGATGTCCTTGGGTGCAATTCCATCCCCGTTGTCCCAGACCTTCAGAATAGCCTGATGACTGGTTTTGGCCAGGACAACTCGTATTGTTCCATCCGGCCGGGTAAATTTTACGGAGTTTTCTATGAACACCCGCAGCAGCTGCTTGATCATTTTCCGATCAGCTTCGATCAGAATGGACTGTCCTTCGAATTCGATATTTTTCTGAGGCTGGCTCATCCGGGTTTCCTGGCAGACTTCCTCTACCACATCCAGCAGTTCGAATTCCTCAGGGACCACATTGAGCTTCCTGTTTTCCCCCTTGGCGATGAACAGTAGATTTTCTACCAGGTTGTTCATATTGTGGGTTTCTTCCTTGATGGCGGCGATGGCCTCGTTCAGAATCTCAGGATCATCCTTGCCCCAGCGGTCAAGAAGTTCGACGTATCCCTTGATGACCGTCAGCGGAGTCCGCAGTTCATGCGATGCGTCCGATACAAACTTGCTTTGCTTGGTATAAGCAGATTCCATTCGATCCAGCAGAGAGTTGAAGGTATTGCCCAAATCAGTCAGCTCATCCCCTGTATCCGGAACCCGAATCCGGTCCCCCATATTTCGCACTCCGATGGAATCAACCGATCGGCGCATGTTGTTGATGGGCTTGAAGCTTTCATGACTCATATAGCTGCCCACCGCCAGTGAAAGCAGCATTCCAAGAAATGAGGCAATGGCTGAGGTTACAATGGTCACTCGCTGATTGTATACTGTTTCTTCAATGCTTTTGGCGATTGTCAGTTGATGGCTGACCTGGTCAGGCCCGATGAATTCAGTCTGGATCACTCGGGCGCGATGAGAAGCCATCTCTCCCAGATAATCGAACTGCAGGAAGTTGAAGCCTTTCTCCTCTGTGATCATCACTCCATCCAACGAAGTGAACTCCTGATCATCCGTCTTTACCTGGACAACCAGAGGAAACCGAATCCCATGCTCTTTCAGATCGGCCTGGTTGAACTGGCCCTTCTCCCGGAGCACCGATTCCACGATGGTGCGCGTCCGCGCCAGCTGGATGTTGTCGCTGCTGTCGGTATAGAACCGAACGATTAAAAACACAGCTCCGTTCATCGCCAGGAGCACCATTGTAAAGATCAGGGCATAGCTCAGGGAAATTTTCGTCTGGAGCTTAATTTTCATCGATGTCCCGGATCGTGTACCCGGCTCCCCGCATGGTATGGATCAGTTTCTTGTCATACTTGTCATCGATTTTGCTGCGCAGGAATCGGATATAGACGTCCACCACATTGGTTTCCCCTTCAAAATCAAATCCCCATACCTGATTGAGGATCTTTTCCCTGGACAGCACGATGCCCTGATTTTCCATCAGATAGGCCAGGAGATCAAATTCCTTCTTGGTCAGTTCCTTCCGGTCACTATCCCGCCGAACCTCGTAAGTTTCCTTGTTCAGCATCAGATCTCCCACACTCAGGATGAGGGATTTGTCCTTCACCTCCTCCTCCTTGCGGAAAATGACCCGAAGTCTGGCGAGGAGTTCTTCCATTTCAAAAGGCTTGGTCATGTAATCATTGGCGCCAAGATCCAGCCCCTCCACCTTATCCTTTACCCCATCCCGGGCGGTCAAAATAATAATCGGGACATTGGAGAACTTGCGGACCCGGCGACAAACTTCGATGCCATCGATAATCGGGATCATCAGATCCAGAATGATGGCATCGTATTGATTATTCATGATATTCATGATCGCGGTCTGCCCTTCATTGGCGGTTTCAACATCATAACCGGCGTGTTTTAATTCCAGTTCGATGAATCGTGCCAGTTTGCGTTCATCCTCTACGACCAGGATTTTTCTCTTGTCTTCCATTTTTCACTCCATTCGTCTGATGCGGTTATTCAGCCCATTGTTCTAATGCGGTTACTGGTCCATCATTCTGGTTGAAACTCCATCGGAGTTGCAACTTGATCCGATGGAACGAACCCCAGTCAATTTAAGTAACGTTCCGTTTAGCGTTGAAGTCTTACTCTGCAGGTCAGTCCGCTCATCACTGCACTGAGGCTTGCTCGTGCTCTTCAGTCTGAGCCGATTATCTGTGAAGGTCAGAAGGATGATCCTTCGGGCAGTACAAATTCTCCAGTCAGGTGAGAAGCGTTGGCTGAGGTTATGCTAACGCCTCGGCGAGCGCCTTTGCCAAAGGGCTTTCCAGAACAGTCTTATCTAAAATATAAACTGAATTGAACAGCTTATCAACCAATATCGAGTGAAAGCATACCAGAACCAAAAAGGCCACCGAACGGCGCCCTGCCTGAACCATTACAGTCAACTCTCATGTGTGGCACTTTCAGCCGCCTTACGGACTCCCTTCGATGTCTTCGGCTGGTTCAGATAGTATAATAGAATCAAGAAAGGAGGCCCGACCATGAATTACCAACCGAAATCATCCTCCATTGAAAAACCTTTTATCCTGCGTTACCGCGTGCTGCGAACCAGTCTTCTGTTCACCCTGCTGTGGGGCGCGGCAGCCATCGGCACGCCAGCGCTGATCTGGCTTTACCGTTATCCCATCAACAGTGCGAAGGGGCTAACACTGATCCTGTCAGGACTGCTATGTCTGATTCTGGCAGTTCACTCCTGGGAACAGCATGGCAGCCCCTATATTTACCTGTATTCAGATCATCTTAAAATTCACTATTCCCTGCTGCGCAACCTCACCATATGCTTTCACGACATCCGACGGCTGTATGCCGTGAAGGAAGAACTGGAGATCATTCTGGAGACCGGCCGGCCAATCTATCTGAATCTGGCCCATCTGAGCTTTGAAGATCAGAAACTGTTCCTTGAAAAACTGCATGAAATCATCCGAGAGAACCTGGAGACTGCCAGGCCGTCACACTCATCGACTTTTGCCCATATCCCGAAGCAGATCAGAATATGAACCAAAAAAAATAAACAGATCATCTGAAACAATAAATTGTCTTAGATGATCCTGTTGGTGCGGGAGATGGGAGTTGAACCCACACGTGCGTTGCACACACGCTTCTGAGACGTGCCTGTCTGCCGATTCCAGCACTCCCGCTTGTTATGACTTTTCTATTATATCATCCATTGGGCGGATTGCAACAACTATTTATTTGAAGAATTCAGGGTCCGAATTGCAACTTAAAGTGAAAGACTTTTTTAGCTAAGCAAACATAAATGTAGTTTCATTCTGGATGGTGTCCTTCCCCTCGACGGGGCCCTTCGGTCAGGGTTGTTAACCCGATTGGGCCTGACCTTGACCGGTGGGCTCCGTCGAGGGATGCTACATCCTGCCAGAATGATACAGGGCCTTTGCCTCGTATGCTGTCAATCCGCCCAATACCCGTCTTGGGTAATTATTCAGCCACTCCTGAAGTTTCTGTATCTGAGCATGGCTATAATCTTTAATGGCAGCCCCCTTTGGGATGTGGTACCTGATCAGCCCATTGTTCTGCTCATTGGTTCCTCTCTCCCAAGAACTGTACGGATGACAAAAGTAAACTCTTGTCCGTGGCTTCTTACTGCCTGTCACCGATCGAATCAGTGCCTTCCAGTCGAGAAACTCAGAGCCGTTATCCACGGTGATCGATTTAAACATCTCACTGAATTTGACTCGCCCCATCCTACGCTCCAGCCGGTTAAGTACCTTCAAAACTTCGTCCTGGGTTTGCCGTGCAATCTTAAAGACCAGGCTCTCCCTTGTCATCCGATCATTCAGCGTCAGAAGGGCTGCGAGCCCTTTGCCTTTGCCTGATACGATGCAATCCATCTCCCAATGCCCGGGTTCACTTCGTTCAGTGCTTTCCACTGGGCGCTCTGTGATGCCAGGGGCATCCAACACCTTATTGGCACGTTTAACCCGACGATACGTACGCCTGGTCTGGTTCCCTTCCCGGGGCAGATTTTGATTGGAAACATCCGTGATATACCCCTTGCTGATGTAGTTATACAGAGTACGGGTTGAAACAAGGGTCTTGGATGGCATGATTTCCTTTTTCTTCAAGTCCATGATAATAGCATCCGGAGACCAGCGCTCTTCAAGGATCTTATGAGCTACATAAGCAACAAACTCATGGTCATCGCCAATTTTGAGGGCAGGTCCCTTGTTGGTGGCGGCATAATCATATGCCTCCTGTGCGATATCCGCGGAGTAGGACACATAGAGGGTCAAATCGGAGTTCATGAGTTCAACTCGCCCTTTTTTCAACTCCCGGCTTACAGTAGCCTCACTGCATTGTAAGACCGTCGCCATGTGTTTTTGGGTCATTTGTTTATGCTTCGCAAGAAGATGGTTTGATCGAACCATCCCCTCGAGTTGTTGACGATCCTTGTAGGATAAATGAGAGTATTTCTTTCTGGAGACCGAGGTGTTAGAATAGAGGTGGCTCATAGCTTTGCTCCTTAATGTTTGTTTAGTCACCTACATTATACCGCATAGCTATGGGCCACTTTATTTCACTTTATTCTACAACTCGCCTTGAAGAATTCAGGGTTTTCCTTTGTTTCCGGAGATTCGTCCGCTGTCCTTATGCTTCAGCCCCGGTGAGAAAGCGCTGTAATTCATCACTGCCCAAAAAATAAAATAAACCATCCTGACAGCAATCTGTCCAAGATGATCATATTGGTGCGGGAGATGGGACTTGAACCCACACGTGCGTAGCACACACGCCCCTCAAACGTGCCTGTCTGCCGATTCCAGCACTCCCGCCAATATATGATGTTAACAGAAAAAATGGTGCGGGAGATGGGAGTTGAACCCACACGTGCGTTGCACACACGCTTCTGAGACGTGCCTGTCTGCCGATTCCAGCACTCCCGCTTTTTCTGACTTCTCTATTATATCATCCACTTGATAGAATGCAACCACTTTTTTCAGGTTTTTCTTTTTTTCTGCTGCTGCCAAAAACCTGAGAAATGGCTTGCCAAAAGGAATTCATAATGATCTGAATGCGGCATTGGATAAGGTCTGAATAGTGTGCAAATGAATCATTCATTCCGGAATCTCAGGCGCTCCGGTCCTTTTGAACAGGCCAGATCCTGCATCCCCTAGGTTTTCCATTCATCCATTGCCTTATATGGTATTGCGTTGAACCGTCTGCGGTGAAGGCCTTTACAGTTTTAAAACCGCGACCGTTTCCTCACCGCACCGTTCTCCGTTTTCGACAAACCCGACTGAGGCATAGAGCGACTTTGCCACGATATTCTCTGGTTCGTAGGATAACCAGCAATACTCAGCATCTCCAAACGGTCTGGTTCTGATGTACTCCAATGCAGTGTTCAAGGCCGCTTTCCCAAATCCCTGTCCCTGGTACTTCTGATCAATCATCAGTCGCCACACAAGATAGTTCCCGTGGGCTGCTTGAGGTTCTTCCCCATCATCGAAGTAGTCATATCCAATCATGAGGAAACCCGCCAGAGTATCCTGTGCATAAATAGAAAACGGCTGAGCCACTTTTCCTTCTGCGACTGTCACATAGGCTTCCAGAATGCTCTGCGTGTTCGTCGCCACAAAGCACTTTTGTGTTTCGTGAACGGATAATTTGACGGTTTCCCAAACGTTTCCGGTGTTTATTTTCTCTAACCTGATCATACTGATATTCCCTTCATATCCAGCAGTAAAACCGCTCCCGGAGCGGCTTTGCTGCTGATTTCTTATTTGAACTCGATCTGGTTCATTGTAGCCGCTTCCAGAATCCTGACGGCTTCACCAAACCTGCTAGAAACAATCTCCCTGCAGTCCCTGGTCTTACTTTGATTAACCTTTGTTGGCTTTGCTTGCTTTGGTCCGTCTGGTTTGCTTTGCGCTCGCCTGCTCTGGCGACTTCGTCAAGGACAGCTGTCGCGAACTGATTTCCTGTGTCGTCTGATCCGGATGCAGGTCCCGAATGGTCTGATCCTGAGTCATCTGATCCTGCGGCAGGTCCTGAGTCGTCTGATCCTGAAGCAGCAGGTCCTGAGTCAGTTCAGGCAGGATCTGATCATAATCTGCCAGTGCCTTGTGACCGGACTCTGTCAAGCCATAACAGCCTCGTTCCACTTTATGAAACCAGCCGTAATGATTGTCCCTTAGAATCGCCGGCGTCTTAACGATGCCTAGTTTCACTCCGTCTCGCGGAGCCATGGTTTCTCGCCGGGAGCAGATCCATAATAACCGGATGGCATCTTCCCGGTATGCCGTCATCAGCTTGCGCCCGCGGGATCCGCCTTTATTCAGACTGGTCGTTCGCGCCTGCATTTCACTGATGATCTGTTCCCGGTGCTTTTTATTGATCTTTTTTGATCGTTCCAGGTTATAATCCTCCGGATGCAGGATTACTTCGATAAATTGACGATCCGGCTCGCAGAATATCAAACCAAGACTCAAGCGCTTCAGCAGATAGAGGATCTCCTGAAATTTGCGGTTTTTCTTATAGTTCTTTGGCTTAGGAATGCAGATGTAGGTCAGATCCCCCAGCCGCTGGCGTTTCACAGCCTGAATCAGAAGTTCCATGGACAGACTTTTTTTCAGTTCCAGAATAATGAGCAGGTCCTCTTTCAAAGCCGTGACATCACAGGATTTCACCTCACCCTGGACACGGTAGCCCAGGTCCGTGAAATGGTCCCGGACCAGGTCATACATATCCTCCTCCAGAAAATCTCGTTTCATGGCTGTCGAAATTTACCGGCATACAAGGACCGGTATACTCCTTTCATCTTCATTACGTTGGGTACGTACTCGCGCGTCTCACGGAAAGGAATCTGCGTAAGTCGGCCGGACTTTGAATAGCGGCTGTTTTTCAGCCAGCTGTCCACATTGCCCGGGCCCGCGTTGTAGGCCGCAAGAACCAGCTGTTCATCTTCCTGGTATTTATCCATGAGATAGGACAGGTAGTATGTGCCCATCCGAATGTTGTACTCCGGTTCTTTCAGCCGGTTCGGATCAAATGGCACTTCCAGCTGCTGGGCAACCCATTTTCCGGTATCCGGCATAATCTGCATGAGCCCGGTGGCACCGGTTCGGCTGACAACCTGAGGCCGGAAACGGGATTCCTGATAAATAACAGCAGCCACCAGAGACTTGTCCAGGTCGTATTTTTCAGCATAAGTATCAATCAGGTCATCATAGGCGTATGGCACCGCCATTTCTGATCCAGCTCTCAGAGCGGCGATGAGCAGCCAGGTTCCGATCAGAAACAGAATGCTCAGCTCAACAATCCTCCTGCTGGAACTTTTTTTCATCTTACCGGCCATTCATCCCCCGTTGCTTAATCAGTTCAAAGACGGCCAGCGTTTTATCTTTTAATTCCTCCAGGCTGCCGTCGTTGATGATGACATAGTCAGCCAGGGCTTCTCTTTGTTCCCTGGACATCTGGCGGTTCAGCCGGTCTTCCACTTCAGTGCGGGTCAGGCTGTCACGTTCCATGGCGCGCTCGATCTGAAGCTCCCGGGGCATCTCCACCGTGATTGAAATATCAAACACATCGAAGTCCCTTACCGCAAACAGCAGCGGAGCGTCCAGCACGGCATATTCATCCTCGGTAGCATCGTCAATGTAATCAAACCGTTCCTTGATTTCACCTACGATAAACGGCATGATCACCGCCTCATATTCAGCCAGTGCCTGAGGATCGGGAAACACCCGCCGGCCGAACCTGCGGCGATCCAGGTCGCCGTTGGGAAGGAAATACTCTTCGCCGTAGGTCTTTCGAATGTAATCATGAACTTCGGGATATAATTCCATCACATCGCGGGATACCATGTCTGCATCGATCACCAGCAGTCCGGCTTCCTCCAGATAGCCGGCGACAGTGCTCTTTCCTGCGCCCATGCCGCCCGTCACTCCGATGCGGATCAGTTTATTTTGCCTCATACCAGTTTCCTCCTGTATTCTGATCAGATTTCAGCTCCACCTTCAGATCCATGGCATGAGCCATGGCATCTGCCACCAGCTCTCTGACAATGGCTTCTTCATCCTTATGCATGTTGATGATGATTTCATCATGTACCTGCAGAATCATCCGCGACTTCAGTCCATGCTGGCGCAGAGCGTCATACACTTTTACCATGGCGGCTTTGATGATGTCTGCTGCAGATCCCTGGATCGGCGAATTCATGGCCAGACGCACGCCCAGTGCCTGCACCACCTTATTGGAAGCATTGATTTCAGGTATCTGGCGGCGACGACCCATGATTGTCGTGACATAGCCCTTTTCCCGGGCTTCGCGCTTGACCCCTTCAAAGTAATCCCGGATTCTTGGATACCGGTCATAATACATGTCAATGTAAGTTCTGGCTTCGGCCCGACTGATGCCCAGTCCCTGAGACAAAGCAAAATCGCCGATTCCGTAAATGATGCCGAAGTTCACCGCCTTGGCGTTGGACCGATCCTTTGACGTTACCTCTTCCGTCGTCTTGCCAAACACCTCCGCCGCAGTCTTGGTATGAATGTCGACTCCGGAGGCAAATGCCTGCTGCATGGAGGCATCATCCGACAGGTGTGCCAGCACGCGCAGCTCAATCTGCGAGTAATCCGAGGCGAAGATCAGGCAGTTCTCATCATGCGGGATAAAGGCTTTGCGCAGTTCGCGGCCCATTTCGTATCGAATCGGAATATTCTGCAGATTCGGTTCGGTGGAGGACAGTCGGCCTGTCACCGCCAGCGTCTGCTGAAAGTTGGAATGGATTCGGCCGTCTTCATCGATTGCATTGCGCAATCCCTCGACATAGGTCGAGTACAGTTTGGTAATCTGCCGGTAATACATGACCTTTTCAATGATGGGGTGTTTGTCGACCAAAGTGTCCAGGACCGCCTGATTGGTGGAATACCCGGTTTTTGTTTTCTTGCCGTGAGGCAGATCCAGCTTTTCAAACAGAATCACGCCCAGCTGCTTGGGGGAAGAGATATTGAATTCTTCTCCGGCAGCCTCATAGATCTCCGCCTGAATCCGGGCGATTTCCCCCTGCATTTTCCGGCCGGCCTCATCCAGTAAATCACGGTCAATCCGGAATCCTTCGATCTCCAGATCCGAAAGGATATTGGTCAGGGGCAGCTCCACTTCGTATAAAAGCTTGTCCGCTCCGGCGGTTTGAATTTCTCGGGCCAGGATCTGGCTCAGTTCCTTCAGCTCCCGCGTCTTGGCCAGTTCAAAGGCATGGCCTTCCCCTTCCACTTCCTTGAAGAGGTAGGTCGAAATAAGATCCTTCAGGCTGTACTGTCCCCGGACGGGCTCGAGAATGTAGGCTGCCATCAGCACATCAAATTCCACCCGATCAAACCGGATGCCATGCTTCTTGCAGATGGTATAGGCGTTTTTGACGTTGTAGCCCAGCTTCCGGATCCTGTGGTCTTCCAGGATGCGTCGGAGGATCTCCATGGCTGCCTGATCCCACCGCAGGCTCGGAAAATCCAATACCAGATTCAGATCACCGCAAACCGCATATATCACGTTGATTTCTCGTCGGGACAGCATGGCATCCTCCTGGTACAGGAAGGACAACAGGAGCGGTTCGTCCCCTTTGAGCCTCAGCTGCGCTTCCAACGAAGCCAGTCCGGCGGCATCCGCTGCCACCCGGAAGTCTGACAAAGCAGCCAGAGCACCGACAGGTGCCGGTTCAGCCTTTGTTTCCAGACCGCCCTTGGTCTCTGCCACGGCCCCGGCCGGGGCGACGGCCGGTTGGGTGACCTGACCTGCAGTCCCTGCCGAACTTTTCCCCAGACGATTGAGCAATGTGCGGAACTGGAACCGAAGATACAGCTCCCGGAGTCTCTCCTCATTGTATCCGTTCTGGTCCCTCAGCTCTTCCAAGTTGATCTCAATGGGAACTTCCCGCAAAATAGTGGCCAGTTTTTTTGAGAAGAAGGCATCTTCGCGATACTCCAGGAGATTCTGCTTCTGTTTCGGTTTGGTGATGGCGTCCAGGTGTTCGTATACGCCCTCAATCGAGCCATAATCCCGAACCAGCTGCATCGCGGTCTTTTCTCCGATGCCCGGCACGCCGGGGATATTATCGGATTTATCTCCCATCAGTCCTTTGACGTCAATGAACTGAGTGGGTGTAATGCCAAATTCCTCCCGGAACCGCTTTCCGTCATACACTTCTTTTTCCGTAATTCCTTTTTTGGTAATGATGACCCGGGTCAAGTCTGAGGCCAGCTGAAGGTTGTCCTTGTCCCCAGTCATAATATATGATTCAATCCCATGCTTTTCCGCTTCCAGGCTCAGGGTGCCGATGAGGTCATCGGCTTCATAGCCATCAATCTCCAGAATCGAAATGCTCATGGCGGTCAGTATTTCCTTCATGGGAGCCAGCTGCTGAGCCAGTTCATCATCCATGCCCTTGCGGCCGGCTTTGTAATTGTCATATTGCTGATGGCGGAAGGTGGGTGCCTTGCGGTCGAAGGTCGCCACAATAAAGTCCGGATTCAGTTCCTCCCGGATCTTTTGCAGCATATTGATATATCCGTAAATGGCGTTTGTATGCAGTCCGTCCTGCGTCACCATGGGCGGCAGGGCAAAGTACGCCCGGTTCATAATCGAATTGGAATCGATAATCAGTAATTTTTCCATGATTCTTTTCCTTTCGCGTTGCTTTAATTATTATACGTCATGAAAATGAAAAAAAAGTGAAGAATCCCCCGCCAGGCAGGGGATCGAACGGATCAACGGGAAATGGCTGTTCCGGAGTCTATATCCGGCCGCAGATCCCGCTTATTCAGTTTTTTTACTCTGTTTTTGAGAAGCCTCCCGCAGACGCTGCAGAATGATGTCATAGTAGGCCGGATGATGCGGCAGAGTGCAGTTGGAGCAGTCCTTGATTGTGCCGTTTGGCCCGACGTACTGATAATTTCCGCCGCAGTCGCGTCCCAGCAGGTAGAGCGGGCAATAGCAGAACAGACAGTTGAACTCCTCCGGCTTGTCCGTCCCATGACAGGGAAAGTACTCACATTCTACGTTGCTGAAAAATTTGTAATTGTTTTTCATGAAACCTCCTGAACTTTACTCGCCCTGACTGATCAGAGGCAGAAACAGATGATGACCCGAAGCGATGGGCTCCTGGGACCGCCAGCGCACCGGAACTTGAAACAGCGGACCGCCCACAACGAAAGTATGGAATTCTCCGGCTTCGCCGCAGACATCGACTCCCTGAACCGCCATGGTTTTAATCACTTCATGAGACAGAACCCGCCCCAAAAAGGAAGCATCCAACCGTTGTGTATCCAAAGCTGTAATCAGAGCCTGAAAGCCCGTATCGATGAACTCGCTGACTACCTCATGCCGCGGGATCTGCCACAAGGGAAAGAACGCTTCCAGTCCGGTGTTTTCACAGCGCTGTGTACACCAGGACCTGTGCTCGTCAATGTCAATGTCGCCGAAGACAACCATGCTCACGCCTTCCTGTTTCAACCTGGTCAAGGCCAATTCAAAATCTGCGGTGTACCGCTCCCCTTCGGTTATGATGAGTCGGAGCGGAATGTTTAATGCTGCTGCTGCCTGAACCAGCAGTTCCCTTGGAATCCGGTGAAAGTGCGAATTGCCCTTGGCCTCATCAAAGGTGGTCAGAAGGGCTGCGGGCTCATGACCCAGATCCAGAGCTTTTTTCAGGGCAAGGACGGAGTCTTTGCCTCCGCTGTAGGAGAGTGCGAACTTCAAACTACGCCCTCCTCTATAATCCGGCGAATCGCTTCAAGATCCAGATGTTCCCGGAACAGGTCAGCCAGCCGGTCAAACTCCTGATCCATCGCCTCATGGGTCTGAACCCCTTTTTCGCCCGTTGCGGCGTCAATCAGGGAATCTTCATCCTCCAGCGCGATGGCAGCGTAAGGCAGCATGCCGACAACGGGCAGTCCGATAATCTCCTCCAGACTCTGACGAACCTGTGCAAAGGAATCGCTCTGGCCTCGCAGCCGATTGAGGATAATGCCCCGAATCAGGCGTCGTTCCTGCGGTGTCATAAGCATCAGGGTTCCGTAGACAGAAGCGAACATTCCGCCCCGGTCAATGTCAGCTACCAGTAAACAGGGCGCCTGGACTCGTGCGGCTACATCAAGATTCGCCAGGTCGCCTGGCTTCAGATTCATTTCGACCGGACTGCCCGCCCCCTCCAGAATGACCAGGTCCGCTGGATCTGCCAGGCGATGGTATGATTCCAAAATGGCCTGCCACAGGCTTGATTGATCCCTGCGGTAAGTGGAGGAATCCATCTTTCCGGAAAATCTCCCCTGCACGTAGACCTCCAGACCGCTCGGCCCAAATTTCAGCAAAATCGGGTTCATGTCCGCATTGGGTTCGACCCCGCAGGCATAAGCGGCAATGGCCTGGGACCGCGCCATTTCCCTGCCGTCCGGCAGCAAGTGGCTGTTGTTTGACATATTTTGTGATTTAAAAGGCACGGTCTGAAAGCCGTCCTGTCGGAAAATCCGGCACAGACCGCTCACTACTGTAGATTTCCCCGCACCGGATGAGGTGCCAAGGATCATCAGATTTTTTGTCATCTTATTATTCTCCGTTGATTGAATGATTTTGCAGCTGCAAGCGCGCATCAGGCAGCTCCGGTTGAGCAGGCCAAGCCCGCTGGGTCAGTCCATTGTCAAAGGATCCATAATCCACCCTAAATTCAGGAAACTCATCCGTCTGGCTGTTCAAAGCAAAGAATCTTTCACTCCCTCTGAATCACGGCGAATCCCGAATCCGTCCGCCAGACAACTCTCCATTGAACTGATGAGATCTGTCCTCCCGATGCGTCCTTTTTCATTTTAACGCAAGTTTCCGCTCCAGCCGGTGACAAATCAGAGAATGCGGGAAGATTATAATATTCCCAACGAAAGAAATCCATCAGAATCGGTTTGATACCTAATTCCTATTTAGTTCAAACATTTTGAATTTCACAAAAAGCAAAAGCACAGTACCTTTCGATACGGTGCTCTTCTGGTGCCGCTGGCCGGGGTCGAACCGGCACGATATTGCTACCACAGGATTTTGAGTCCAGCGCGTCTGCCAATTCCGCCACAGCGGCTTAACAAAAGTTATTGTATCACACCTTAGAGCCACAGGTAAATACTTTTTCCAAATGTTATCCCCCCAGCCGGGCAGGCCAGATCTGCCCCTCTTCGCCCATTACCGCCAATAATCTTTGATTGCCGGCTCTGCCTTCTTTGCTGTGCTTGCCCGAAACCTCTTTGTTCGCCTGTCGGTGTTCGACTGTCGCTGTGTTCGCCTGTCGCTGTGTTCGCCTATACCTGCCTTCCTGTTTTTCCAGCTTATGTCGAGATCCAGCCTTTTTCGATATCCAAACTTGTTCGCTTCTTTTCCTGCTTCAGCATCTATGCCAAGATGCATTTTCGCCTTTTTTTGCTTTTCATGGTAATGTTATGATTGACATCCGATGAATTCAAATCCTGCTCCAGCCAACGAATTCTTGGATTTCAGAGTACACCTGAAGGAGGTCACAATTGTGGCACGATTCATTCACCCCATCCGTAAACTGACCAGCGGGGCTCAGAACCTGATCAATGGATTTCTGTCTGACTCTGACGAAGTCCTGATGGCTAATTTCCAGTCTATCCTGGAGGAATTCCGAATCCTGATTGACCAGTATGTTCACCTGTTCCCGGAATTTATCGTTCAAACCAGACAAAGGACAGCCACGACAACCTATGCCCAGGGCGGAGAATGCCTGCATCGGGGAATCATGAATCCCAGCCCGGTGCTTAATTTACTGGCAGGCTGCAATCAGGGCGTCGAGATTCCCGGTCCGGAGGCCGCGACCGACGATTATTTTCGTTACAGCTTTAATGAAGCTGGGGAGCTAATCTGTGTCTCCCGCTTTCAGCTTCAGGGTCCGCCTGAACTTCCTGAGGATATGGAATTTATATTCCGGGCCGAAAATGTCGAATATGGCGTTACGTTCCATCATGGCTGGGAAGAAGTAACAAAGGTATCCAAAGTGATATACGGAGCCGACGGACAAATCTTGTCCTATGCTGCTTCCGAATACGATCAGGCTGAACCGGAACTGATGTTTCTCCATTATGAGAAGTATACCTACCAGAGGAATCAGCTGACTCGGGCAGATGTCTATTTCGGAATCTCCCCTGATCTGAATATGTATGATCACCACGCCTTTGTGGTATCGGGTGACTCAGAGGTTCCCGGCATCAATCGAAAGAAAAAGTATACCGTTCAGGAAGTACGGCAAGAAAGCTGATGAACAGCTGCTTGTGTGTTGCTTGAAATGGAAATCTCCCCAACCGCTTTCCGGCGGCGAGGGAGCTTTCTTTATTTTTTGGTTTTTTCAGCGGCAGCGATGATTGCTTCCATGATCGCTGAGCGGAATCCCAGACGTTCCAGAACTCTTACCCCTTCGATGGTGGTTCCGCCCGGACTGGTGACCATATCTTTGAGCTGTCCCGGGTGGAGCTTCGTCTCCAGGACCATTTCTGCAGAGCCCTTGACGGTTTGGGCGGCCAGTTCATAGGCTGCCTCCCGGGTCATACCCTGACGGACCGCGGCATCTCCCATCGCCTCCATGAGCATGTAGAGAAAGGCCGGTGAGCAACCGGTCATTGAACCGGTGCCCGCAAACAGTGCTTCATCAATTCGACGGGCTTTGCCAAATCCTTCCAGCAGCTGAACCACTGCATCTTCTTCAGCTGGTGTCACCTGTTCGTTGGCTTCATACAAGGTCATTCCCTGTCCAACCAGAACCGGCGTGTTTGGCAGAGCTCGGATCAGTTTTCCCGGTCTTCCCAGACACTCCTCCATTTCCGCCAGACTGATGCCGGCAGCAACCGAAACCACGATGGTTTCCGGGCGGAGTACATCGGCAATCTCCTGAATGACCTGGCTGATAAAGTGTGGTTTAACGGCCAGAAACAGAATCTCCGACTGGGCTGCGACTTGACGGTTGTCCTTGGTGCAGGCGATTTTCAGTCCATTTGCCCGACTTTTCAGCTTATCCATGTCCCGGGCGGAGACCATCAGATCCGCCGGATCAAAGCCGCCGTATTTTATCATTCCTCCGGCCATGGCATAGGCCATATTGCCAAATCCAATAAAACCAACTTTCATCTGATCATTCCTTTCCCGTGAGCTTGAGGAATTCTTCGATATCCTGCCGGATCAGTTCCATGGAGGAACGGAAGAAGGCAGGATTCTCCAGGTCAATCCCCACTGATGCCGTCAGATCCTTCAGATCATTGCGGCCGGTTTCATTGAGCAGCTTGTCGTAGAGCGGCAGGAAGTCTTCTCCCTTTTCCAGGTACATGGCGTACAGCCCCTTGGCAAACAGAAGTCCAAAGGCATAGGGGAAGTTGTAGAAGGACAGTCCGGCACGGTAATAGTGCGGTTTGTTGACCCACATGTACGGATGCAGCAGGCTATGGTCCAGCCCGTCGCCGTAAGCTTCCCGCTGAGCGTTCAGCATCATCTCCTTGAGCCGGTCAGCAGACAAAGTGCGGTCCTTACGCTGCGCGAACAGATCCGATTCAAACAGATACCGGGAATAGATGTCCACGATAACCTGGGTGGCATCCGAGATGCTGGCTTCCAGTATCGCAATTTTCTCCTGGTCAGACGCTTCAGAAAGTGCTGCGTTGACCACGATGGTTTCATTGAAGATCGATGCCGTTTCTGCGATTGGCATCGGATAAGACGTATTTAAGATCGACTCATCCTTCAGATTGAATCCATGATAACCGTGTCCCAGTTCATGGGCCAGAGTCGTCATATTGCTGAAGGAACCATTGAAATTTGACATAATTCTGGATTCCTTGATGACCGGCAGATTCAGGCAGAAGGCTCCGCCTCGCTTGCCCATGCGGGGCTCAACATCCAGCCATTCCTCATCGTAGGCCTTTTGGACATAGCCGGCCAGCCGACTGCTGAATTTCCGGAAATTTCCGACGATGTAGCCAATCGCCTCATCATAAGTAAAGGTTCTTGACACTTCACCCATGGGCGCAAATAAATCATAGAATGGCAGACCGTCAGAATGTCCCAGGAGTTCTGCTTTGCGCCGGAGGTAACGGTGGAACCAGGGCAGATATTCGCGGATCACTCCGAGCAGTGAATCCAATGCCGCTGCTGTCATGCGGGAGTCTTCCAGCGTCTCCTCCAACGGAGAGGCATACCCCTTAAGCTCCGCCACCGTAATGACTTCGCCTTTTATGGCATTGAGGGCGGCAGCTGATGTTTCCTCGACTGCTGCATAGGCCTTCTGTTCGCTGAAGTAAGCCTCCCGGCGCACCTGTGCATCACTGTGATAGGCCAGGTTTCGCACCGCCGGCAGCGGCAGGCTCTGGCTCTTCCCGTCCAGAGGCACTTCGATGAGCAGGTTGGCCGTCAGATCGCCCTGAAGCTGGCCAAACGCCGTAGACCCGGTATTTCTCAGCTTGCTGATCAGGACTTCCTCCGCTTCAGAAAGAAGATGATCTGTTTTTTTCTTATGCTCCTTCAGGAAGAACTCATGTTCCTGCAGGAACTGGCTTTCCTTCATGACCGACTCCAGATCAGACAGACCCTTTAAGTACTGGATCAGCCGCACTTCCAGCTGAGTCATCTCACCGGAAAGATTTTGCAGTCGGTTCATGGCCTGCTTGGCTGCTTCGTTCTTTGAGTCCACCGACAGCGTCAGATGGCTGAATGCACCCAGCCGGGCAGATAATTTTCTGATTTCCACCAGACGTCTGAGGTAATCCTCCAACGTCTCAACTGCTGAATCATTGCCACTCATCCGAAGATTTGTCCACTGGGTAAATTCTTTCAACCCGGTTTCAAGGCGATCAAAATCCTCCCTGAAATCATCTGTCTCAAACCCCTGATACAGCGAATCCAGATTCCATCGTAAACTTTTCATTCCAAATCCTTTCTATCCCGAATGCGCGGTCATGATCTCTTTGCCCGCTCATTCAGTTCATATGATGGTCAGTCTCTCCGACAGGACCTCTTCCATCCATTGTACTCCCGGTCCAGTCTTGATTCCATCATCCCTCCGATGAAAGTGTTCTTTTCACTTCACAATCTATGCCCCTTCATCTGGATTGGACCAGCTCGTTTTAAGGAGATTCCCTTTGGCCATTTCATTTGCTGTGATTTCTCATCGGGCCGCCAAAGTCAGCCATTCCTCAGGATTTTCTGCCGAATTTCTCTTCCAGAAATGCCATGCGCGCTTCCGGATCATCCGAAATCGTCTCATCCAGCAGCTGATGCAGCAGCCAGACATGACCGTATGGATCCATAAAGCTGGCATTTTTCACACCGATCTCTGGAATGGGCGTAATCGGCTGAATCAGTGTGGCTCCGTTCTCCAGCGCTGTTTCAAGAATCCGATCCAGGTCTTCCACCATCAGATTAACCCAGAACGGCTTGTCTTCCTCCGGCAGCGGTGCAACCAGTCCATATTCCGGATTCTCGTCCAGCAGATGAAAACGGGTTTCAAACAAGACAAACACCGCCTCATTGAGTCCCCTTTCGAAATTCGTCACTTCCAGGCGTTCCGCCCGGAACACCTTCTGATAAAAACTCATGGCTTTCACACTGTCGTGCACAACCAGATCGATCTCTACACCCGTCATGGTCTCACCTTCCTATCCTTTTTTTCATGCCACCGGTTCCCACTCGAGCTGCAGCCGCGCTTTGCCGGATTACTTCAGCCGGATGGGATGGCGCAGCACCGTTTTGAGCTTGCCCTGAGCTGTTCTTCTGGGATCACTCAAGTATATCTCATGATGCCTGCGCTCCCCTGACATATCGATCTCATAGCCCGATTCGGCGGCAAATCGATCCATGGCCCGAATCGTTTCCGGTTCCGCGTCATAGGATCCGATGTGCAGGACTTGAACACACAGGCCTTCGTGATACTCTTCCAGTCTTACGCCAGTCGGATCCAACTCCGGTTTCTTCCGCCGCAGAATGTCCAATGCTCCCGTCAGAACGGCCTCTGTCACAAATTCCGGCTGGCGGATCATGGCAGTCCATATCAGATCCGCTTTGTTCAGCGGTATGGAATCCGGTCCGGTAAACAGTTGATCGTTCACCCGCCAGAGGCCCTCCAGGGGTGGCACGACGTATTCAAACCAGCCGGGCCAGTCTTTGGTCATCTTGATGGTATAGGACAGGCCATACAGGACATTCAGGCTGTTCTGGTAGTCTGCACTGGTGTTTGGATTTCCCTGACCGTCCATCATCAAGAATCGCATGGGCGGAACGTCCACAATCACAGGTTTTGTCTTTGGCTGATACAACTCCTTTTGCTCTTTCTTAAAATCATAAGCCACTTATATTCCTCCTTAAGGTCACAGCGTCCTCTTCCAGAGAGCGCAACTCTGGATCTTGTTATTCACGAATCGAATGGGATGAGATTCCCAATCAGACAACCTGAGTGAAGGGATCCCGCCGAACGATCCCACCTGAACATAGTACTGATCCCTCGGCATCGGCTTTCAGCCATTGCCTTCACACCGGTTCCGGCCGGATCCGTATTCAGTTCGATACAGGCTTCTCAAGTCCTGTAATCCGGACTTTCCTCAGCGATCGGATTGCCAGGAGGCGGGACCCTATGCACGAGAAAAAAATTCGGAGGAAATCCTTTGATTTAAGTATATGAAAAAAAGCTTGACCCAGTTGTGAAAAGAGTGTTGTTCACGTTTTATTTTCACTTAAAAAACAGACCGATCCGTCAAGGATCAGTCTGCTTTCCGTTTTAGAATGGGGCGAAGGCATTGTCAGCCCACCAGTCTTCTTTCAGTTCCTGGTATTTTGCATCGAAGGCATCCCGATGTGAAATCTCCCACTCCTGAAGTTTGTTGAATAACACTTTTTCTTCGTCGGTCTGGGCATCGGCGGCTGCCTTTGCGTAAAATTTCTGAGAGTCATCCTCCATCTTGGTGGCGATGGAGAAAGCAGCCAGTGCGAGAGACAGTTCTGCGGGGGTCAGATTGGAGAACTTAAAGATTCCCGGTGCGGGCACTTCCATCTCAGCCATTTTCAGGTTATCTTCTCTGGAGTTGGACATCAGCTTTTTCAGGTACTCAATGTGCTCCAGCTCTTCATTGGCGATATCCAGGAAGGTTTTCTTCACTTCGGGGCTGGTTACCTTTTCCGAATACATCTTATAAAACTGATAACCTTCTACTTCGTTCAGGATGGCCTGCTTGATGATCTCAAGATTTTTCTGGTTTTCCATTTGATCGCTCCTTATGTAAAGTATTACATCCTCATTATAGCGTAAATCCGCCGCAAACTTAGTAACGGTTTCGTTAATTCGGTTACCAGAGCAAGCTGGCGGGTTCATTGCCTATCCGATGCAGGAGCAGAGCTGATCAGGATGAGAGGCGATGATGCCGGGCATATCCTCCGGCCAGTCCCAGGATGAAGTAGAACACAAACAGCGGTTTGGGCGACATCCAGTAGCTGTCCAGAATATTACCCAGATAGAATGCGATGATGGCCAGATATACACCATCCATTAAAAAAGATCGGCTGGCGCGGTAAACCTGAGCCTTGGTGATGGAACGCATCATCCGGACCGAACCGCCAATCAGGAGGAACAGCGAAGCCAGTCCCGGAATGCCCTGTTCTGCGGCAAAGCGCAGAAACATGTTGTGGGCATGCCACAGTACTTTGATGTCATAATTGTTGAACATCTGGGGATTTGCTTCAAAAATTCGGACATAGCCCACCCGAAAGGCGTTGGCGCCCACTCCGAAGAACGGGTTTTCCCGAAACAGCATGGAAGCGACATGCCATACTTTGACCCGCTGAACATTCTGTTCGTAGGAGAAAATATCCAGCACCCGCTGCTGCAGCGTGGGGGTGACCACCACCACCATCGCCAGGAGTGCCAGCACCAGAATATACTTGGGATTATATTTCCAGATGATATAGATCAGCATCACACCGATCACCACAATGCTTGAGCGGGACTGCGAAGTCAGGATTCCAGCCAGGCTGAACAGGGCCAGAACACCATACAGGAGGCGGCTTTTCCAATCCACGGCACTGCGCACCAGTGAAGCGCAGATCAGAAAAAACATCATGGCAATGATACCCAGATTGTTCGAATTTTCTATGGTTGAAATGAAGCGGTCGCGCACAATGGCCTCGTGCCTGACATAAGCCGAGGCATACTGCCAGACCAGGTAACCCATCGTTCCGGCGATGGCCAGTGTAAATGCCTGGAACAGCCGTTTTCGGTAATGCTCCTCGTTAAACTCGTATTTCATAGCCAGGTAAAGCATCAGCAAGTAGAAATACATCAAGCTGTTGCCCAGCGTATCCAATCGGGCTTCCGACCAGATGGCGGAGAGAAATGACCACAGGGGGATAAACACCATGGCGAGGGTCGTTCTGCTGTGTCTGGCGTCACGCAGGCCCTCAACCAGTCGCTGTCTGGCCGGGGCATATAAATATAAGTAAATGCCGTACAAAATCAGCACACTGCATCCCAGCAGGATCGACTCACCGTATTCCAGCAGGAGAGATCCGACCACAAAAATCAGCAGCAGGCTGAACATGGCGGGACGGCTGTATGTATCTATGTAATTCCTTGATCTTAAGGTATAAGTCATTTGATCACCTCAGTCATTCCATTCTAAGTCCCGGCCTGTGTCTAGTCAAATTGCACGAAAGCGGATCCATGATCCCAGGTCCTCCGAGCTGCCGCCAGGGTCATATCTCTGCCTTGGTTCATATTCCTGAACATAAAGAAAGGGTCTGATCACTTTCGTGTCAAACCCTTCGATCGTTAAATTCCTCGAG
This sequence comes from Clostridiaceae bacterium HFYG-1003, assembly GCA_024579835.1. Lineage (NCBI taxonomy): Bacteria > Bacillati > Bacillota > Clostridia > Eubacteriales > Clostridiaceae > Clostridiaceae bacterium HFYG-1003. The sequence continues at coordinate 1,800,940 of CP102060.1, forward strand.
CCGGTCTTAGAGCAGGATTGCTCCGACTGGGCAGCTGTCAGCTGCTTCCTGAGCGGCTGGATCTGAAGTTTCAGCAACCAGAGCAACTGCTTTTCCGTCGTCTTCCATTTCGAAGATTTCAGGAGCAATGCTTGGGCAAAGGCCGCAACCGATACATAAGTCTTTATCAACTACTGGATTCATATAATACACCCCCGTGTTTTTTTTACATATCCATTATAACATCAGAAACCGCTTCGTAAAGGATTCCCCTGGATACAATATAAATAATATCGTTTTCTGGAATCCTGTCAAGCAGAATTGAAAATGCATCTTAAGTGTCTGGACTGCATCTGAAGCGGAAACTGCCGGCGCCTTTGATTTCGAACTTCCTGAACCATTGAGGCATCAGGAAAACTGGCTTTCCGATGGATTACTCACGAATCATCAGATCTTCCTCAATGAACTCGAAGGTGACTGAACCGGACTGGCTGCTCCCTCTGATGGAATGCTGCCCTTCTCCCGCAGTACCCGATGCTTCCAGCTCCGCATCATCCTGATGCACCCGGACATCGCCGGATTCGCTCGTAAAGCGGTATGCCAGATCAGAACCTCTGTAGTAAATCTCCATATGACCGGAATCCGTGGTCAGCACAAGATCATTCGTCAGATCGCCGAAATTAAGGCTGATTGAGCCGGATTTCGTCTTGAGGGATCCAGATAAATCTTCTCCCATAATATCGATGGAGCCACTGTCGGTCCGACACTGGAACTCCATGGGATCATCATTGAGAATCAGAATATCCCCTGAAGTTGTCTTGATTACTGCTTCTGTCAGAGTGGAATCGTAGATATTCAAATTACCGGACTTGGATTCCATCTGGATCCGATCGGCCTCAATTCCGGTAATCTGAACCGAACCTGAGACAGTTGCCAGCTCGAACTCACGAAATTGTTCCGCCGGCAGGGTGACAAGAGCATATAAGCCTGTCGCAGTAGGATTTTCCTTGATGACTGCAGCGACATCCAGATAGAGTGTATCATCCGACTGCCGCCAGGACAGTAAATCGTCCAGCTCATTGGTGACATTTCCCTGAAGCCGGACTTGGAATTCCTCGCCGGATTCAACGGCAATATCCGCAAAGGACGACTTGAGGACAATATTGTGCACTTCGCCTTTGGGTGTTACCGTCATGGTTTGCTCCACGCTGCTGTATTCAGGAACCACTATGTCAATGTTCAGTTTTTTCAGATTCATTTCCACCATCCGTGCCAGATCGGCAACGGACAAACCGGCCTGTTGTGCTGAAATCACGCTCATGGCAAAACCTACCAGGCTTACGAGCAGCGCAAGCACCAGAAAAAGCTTCATTGTTTTACCCATGTCGTACCTCCACTCCGATCATCCGACGAATCATATCAATCACAAATCGAATGACGAGGGTCACTCCAAATATAAACAGAATAAAGAACACCAGCGTAAGCGCTGTGATCCCGATTCCAAAAAATATGATGGATTCAGAAGGGATTCCCTGGATCAAAGTGGCTACTGCCGGCTCAATCTGCGCGATAACCGGAGCAGATGTCACCCCGATTGCCATCACCAGCGCTCCGAAAAGCAGAAGCAGTCCGGTCAGTAAAAATATGCCAAGCCCCACCACTACAGGAAGTCCCACCGTGAGTACGATAATCAACACAATAAGCTGGGTCATGAACGTTTTTTTCATCTGTACCACCCTTGTCCTATTGTTTATTTCAAATGTACCAATGGTTAATTAACCTAAAATTAAAAAAATGGACCTACCAGCAGTAACCTCAAACTATGAAAATGACTGTTTTGAACGGTTCTCGATAAAAATAACTTACCGTCATATACCTATGTCTATCTATAATTTCTGACGAATTTCTGACGAAAACGGAAAAAATTAAGAGTCTCGCAATGAGACTCTTTTCTTTACAGTTTCCAGTCGTGACCACAAGTGCATAAAAAGAGTCATATGAAGCTCTCACACACTTCATATGACGTCAGAAGGTTTGTTCTTTACTATGGGAGGTAAAGCCATAATAATGAATGTCATTGGGTACCCCTAGACCTTTCGGTATAGAGAAGGGAAAAGAATGAAAATCGTACCGTTCTCAACAACTTTTCTGTCTTTATATTATAATTTTACCTCGACAGATAATCCGCAGTTGAATGTGGATTTTTATCCAATCTCTCATTTCCGAAATGAACTTAAATATCATAATGGAAGTATCTTTAAATCTTTCTTTCATAATCCATTAATAACTTGTACCCCCTGATACAAGCTCTGGTATTATATTCAAAAATTGCAGATTATTTTAATAAATAACGCAATTCAAATCGATTTATGAACGTTAAATCTATTATTAATTGCACAATTAAGATACACTTATTCCCAGAGGAGGCTCGTTCTTTTTTTATCAAGAAATCTGGTTTTGATGTGTACGGATATCCTATTGTTCAAATCACAAAGTAGTGATTAAGGGGAGTACTATTTTATGATCCATCGATCTCATCGTTCTTATCTATTCTATTATCCTTTGCCATCTTTCTGACAGCTTTTACGGGAATTTCGTTTCAAACCGTTCAGGCTGCACCACAGCCTGCTTCCGAACGATCCGCCCCACCTTCAGAGGAAGAACTTGGACTAGCTGACAGTATTGACAAAGCGGACCTTGTAGAAATCTCATCACTACGCAGCCAAAACTCCAAGACCTTCCGAAATAAAAATGGCATTAATTTTGTTGCACTGTATGAGGATGCAGTCCACTATTGTGATGGCGACCAGTGGAAAAACATTGATAACACGATTAAACAAGAAAGCACCGTTGATGGGACTGAAACCATCGCCAACATGGCTAATGACTTTTCCGTGAAGTTTGCCAGGAATACCAAGGCAAACTTTCTTGGCATGCTTCATCAGGGGAATTACAGTTTGAAGTGGTCCCTCTCGGGGGCAAAGGATTCGGCGGTTAAAATGGTTGAGTCTACTTCCCCGTCCTCTGATCAAGCTTGGGATTTGCCAGGCATTCACTCTTCGGTCCGCTATGGAGACATCCTGTCCGCCACGGATCTGGAATATGTGGTTTCCGGTTCTGTCGTGAAAGAAAATCTGATTTTAAAACAGGCGGGACTCCCTACCAGCTATGTCTTCACCTATCAACTGTCTAACTTGATCGCGAAGAAAATAGATTCAAGGGTTGTGTTTTATGATCTGAACGATTCTTCGAAGGAAATCTGGGCTCTGACTGCTCCCTTTGTATATGACGGCAAGGATGAAGCATCAGAAGCTGATCTGTCCCTGAAGGATCTGGGCAACGGCAAGATCGAAGTCACCCTGTCGGTGGATCCGGCCTGGCTGTCTTCGCCGGAGCGCGTCTATCCGGTGGTCATCGATCCGCCGCTGCGGACGTCTTCGCTCACCTCGGATATCCAGGATGCCCATGTCTCGCGCCTGGCTCCGGATAAGAATTTTACCACCACCGATTATCTCTCCATCGGTTCCTCCGATACCCCAGGCAGCCTTTGCCGGGTCTACTTAAAGTTCAATCTTCCCAGCCTGGACCCATCGGATGTCGTGGTGGATGCCAACCTGAACTTACAGGTACGCAAGTACGAACTAGCCTCTTCCAGCGAGGTCTATCTTCATCGGGTAACTTCAGACTGGAGCGATGAGACCATTACCTGGAATAATATACCAACCCACGAAAGCCTGATTGGGGAATATGATCGATTCGCCAAGGCGGATGAGGAAGTTTCCTTTGATGTAACCCAAATGGTACGGGATTGGTATGGTTCGGGTAAAAACTATGGTGTCATGCTAAAGAACGCTGATGAAACAGGAAAGTTCGCTACCTTCTATTCCGGGGGTACCACCCTCAGCGGGAAAACTCGGCCATATATGACCATGGCTTACGTGAACAATGATGGCCTGGAGCCTTACTGGGATTATCAGACTGCATCAGCCGGGCGGGCAGGAAGTGTTCACGTCAACTACTTCACCGGCGCCCTGACTCTCATCCATCCGGATACCGCAGCTTCAGGCAACCGCCTGCCAGCTCCGGTCAGCCATGTATTTGGCAACACGAAATCCACTGATGCAAAATATGGCTTGGGATGGCGGCTTAACTACAGCCAGACCATTAAAAAGATGATCTTTGGAGGGGAGACCTATTATCGATATTACGATGAGGACGGAACAGCCCATTATTTCAACCAAAGGGATGGGAAATGGCTAGAAGAAAATGACGATCAGTGGGAACTGACGATTAATACCAGCAAACCGGAAGAACAATTTAAACTGGAAGATAAAAGTGGCAATCAGCTGATCTTCCGTTATGACTCGGTCCATGGGCTGCTGTCTAAAATTGCCGATGCCAATGGCAACACTATTCACATCGAAACCGGTGCCAACGGACAAGTAACTCAAGTAACCGATGGAGCCGGAAGAGCTACGAAGTTTATTTACTCAACTGCCGGTCAACTCACCACAATCAAAGCACCGGATGGGAAAGAAACAACCTATCACTATACCAATAACCGCTTAACCAAGATCACTTATCCTGATGGGAAGTCTTCCCTTTATACCTATGACTCAACCAGCGGATATCTGACTTCGGTTCGCAACTTTGACAGCTATGGTTTGAATCTTTCCTATACTTCAGTCAAACCCTATAAAACGTCCAAAATAACCGAAGTTGGGACCAATGGGACGCTGGGAACTTCCATCAGCCTAGCTTATGGATTAAACAACACGAAATTAACGGATGGTACCGGTCGTACAAACATCTATCAGTTCAACAATATGGGAAAAACCATTTCGATCCGGGATCAGGAAGGTTCCGCCTCGTTCTCCGAGTACAACAGTAAAGGCGCAGGCAACTCGAACAAACTGACCCTATCCTCAAAATTGCAGCGCACGGTCATCAACCTCATCCGAAATCCCGGATTGGAACGCGATACCGACTGGTCATCCAATGCAGTGAATGGCTCAATCGGCCAAGTTGAAAAAATCAGTACTATGCCGCTTATGGGATCCTATTCCAAACTGATTTCCAAGACCAACCCGGATGGTCTCCACCAAATCACTCAGAGCCAAACCCTGGAAAAAGGCAAAACCTACACATTGTCTGCTTGGATGAAGCCAACAGAGCTCGCATCCGGCGCTTCTACAGGGGCCTACCTGCGAATTCAGTACACCAATAGTGCGGGCACAGCCAGCTATCAGTACAGCCCCTTTTTATCAGGTACCAGCACGGATTGGGAACGGAGAGAATTCACCTTCATGCTGCCCTCTGATGCCGCTTCCACCACGGTATACCTTGGCATTGGAATCCGGGCAACCACAGGAAATCTTCTGGTCGATAACATCCAGCTGGAGGAAGGCACTCTGTCCAACCGTTACAACTTAATCGAAAATGGGGATTTCAGCTATAAGGGATTAGGTTGGATCTCCTGGCAGGATGACTCAACCGATGCCGCGGTGATCACAACTTCCGATCCGGCTCACCCCACTTCCTTAAGTGACCAGGTGTATCCCATCAAGGGTGATTCAACGCAGAATCATGCCATCGCGCAAAATGTCAAGGTCAACGGTGGTAAGGGTGACACCTTCGTGTTTGCCGGCTGGGGAAGATCGGACTCATTGCCGGTGGAACCTTACCGCCATTTCTCTCTTTGCCTTGGAATCAATAACACGGATGGCACCACGACCTGGAAAACCATCCATTTCAACGAAGAGACCAAAGACTGGCAGTATCTGGCCGAAGAGGCCGTGGCCGAGCAGCCATATACCTCTGTGGATCTTTTCCTCATGTACTACAAAAACTTAAACACCGGGTATTTTGACGGGCTGCAGCTCTACAAGGAAACCTTTGGAGAATCAACTATTTATGATGAATCTACCGGTAATCTGACCTCCTCAACTGATCTCTCGGGCAACACATCAGAATACGGATATACCACAAATGATGATCTCACCACTGTGACCGATCCTTTGAAGAATACCACCACGGCATCTTATGATGATAATCATCAGGTGACGGGAGTAAAAACAACAGAAGGCGAGAATACCAGTTTCACCTATGACCAATATGGTAATGTCACAAAGACAAAAACTGGAACGACTCCCTTTATTGAAAGTCATTCAAGCTATACCGAGGACGGCAATTTCATCAATACCATGACCGATCCTTTGGGCAAGGTCATCACCTATGATTACAATACCGTCAATGGCTTGTTGAAAAGTCTCACCGACGCAGCTGGAAAAACCACGACCTATACTTATGATGATGCTACCGACCAGCTTAAAGGTGTGTCCAAGCAAGTGGACGGTCAAACAGTGGCAGTAGGTTACACCTATGATGGGGATGACCTGTCAGGCATTAACCACAATGGCTTCTCTTACTCCTTCACGAAGGATGTTTTCGGTCGAGCCACTGGGGTTAAAGTCGGCAGCCAGAGCCTGGTCGGCTACAAGTACGACTCGCGTGGAAATCTGACCACCACGGAGTTTGGCAACGGCCATAAAACATTAGTAGAGTATGATCCTCTGGATCAGGTGAAAGCCTATAAGGTATATAATAGTGGTACGGGAAGCTATGAAACTAAGTTCCGTTATGAGTATGATGCTTCAGGAAACGTCGGCTATGAGTACGATGCGGTAAACAACCTATCTCATCGCTACTTCTATGACATGTCCGATCGTCTGGTTAAAGAAACGGTCAGTGACAGCAGCAGCCTCAGCATGGGCTTTGACCCAAACGGACAAGCGACCCAGATCACGGAGAGCTTTGGCGAGAAAAGCTACAACACCGCCTACACCTATGATAAGGACGGCAAGCTAACTAAATTGACTAATGCCGGTGGATCGATGACCCGTACCTATGACAGCCTGGGTCGCCTGGTCACAATCACGCTTGAGGCAGGATCAACAAATGCGATTACCAGTTACACTTACAAAGCGGGAACTAACGGCAGTACCAGCAACTTGGTCGAGACGGTCACGGATCCGGACAAGACGATAAGTTATACCTATGATGATAACGGCAACATCAAGACCATTAACTCTGCCGGCAAGCTCATCACTTATACCTACAACGAATTAAGTGAACTAGTCCGGGAAGACAATGAAGTAATAAACAAGACGATCACCTATCGCTATGATGCCGGCGGCAATCTCCTGGAGAAGAAGGAATACGCCTGCACTACGGATCCCTTAGGAACCCCTGACAAAACCATCTCCTATGGGTATGCCGATACCAACTGGAAAGACAAACTGACCAGCTTTGACGGCAAAGCCATAACCTATGATGCCATTGGCAACCCCTTAAGCTTTGACGGCTGGACCTATACCTGGGAAGAAGGCCGCCAGCTTAAGACCCTGTATAAAAACGACACCAGCTTAAGCTTCAAGTACAACTCCAGCGGCCTGCGCACGGAGAAAAGTGTCAATGGTATTTCGACCAAATACATCTACCTAGACGGAAAAGTAGCCTTTGAAACCACAGGAACTGAGACGATCCACTACACCTATGACGGAAGTGGGGCGCCCTTCTCCATGACCTATAACGGCAGTGAGTTCTTCTATCTCACGAACCTCCAAGGGGATGTGACAGGACTTGCTGATGCCACAGGCGCCACTGTTGTCAGCTACACCTACGACAGCTGGGGTAAGCTCATGAGCACCACCGGGTCTATGGCAACTACACTTGGTGCAAAGAACCCGTATCGCTATCGCGCATACCATTATGATACCCAGACTGGACTATATTATCTCCAAAGTCGATACTACAATCCTGAGAGCGGTCGATTCATAAATGCAGATAGAGCTGAGATTGTAAACGACCACCATGAAGAATTGAGTAAAAATCTTTTTACCTATTGTAGTAATAATCCAGTTAATAATTTTGATAATACAGGAAATTGGAAAATTCCTAATTGGGCAAAAATTACCATAGGGGCAGTTGCCATTGTAGCAACAGGTGTAATAACCGCTGCAAGTGGTGGTTTAGCAGCCCCAGCAATGTTAGGAGCTCTACAAGTGGCTGGGCATTCTGCCGTTCTTGGCTCAGTGGTTGGCGGATTATCTGGCCTAGTAAAAAATGGCAAGAAGGGAATCATAAGTGGTGCTATTGATGGTGCGATAAACGGTTTTATGTGGGGTGGTGTTGGGGCAGCAGGCGAAACATTTGCATCAAAAGTACTTTCAAAAGCCATTTTTAATGGGAATGGAGGTTACGGGTTTAAAATCGGAAAGAAATTCGAAGCTTTATATAAAAATCCCAGTAAAAAAAGCGGAGGAACTATTATTTCACATGTAAAAAGTAGGGTCAGGCTAGATTTAGACTTCACACATGGTTTGCACGCACACTGGGGTAAAGGAAAAGCAGCTAAAAAAATTCATCGAAGTTTATACCCGTGGAACTTTGGGAAACCGAAAAAATTCTGGTAGAATAAACAAATGACTTAATAATACAAGTCATTAAAACGATAAATTAAAACGAGTTTTTATTTATTTTAAAACTCGTTTTAATTTATCTAAGGCAATTTCCAGGATACCAATATAGGGATAATCATATATACTTCCCTACTTCTAGCCACTGAAGAGCAAATGATATGTTCATAATAATTCTCATTTAATTAAAACATAAATTGCAATAAAAATTTAATAGGAGTTAGTCTAAATGCGCTACAATAAAAAGATCCTTAAAAACGGAATTCATGAAGTTGAAATTACTGGTTTCGATATTGAAACCGCTGAATCAAAAGAATTGTTAAAAACTATTATTAGCCTACTAACCTCTGGAATCGAATATTATTTTCATTTTTCCAATGAAGATAGTTTTTTTCTAGAAGATGATGAACTGGTTAAGTGTAGACACGATGTTCCAAATCAATTCTCTTCTGATAATTATCTAGTACCATTTAAGATTGATGATGAACATTTTGATAGCATTGGTTTTCTGCCAGTCAATAATCAAACCTACGAAAAAATTCTAGACTTTTGGAATTATTTTGAAGGAATGACTTTTTTCACTCCAAAAGATGTTAGCAAGGAATTGTTTAAAAAATCATATAAAATAGAACCGCAAGAAAATGGAGTGGGTTACTTAGATTCTAACTATGCCGAATCTGTGTTTAATAAGGGACATGATAGAGATTCACTTGTATTTTCATATACACCAACCTATGATGATCAGAGTCTTAAAGTCATTTTAGACAGAATTGACAAAGAGAATCATACACGTAATTATAGCTGGTTTAATTGGTAACACCCCCTGGTAGGATCGACATTTAGCATGGTTTTCGCAACATAAACCCCGGATCACTCCGGGGTTTCTCAAATGCTCATATCAAAAAGCTCTCTGCATTCCAGGCACCAGTAGATCTCATCCCGGATCCTACCCATCAGGGATGTCTGTCAGTCCGGGCAAACTGCCGTACCTGTAAAGTCCGAGTACTGAACAGGACCAGCCAACTGCTTGTACCTAGTTACCGTGTTCAGGTTGACGTGTACCATCCGCCCATCTGCCTGATAGATTTGGTTTCCAGTCCTGAAATATTCATCGATTGCTGCCTTCAAGAAGTCTTTTTCACTCATTCGTCTCACCTCGTTAGTTCGTACATACATTCTAACATTAAGGTTGGACAAAAAGAAAAAGCCAGGAAAATCCTGAGCTTTTATTTCTATTTTAAACTACGGCTTAAAAGGAATAAGAATACTTGAACCTACGTGATTTTTATACCCTCCCTTTTTTATAGGTATGACATTTATCCCATTTATTTTTGAGTAACCGAAATCACCAGTTGCTATGGTGTTAATCCCATATTCAAATGCCGTAAGAACAATTCCAGTATCACTAACTTCAACACAACCATTAAACTGCTTTTGTAGTGTCATGACCCGTGTACAATAATCCGTTGGATTCTCTAAAACATCTACCATGGATAGTATATCAGACATAGCCGCGTCCCTATTTGCAGCAACCGTTTGAAAGTAATTGGGGCAGCGGATTTCTAATTCTTTCTGAAGCTTCTTGAATCCTTGGTTACCTTTATAGTTTCCAATCGAAATATTGTATTGAATTGCTAAATCTTGAGTATAAACCCTCTGTATAATATCCATCAATTCATGTTGAATAGTTTGAGTAATGTACATGTTAATGTTGCTCGAAGTCAAATTACTGATTAGATCTACAGCATTTTGTTGATGATAAGACTGCCCGTCAAGAATATCGATAAACACGTTAGTATCCACTACAACATCCGATATTCCAGGATGAGAAGTTATGTTTTCTGGAAAAATAATATTTGCAGCCATCACTTCACCCGCGAAATATTGTTATATGGTTCTAGGTTGATAAATGCTTTCGGGCTAGGCGCATTTTTCTTTAAATTGTCAATTGCTTTTCGAGCGATAAAAACCCGCTCTGATGTAGTTTTATTATTAATTGATTCAATGGGCCGTTTAATAATTTTAGGCATGTAATCAACCCGCTTTCACAAAATAAAGTTTTTTCTCCTCCTTAAAAGAATCAGCTTCTACTTTTAAAACATATTCACCTTCATCTTCAATGAAAACATTTTTAAGGGGAAGATTCAGATTAATGCCAGCTATCTCTTTCGGAACAGAAGGATTAACTTGGATACTTGTATTAATCTCGGCAGCTGCTTCGAAAAGTAATCGATCGGTCCTAGGATTCATAAATGATATTTTCAAATTGGCTGGTTCCAATGGGAGGCCTTTCAACATAATAAGTGCTGAAAAAGAAAAAGTGCTTGGCAAAACTTCTAATATAAATGATGCCGTCGGACTAACAACCGCAGGTTTAACAATACCCTTTGCCGAAGTAGGTAAATCGATAACGTCTTCGCAAAATATAATATTCTCGAGATTCATTCAAATCACCTCTATAATCTTAAGATTTGTTTTATAATTGTACCACACTTTACTTTATATGTATAAAGCCCTATGTTTTTCTCTCGGAATGGTGGAGCGAATAGTGGATGGGGCTTGTTTATAATAAAAGAGCCCCCGGATTGCTCCGAGGGCTCTTTTTAATGTCATAACTATGATTTAATAACTATTTTACATCGCCGGATCCTGAGCGTCAATGACAATCGGCAGAGCTTCTGGCAGCTCCTGATCCCACATTTCCTTTACGGCGGTCTCGATATAGTGGTTCAATTCGTCCGTGCTAAATCCTTTGATTCCCCAGCCCTGGATCTGACAGGTCAGCCGGGCCAGTGCTTCTTCCTTTTTCTTCTTCCCGGTTTGCGTCTTCAGATCGTTCTCAACAGATTTCACGGCAATGTCTGCCATCTGCAGGACCAACTGGATCTCTTTGTTATCTCGGTTTCGGTCAATCCATTCTTTAAGAGCCGGCACCAGCACGGCCGTTATCAGGAGCATCGCCATCTTAATAACAGCATCCACAATAATCGTTCTTTCAGTCATGCTTTTATCCTCCTACTTCTTCAATACACGTTTCAAGAATGAGTAAAGGATCCAGACCAACGTGTGTTTGCTGATCGGCCCTTTCCAATCTTCGTTCTTTACCAGTCCATTCTCAACCGCCCATTTCTGTGCTTCGTCCATTTCAATAACCTCCTGTTTTCTTCCCTTATCCCATTTGATCAGATCAGTCAGAAGCTCCTCCCAGGGGAACTCCCTGCCCGGATCTGTGATTGATCGGTTGACTGTATCCACCTCGTAGTGACCTAAGATGTGATCCCGGTCAATCAAAAAAGGCTCCTTAAAAGTAGCCTCGTACTGATCGATGATGTATTTGTGCAGCCAAAGCGTTGCCTCGTACTGTGCGGCCGTCAAGCGCCCCTGGGTGTCCTTGTGTACGCCTTCATGCTCAATCCCTACCGTATAGAGGTTTGGCGGTGCAGAGCGTTCCTTGACGATCCTGGCGGACGGTGAGCGCTTCAGCGCATGCCATGTTCCATGGTGCAGATCCGCCAGCTGGTAGATCTCACCCTTCCGGGTTACCAGGAAATGGCAAGATACTTCTGCAGCATAGTGCAGCTCACCGGGTGAAGTCTCTACTTTCTTCACGTTTGTAAGCCAGTTTAAGGTTCCGGGCATCAGCCCTTCCGTAATGTGGTTCACGATCACATCCCACTTTTGTGGGGTCTTGAAAGTCGTGTTTCTTCGCAAAGTTGAAATCTTTCCGTTGTAATTCTCTGCTTTTTTGATTTCCATTAGTTCCTCCTATCTCATTTTTTCCAGGACCTGACTGATCTCGACAAAGCTATACCCCATGAGAACCATGGAGATGATAACAGCTCCAAGGATGATCCACATGAGGTATGTCGGGTTTTTCAACAGGATCGCCAGCCAGCCGTTGCCGTTCTGTTTGGCCTGTGATGGCGTTACTACCATTATTGAGTTTTCGATTTTCTTCAGGCTGTCCGGAACACCGTTCAGCCGTTCCAATGCCAGCGAGAAGTTCTGATGCTCCGTGTCATTGCGTCTTGCGATGGCCTCCAGCTCATCGACACGTTGTTCCATTGCCTTGATATCGTCCTTTAGCCGCCCTACCTCTGCCAGGATCCGACCATGCTCGACGGGGTTAATTTCATATGCCATTTCTCACCTCGTAATAGACGTCTGGAGCTGCACAAGGCCGATGTTCTGCTATGCTGCGATGCTCTTCTTTGACGCGATACAGCTTCCCTTCATCAGTCAAAAGCTTGCCGGCTTTATAATATTTCTCTGAAGCCCACTTATCAGCCAGCTGCTTGATAGCTTCGGCCTGGCTTGCTAGAGCCGCATCCGGCATGGAGGATAAAAGATTGTCCACTGCATTTCGCCGGTTGAACTCATCTACAGCTGCTTTAATCGCAGGGTCCTCAACCGATTCGCCATATAAGACAAATCTTGTAATATCATCTCTTGTTACATTGATAAGAAACTGAATGGCTTCAAGGCGCTCCATCTGTACATCTGTTAGCTTTACATCTTCAACCACAGCGGTATCCGGCGCACTAGGTTCATCAGAATAATTGATTGTAACTACCGTATTTGTAATTTTATGTTTGAATGGTGACCATCGGTCACCGTTGAAGTGAAACATTGTTAGCCTCCTCAAAGATTAGTTACCCTGAAAAATTCACACTTCCCTTTGTAATTCACTCCGTTCGCGTTATTCCTAAAATACCCAAGTCCAACATGAGTTATCGTTGTAATAAACACACTTAGATATTCTGTAAAGACCGTCCACCAAAATGAACCGTCAATGGACACATCTAGGGAATATGAAGTGCCGTTCTTCTTGATCCGGACATAGACAGCAGAAGAATCCCACCCGCCGTTTAGGTAAGGGTCGGATGAGTATTGAGTATCAGAGTTGAACTTGATCACTTGCATTCCAGAATAATTATTCCGGGTGCATTTCCCGAGTATTACTCGCTTTCCATTTGTGTTGTTATATAAACATATACCGAAATTCATGTAGTCTAGCCTTGGACACAGAATAGATATCTTTGCTAAGGCAATAAAGTCACCGGATGGCGCTGCTTGAACAAGGAGCCTAGTATGGTCCACGCCTGAAAGCAAATCCATCATCCCAGATTGGCCGTTTTCAACCCATGTTGCCGCCCCTTGATTTATCCATATCCATTTAGGGTCAAGAGTTATGTCATCAAACTCATCATCCATCGGACTGGGGCTAGAAGGTGGTTCGTCAATTGGGTTGGCTCCGGTGCTGATCGGTGATTGACTAACCCATTGCGCATTGTAATCTTCATTGTCTATTTTAGACAGTACCTGTCCCGCGCTACCCCCAGCAGGCAATCCATTTGCAGCCTGATCCGGTGATGGAGCGTAAAGCTTACCGGTGGTAGCATCAATCTTCACTTCAGATGACTCCGTGGTTCTTTCCGCGGCCTTAATCCCGCCAAGCGCAGTATCTGTTGCTTGGGAAATCGATCCGGCAGCTGGTTTTAACATGATAGTATCCGTCAGAGAATCATAGGTTAGCACATATCCGTCCGTCAGCCCGGTCAGATCAATGCTCTTACCGCCGATGCTAGACGAAATCCTTACCGCCCCATTCTCGTCAGGAGCTGATACACTGACGTTGTCGCCAGCCAGGATATTCATGATGGCATTAATTACCTTGCTGGATCCAGAATTACCTATACTGACGTTTTTCCCGGCAACATACGGCACCATATACGCAGATGGGTCATTCACTACTACCTGTCCTGAAGGCGTTTCAACAACTCCTGGAGCTTGGTCTTCTGAGGTCACCCTGAACTGAGCGTCCGTTTTCCTTTTAAGTGCTTTTGCTAATTCATTGCCCATTTAGACACCCCCTGTGAAGTACATAGCAAGCTGCTCAATTTGTGTCCTGACATAGCCATTGTTCTTGGTGATTTTTAGCCGGTACTTGGCATAGGGAGTAGTGTTAACGAACTTGTACGATCTCCATTCATAGACACCCCAACTCGTTTGATTTGTTCTAGTGTCCAAGGTGATCCACTTCTCCCCATCGTAGGCTTGGAATGTCCAATCGCGTGGAAGAGCCTTATTCCAGGTTGTATCTTGTCTTGCCTTGATGGAATACTTATCAACGATCGTTTTCTTTGGAAACTCATACTCAATCCAGGCCTGCTGTGTTTCAGATGCGTCCCAGAAGTAGTCGCTAGAGGAGGAATTGAAGGCCCGCCATGGGTGGTAATTGATGTTGTAAAGAACATAGATTGAGCTGGATCTGGCCACACCGGACGGTTTTGTGTTTGAGGTCATTTCTGGAATTAGGTTTAGCGTTTCGTTTGGAGTTTGGGTTTCGATGTCGGACGGCAATTCTCCAGGCACAATCGCATCCCCGTAGTAGTAGGCTTTACAAGCCATCGTGAACTTTGTCGAATCCATGTTGAGATTGATTGATATCAGTCGGTATATCTCGTGCGAGTTAGTAGAGGTTTCAAATATTTGAATGAAGTCACCAACTTGGAGATGCGGGATGGCAACTGAACTGAATTCAATAACCCTCGTCCGGCTTCTCATTGTTGCAATTGCTCGTTCCGCAATTTTCCGAAGCTCACTCATTGATGAAGCTTCTGTAGCATCAATCTTTAGAACCTTTTGAGGTAGAATGTTAAACTCTACTGCGTCTAGAAATGGAGCAGTATAAACAAGTACATCGTCGCCTGATTTCCCATATACCTTCACAGATTTATACAGATCGTTGTCATCGATAGAATAGGTCATCGAGGAAATATCCTCGCCTTCCTTGAAACTCCACGCCACGTACATATCATCTGACTGAAAATCGCGCCTGAAGTGAAAGTCGCCGGATTCATCGCATAGATACTCAAAACTTGCAATATCCGACAAAAATGAAAATGCATCTGCGTAAGATTGCCAGGAGAACGTTTTTTCAATCGATATCCCTGTAGGCTCTATAAAGCCAATTCTCAATCCGCAAAGCTGAGCCAAATCGAAAACTATATCCTCTATTGGTTGCTTTTCGTAGTGGACGGTACTGGATCCGTTCTTTGTAACAATTTGATCGAGTGCTCGTTTCATGTTGTCCCGAAGGTTTATTTGAGCTATGTGCGGGAAGGTAGACATATGAATTCCATCTACCATGCCCGTAAACGAATCCACAAGATCGTTTCCGTATCCCTGTTTGATTTCAACTTTTTTGTTCAGATTCAGAATGCCATATAACGGCCCATTGGGATTGCGCGGATTGACTGCCCCATTTTTGTTGTCGACTCTGAGTGTTGCAGTGCTCGAACCTCCGAAAGATTTCGAGATAGAAATCGAACTAATATTGAATACTGAACCATTTTTGGTTCGGGTAAGAGTCACATGGGCAGTCCCTCTTTTCCAGTGAATATTGCCATTTGAAGACCCTTGTAAAACGGCGGGTTCCCAGTCATTAATCGGAATGTCAGATCGGATCAAATTCCAATTATCGAGTATATTAAGACTTTGATAGGTTGTTGGCGCTTCTGATTTGTATGCGTAGAGACGCCCAAGTCTAAGTACTTCACTAGCACCAAGAGTGAACAAATTACCAGCATCATCTTTGTAAAACTTTCTAAGCCAGTTGTACTGCATGGGTGGGATAAATGCGCTAAACCCGCCTGCGTTCGCCCATGTCCACGTCCCCCCATAATCCTCGCTTTTAAGTATCAGCGATCCGCAGCGCTCTGGCCATGATTTTTTCCGGGCTGTTGAGTTCCACTTCCATCCTGTTGAATGCATTTATGAAATCCAGTTTGAAACTCAATGCCTTCGATCCGGTGAACCCCATGGCTAGCAGGCTGAAGCCGTCACGGTTCATGTAGTACATTGGGTATTGTTTGCCCCGGTTCTCGTAAGTCGATTCTTCGAACAATCTCGCTGCCGAATTTTCGGCTGCCAAACTCCTGATAGATTCGAGCACGTGTCTATGTTCTTTCCCAAACTGTTCCGCTACGATCAGAGAGCTTGTAACCGCCTGATCATTTTTAATAATGGTTAATTCGTTCATCTTTCCTCCTACCATCGAAGTGTGATTCTGATAGTGTTGTCTTTCTTGAGCATGAATGTTACTGATTCGTGATCCTCGGAGATCCGCCGCCAGCTCCATGGCCAAAGGCCGTAAAACTTGAGCAGCATATGGTCCCGTTCCTGCTTGGTTAGTTGTTCAAACATCCGACCAGCTCCCCGGTCTGCTGATCCTCGTAGATATCAGCACCGGCATGAAAGTCTGATCCGACATACCGGACATGTTTCTTCAGCAGCTCCTTTTGGCTAAGTATCTCGATATCGATCGCCCGATCGTAGCAGTCAACACACATTTTCATTGATTACCGCCCTCCTTAAATGATTAGACTTGCGATCTGCTGCAGCTTTTCTCTCAGCCGTTGCGCTTCCAGTCTGGCTTCGTCCCGCTCCTTCTCAGCCCTGATCTGTCCGTAAGTCTTTTTCTCTCCGCCAGCCAGCTCAATGATCCTTGCAGTCGCATACCGTGCTCCAGGGAGCTTGTCGAGGAGGATCTATGTGAATTAACTGGGTACAAATCACGAACAACTATAGCTAAAGTGGAAAATGGCGACATTGATCTAACACAATCAAAACTTGCGCTATTCGCTGCCGCCTTAAAAACAACACCTGAAGAGCTCACCGCAGGAGTCGCTGATGAAATTCTTTCCGAGAACCCGTTTCTCGGATTGATGATTACTATGGATAAAACTCATGCTCGGTACCGACTCCCGTTCTCTGAGCTTCCGGAAGATATCCAGTCGAAACTAACGTCAGCCGCTGTATTGGCTGCTCTAGAGTATTACCGTCATTTAGACAAGTGAGGATTTGATTTAATAATGTTAGGTATTGTTCCATTTCGTCCCTCCGTTTTTCGTACACATGTTCTATTTCCATGGTAGCATATCGGAGGGACAAAACCGGGGACTCGGTCTGGGCTAAAAATTCGGTTGGGTTATCCACAAGAAAGGAGAAAAAACATTGGAAATTGGGAAAATGTTGGTCCGAAAAAAGGACAAGGGTTATCAGTATGTGATACCGGTCAAAAAAAATAAATCCTGGATTCAGTTATCCAAACAAGGATTTAAGACGGCCAAAGAAGCTAGGGCGGCTGGAAATGAGCGGATCAAAGAGCTGCTGGAAGAAGTACCAATGCCTGTTCAGTCAGAAGACATCACTTTTGGGAAGGTTGCAAAGCTGCTGGAGCTTGAAGGCAACAAGGCGCTGGCCACAAAGGCAGCTTACGGCGCATGGGCATCAGTGTTTGATGCGATCAGCGACAAACCGGTGAAAGATGTGACTTATCAGGATGTGGCGGATATCATTTTTAAGTACCGGGAAACCCACACTCACGAAACCACGGTGCAGGTGAAGAAGCACGGATCCAGGATCATGAAGCACGCCATCAAAAAGCTAAAGGCCACTACATATGACCCATTCGAAGATCTTGAGCTAAAAGCTCCGACTCTCTCAGAGAAGAGCGAAAAGACGGCGTTGACGCCTTCACAGATCAATGCCCTGCTGGACTGCATGACAGGGTATGAGAAGCTTCTGACCGCTTTCATGGCCCTATGCGGCCTCCGGATCTCCGAGGCAAGAGGGCTTACCCGGGCGGCGATCCAAGACGGCAAACTCTCGGTGTTCCAACAGCGAACGGATAAAGAGCTAAAGAGTACGCTTAAGACAAAAAATAGTTACCGTGATGTTCCGATCCCGAAACGCCTGATGGAGCTATACCAGGAATATCCAGCTCCAATCAAAGATGACTCGCTGATCTTCCAAAAAATGATTTACTCAAAAACTATTACGTCCCACTATGAAAAAGCAGGTTTCGCTATTACTCCTCATGAGCTCCGGCACAGCTATACTACTAACTGTATCTCAGCCGGAATCGACTACAAGACGACAGCGGCTCTAATCGGTGACTCCGTAGAAATGGTGTATAAGGTATACAGCCACGTCAACGCTGACATGATGGATCGTGCAGCCAAACTTCTAGAGGGTTTTTAAATTTCTGACGAATTTCTGACGAAAAGACAGATAAACCGCACGGTTGAACGATTCGTAGTTTAACCTAAAATTAAAAGTCGCTGTTATAAAAATATCAAATACCGCGCCAAATGATATCTTCTCCTCAGACTAAAGAATTATTCCCCTTTTGATTCAGTTATTATTTCCAGATTCTGGTTTCGGACTCTAATTTGAAGATTCCAGTGACAGTGCTGCCTGATTCCTGATTCTGATCACGGAGTCCTGATGATAAAGTCCTGATGCTGGATTGAGATCCCCGTATTCTAAATTTTAAGAACGGAAAAAATCAGAAATGAGCAGGCCGATTGGTGAAATTATGACAAATCTAATAACATTCAGCCATTGGGACGAAAACAGGCGAAGATGGGCAAGCATTCCGCGCCAATGGCCATTATAATGATAGATAAGCAGAACCACGGAGGTGACGATATGAACCTGGAACAATTGGAAAATCGCCTGGCCGAGATCTTGAAAGGGAAAAATCTCGGAGGTCCCCGTACCTTGGCCAAGGCATTGATCCGGGAAGGGAGCAAAGACCGCTATTCCCTGGCTTCCATGGAACGGGCACTGGGTCTCGAGATTCCCAAAGAGGCCTTTTACGAGTACGTTGTGACCTATGCCTATCCGGATCAGGCCCGGGCCGTGGACTCCAGAACAGCCCGCCAATTTTCCGGTTTACTGGAAGTCTATTCGGCGTTGACGGACTACTTTAAGACCCTCGGGGGCGATGACTTCATCGGCCGCCACCCCTTCCATTTTTTGACCCGGGATGAACTGGCCAGCCTGCCCGATGACGAATACCGCAGCTTCCTCGAAGCGTTCAGCCGGGACCGGATCTATGAAATTATGAAACTGTCCCGGGAGATCTTTGGCTACAATACGCTGGATCACGTGCTGGGCGTTCATTTTGTCGCCATGCACATCGCGCGCCAGTTCCGCCGGCTTGGATTCAACATCGACCTGGGGCGTGTCTCCGGTGCAGCCGCAGGTCACGACATCGGCAAGTTCGGCGTACTGAAAAAAGACAGCCGACGAGTTCCCTACCTCCATTACTATTATTCGGACCTCTGGTTCCGGCGGCATGACATCCACTATATCCGCAACATCGCCGTGAACCATTCCACCTGGGATCTGGAACTGGAAAACCTGTCCCTGGAATCCCTGATTCTGATCTATTCCGATTTCCGGGTTAAGAATCTCGAGGGTTCTCAGCCGCTTGAGATGCACATCTATCCGCTGGATGAATCTTACGATATTATTCTCCACAAGCTGGACAATGTCACACAGGAAAAAGCCAACCGTTATCAGAAGGTCTACAACAAGCTCCATGACTTTGAGGAGTATATGGAGGCCAGCGGCATCATTACAGATCCCTATTCCCGCGAGACACCGGTATACCGTGAAATCTACCGGGATGACCTGGCCCTGACCTTCGGCGCTCAGCTTCCGCACACGCTCAAATTCTTTGCCGTGCGGCACAACACCAGCATCATGTGGCTGTTGAAGGATGAAAAGAGCCTTGGCACGCTGCTGGAGGAAGCCCGGTCTTCCAACAGCTGGCAGGATCTGCGCGAATATGTCAGAGTTTTTGAAGAATACAAGACGTATCTGACTCAGAAGCAGAAGCTGCAGACCCTGGAATACCTGAAGGAGAACCTGGTCCATCCGGAAGATGACATCCGGCTCCACTCGATCCGGATTATGGGCGAACTGATCGCCAGCTATGATGAGGATTATCGAAAGGAACTGCCGGAGGGAGTTGTCCCGGACACCGGCAGCACCGGCGGTCCGGAACTGTTCCTGGATCTGATGGATTACCTCATTCACCCTCCGGTTCAAACCATCGACAGTCATCGCCACATGCTGGGGCATTCCCTGGGTCAGCTTCTGGCTGCTCTGTTTCCCGAACTTCCGACAAAGGACTCCGCTTATGTGCGAAAATATTCCGATCTGTTCCTGGATCGTTTCGCCAGAGCTCCTCAGGAAGACCCGGAAACATCACTCTATCTTCTGGAAGCAGCCAAATACCTGCCCAAAGCCGCCCGACCCGAAACCATGCCGGTCCTGGCCCATTTTCTGAAACACGGCGACCGCTGGCAGATTATCCTGAGCCTGGAACTGATCGGACGCTACGAAGCGAATGATCTGGACGCTGAGGTCCTGCATCCGCTGCTGACTGGTCTGATCTACCGGGATGAACTTGGCCGAACCGTGACTCAGCTCCTGCTCAAGGTTTCCAACCGCTTCCTGACACAGGAACAGCGGCAGGTGCTGCTAGGCTTCATGGAGAATTCCAAGGACCGGATTCCCATTGTGTTCCTGTCCAACCTCAAGACCGCCACTCACTGGTCCCTTAAGCGAAATCAGCTGAAACTGCTCCTGTATTTTTCCATTACCCGGGATGATGTGTCCACCATCAATACCGCGATCCATCTGTGCAACCTGATCAAAGTATCCGCCTTTGAAACGGTCCGGCGCAGCGCCGGAAATGCCCTGCTGGCCCTGATGAATCACCTGAATGCCTTCGAACGCAATGAGGTGGTGGTGGAACTGATCCGCGCCCTGGAGATTGAAGGACAGCGCTTCACCCAGTACATCCCGAACTTTTTAGGCCGGGCCATGCTTTATCTGGAAGACCGCGAACTGTCCGAGACCATCGATGACATGGAAGAAAAGATCAAGGTCGCCAAGCCTGAACTGAAAACCCTGATTCTGAACACCGCGGGCACTGCCCTGGCTTTTTACCGTCAGTTCCAGGACAAGTTTCTTAAAGAGCACACAGCAGACCATCTGAATGCCCTGATCGGCATTCTGCTGTCGGCCCTGGCCGACCCGGACAGCCAGGTGCGGCGAACCGCCATGACAGTAATCGGTCGCCGGCTGTTTGCCAATCCCATCCTGTCCATTGATCATCAAGCCGGATTCTTCCACGATCTGGCGAAAAAAATCGTTGTTCTGACCCATGAACAGGATGGCGACTCCCTGACCTTCATGTCCAATGCAGCTGCCTTTAATCATATTTACCGCTTCATGGGCGACCATGAAATGGCTCGGGGCGATCTGAAGGTCCGCGATCGGGGACGGTACGCCTTCTTCGCCGGCTCCTTTGATCCCTTTACGCTGTCCCACAAAGCAATTGCCCTGCTGGCCCGCGACATGGGCTATGAAGTCTACCTGGCTGTGGATGAATTCTCCTGGTCAAAAAAGACCCTGCCTAACAAAGTTCGCCGTCAGATCATCAGCATGAGCATTGCAGGCGAGGAAGACCTCTATCTCTTTCCGCAGGGAACGCCGATCAACATAGCCAATGATCAGGATATCGATCACCTGCGCCAGCTGTTCCATGACCAGGTGACCATCCTGTGCGGGTCCGATGTCGTGCTCAACGCCTCCGCCTACCAGAATCAGAAAGCCGTGGCTGCTCTGCCCCATGTGGTCTTTCTGCGCAATGAGCCGGCCGAACACCTGAACCTCATGAGACAGCGACTCGGCGAGTACCGGATGCTCAATCTGCCGGATGAGCTGAAAACTATCAGTTCCTCGCAAATCCGGGACTACATCGACGAGAACCGGGACATTTCCACGCTGATTGATCCGCTGGCTCAGTCCTATATATACGACAATGGCTTCTATCAGAAAACCCCCATTGAAAAACCAATGGCCCGGTTCAACAACCTGAGGCTGTCCGTCGAAACCAAATTGACGGCGGAACTCGAGCAGGAACTGGCTGGACTGTTCCAGGGGGAACCATCCCTGGCGGGCCTGATTCGGCAAACTCTGGTGAAACCGTCCGGCCGGATCATGATCCTGCGCGATCATGACCGCAACGAGCTGGCCGGACTGGTGCTGGTCCACTGGACTCGAACGTCCATGTTCCTCAAGGAAGTGCCCCATGTATCCCTGGCTGACACTCTGCGTCATTCCACGCTGGGCCGCCTGGCCACCATTGACTATGCCTGGGTGGCAGCTCATGACGAGCAGCGCGATTACCATCAGATTCTTTTAACCGAAGCGCTGTCCTTCCTCATTGCCCGGGACTATGAGAACTGCCTGTACAATCCGAAGCTTCCGGTCAAAGATCCGCGCATTGAAGAGACCCTGAGTCTGTTTAATTTCAGTCGTCTGGACGAAGCAGGCCGGCGGCTCTATATGGTGGACATGACCGCCCCGGTGGTTTTGAACCTGGATTTGGAGAATATTCTGAAAGAGCCCTTCCGCAGCTCCCCCATCATCCGCCGCGCCGTGGTTCGTACGCGCTGCCGCCTGCAAGGCGCCCTGGGCGACCTGTTCCCCGGCAAACTGATCATTCCGCTGGAACCGCTGATGCTCCATCAGGCCATGATCCGGAAAATCACCTCAGAAAACAAAGTCCCGCCGGTGGAAGGTCCCCGGCGAGAACTGGGCAAATACATGTGTGTCCCTTACGGGGATCTCTTGGATGACCACCTCATCCCCAATACCGTCACCAAGTCACTGCATACTGAAAAATACTATGAGCCGGATCTGACCACGTTCTCGATTCGGGAACTCCCCTTCTACCTGAACCTGGAAAATCAGGTCAAGACCATCAAGTCCTTCAACCGGGACCTCATCCTGGTAGATACTCTGACTCACAAAGGGTACCGTATGGATGCCCTGAATCCGCTGCTGATCAAGCATGACCTCCGGATCCGCAAAATCATATCCGGCATCGTGTCAGCCCGCGGGCGGGACCTGATTGAAACCATGGGCCACAAAATCGACTCCATCTATTACTTCCCCAGAATTCAGTCATGGTTCAACGAAAACCAGCTGTATCCCTTCCTGGGTGGCGACTCGATGTGGCGGGGCCATTTCCCCGAGCGCAACCTGCTGCCCAGCATCAACCTGATTCTGCCCTATACCTTTCCTTCCTTCCTGACTTCTCAGCCCCGGGAAGAAGTCATCCGCCTCTCAAGGATCTGTCATGAAAACGCCCTGGAGCTGTTCCGGGTCATTGAAACCGAGTATAACCGCCTCAATGCCCGCAAAATGACGCTCAGGAATCTTGGTCAGGTCATCACGATCCCCCGGTCGGTGGATCCCGGCGTCGGAATTCACTATGATCTGACCCAAAGCCCTTCTACCTTTATTCAAAATAATCTGGAAAACCTGATCCGGCTCAATCCCCTGGTGTGACCGCCACGGGGTGGCCGTTCAGGCAATCTGCCTGGAGGTACGCTATGCATCAATGCCAATGGAACGGAACAACCTTCCTGGTTCCTGATCAATATACGAAACAGGTCCGGAACCGGCTGGGTGATTCCGTCACTCTTCACCCCCTGACCGATCTGACACCCCTGAAATCGAGTAGAAGCCTGAATCTTCTGGTCGACGACCATCGCTTCACGGGCCGCTTTCTGGCCAGAAATCTTGATTTCTGCGGAAATGGCCGCCCGTTCCCACTCCTGATGGATCCGGGCCCCGCTCCGGACCACAGTTTCACGGCTCACATCAATGACGGAGAGGTCCTCTATCAGGTCCTAAATCTGGCGGAAGGGAAACTGGCGCCGGAAAGTCCGGAATCATACCGGGTCGTGATCTGCGGCCTGGGCGATGTCGGTGGCACCCTCTCAACCGGTCTGAGGCTGCTGGGTGACGAAACCATCTCTGAAATTCTGCTTTATGACCGCAGCGAATCCAAGCTGCAGCGCTGGTACCGGGAAGCCTCTCAGATTCTCAAGCCGGATGGCTCCTATATGCCGCCCGTCCGGATCATTGAAAAAAAGGACCTGTTCCAGGGCGATGTCTTCATTTTCTGCGTATCTGCCGGCGTTCCGCCGCTGGGTGAAGAAGCTGGGCGCGATGTACGGATGATCCAGCTTGAAAGAAACGCGGAGATCCTCAAAGAATATGTCAAGTTGGCCCAGGAATGCGATTACCAGGGTCACTTCTTCATCGTTTCCGACCCGGTGGACCAGCTCTGCATGACGGCCTGGCAGAGCGGCAGCCTGCACAGTCAGCAGATCCGGGGATTCGGCCTCGGCGTCATGTACGCCCGGGCAGTCTTCCACGCCAATGAACAGAATCTGCCCATGGACGAACTTCGGGTTTATGGACCGCATGGCGAAGGACTTCAGGTACTCGACCGCATTACAAAGTATCATGAAGCCCAGTCTGAGCTGCTGACCGAGAAAACAAGGACCGAAAACCTGACCATCCGCGCGACCGGCTTCAAGCCTTACATCGCGCCGGCTCTCTCCTCCGGTGCCCTGTCGATTCTGGCCTGTCTGAAGGGACAATGGCATTATTCCAGCACCCTGATGGATGGTGTCTGGTTTGGAGCACGCAACCGCCAGCATGGCCATTACAATGAATACGAAGCCTTGCCCCTGACCGAATCCTTTCTGGGAAAACTGGAGGCGACCCGAGTCAATCTGATCAACTCGATGACAGGAGTGACCCCATGAGCATCGAACTGCACTGCCACACCACCGCTTCGGACGGCTTGTACAGCCCGGCTGAACTTGTGAAGACAGCCCTTGCGGCAAATGTGCGCGTTCTGGCCGTGACCGATCATGATACGACCAAGAGTCTGGCGGAAGTAGCCAGACTGTGCGCAAATACTTCGGTTTACTTCATTCCGGGCATCGAACTGTCCACCTGGAATGGAGAGGAAAGCATTCATCTGTTGGGATATTTTCGCGGCAGTGACTATCAAAACCGGGAACTGACAGAACAGCTGGAATCTTTTCAAACCCGCCGAACGGAACGTGCCAGGGAGATTCAGGAACGCCTGAAAATCCACTACGGTTTGGACATCGACTTGTCCCTGCTGCCGCATCAGGCGGGCGCTTCCATTGGCCGGGCCAACATTGCCCGCCTGATCCAGGAAAAGTATCGAATTCCAAAAGACGAAATTTTTGCCCGGTTCCTTGGAGACCATACCAAGGCCTTCATCCCCTCCTCCAGAATGCCGGTTCAGGAAGGAATCCAGCTGTTGAAAGCCGCCGGAGCCACCGTGATCCTGGCCCACCCGGGAGAGCTGCGCAAAAGCAGCTTCGCTGAGTTGTTCGAACTGGATTTTGACGGAGCGGAATGCTACTACCCGAATCATAGCCCCCGACAGACCCGGGAGTTCCTCCAGGCCTGTCATCGAAAGAACCGCCTCGTCACCTGCGGCTCTGATGATCATGGCATCCAGGGAGACAAAAAGCACGGAACACTGGGAAGCACCCTTTATGATCCGGCAGAAGTAGAACCTTTTCTGAGGCGCATGATCCAGGCAGAATGATATCCTTAAGCGACGAACCGAATGAAGCAACGGGACGTAGCCGTCACCCGGCCGTCCCATTATAACCAACGATCCGTCCAATGTCATCGCGCTGGGAAGCTTGCGATTCATGGGCTTCTTCCCTTGGATAGCTTGCAGCGTAGCACCCAACTCAATATTGAAAGATACCCGTCCGATTGAACCGGCCAAGACAAATTGGCAGCTGAATACGAGACGAACCAAGGAGATCACCAAATGAACCTCAAGGAAATGAAAAAAGCCAGTGACAATCTGCACCGGCAATTGAATCAGAAAAATGACTATCGCATGACTGAAGTCATCCGATACCTGAAAGATAAGGACCTTTCCACCCATCAGTTTGAGACTCTCCGCCTGGAGCTGCTGAAACAGGCAGTGGCGGCCGAAGAAAAGGGAAAGCCGGCCGATTCGGCGTTTGGCTATGATTACCGCAAAGCCGTGGACTCTATGGTTCAACAATTGCCGCCGATCCCGCCAGCCGAGCGCTTGGGCGAAGCCTTCCGGTTGTGGGGCATGTTGGTTCCCATTCTTTTCGGAATTTCTGTCGGCAGCGACCTGATCCTGACATTGACGGGAAGCAGTGACAGCCCCTGGACATGGTCGGTCACAGCCAATGAGCTCGTGTTAGGCCTCCTCATCATCGGTCTGGCCATTTCCATCACCAGCCTGTTCAGCCGTTTCAAGCTGGAACGCGATCCGGATTTTTTCTCGAAGAAGGAGGGCAACCGTCTGCTCGATTTCATCCGCAGCTACGGCTCCAGCCTCCTCTGGATGCTGCTCTGCTTCGGACTGATGTTCCTGCTGAAGGATCGTCGCCTTCTAACCTTGCCCCTGCCTTCAGCCGGAGCGGCTGTTCTGATCGTAACTGCAGTCTACTTCTACATCCTGCGCTTATTTGAAAATCAGGCCGCACAGTCCGCCAGGGCTGACTAGACTCCTTCATTCCAGGATATCTGTCATTCCACATGCAGACAGACTATTCCGCTTCCTAACATTGTGACATGCCTTTTTCCAAAAGGAAACCAGCCCATTTCCAGGTGGAATGAAATCTCCTGCAGAGACCTGACTTTTATATTCCCTCAGACCTTCACCTCTTTGTCTGGCTGTCTGTCAATGCAATGAAGCCCTGAATTTCCGTTTGTCGGAAATCAGGGCTTCATTCATTCTATTTGCCATATTCGGCTCCGATCAAATAACTTTGCTGGTTTTTGATTCCATACAGGCAGAACAGACGCCGGTAAAATTGATATTCTGGGTCTCCACCTGGCAGCCCGCCAGTTCTTTTGAGATCAGATGAGGCGGAATTTCTATTTCCACGTCAAACACCTGGTGACAGGCATCGCATTTAAAATGGGCATGAGGCTTGATGGGATGAAGGTCAAAGCGTGATTCGTTGCCTTCAATCGGAATAATATCGATCAGTCCGTGTTCATTGAATAAATTCATGGTGTTGTACACCGTAGCTTTGGATAAAGTGGGAATGTCATGAATCAAAGCCCAATAGATGTCATTTACGGTGGGATGAATGGGGTTCTGATGCAGGAATTCATAAATGCGTTTGCGCTGGTAGCTCGGCTTAATGCCTTTTTCCCTCAAAAAGATGTCAATATTTCTCAACCTGATAACCCTCCTATGCGTTACGTGTCGCTAATTCTGTGATGCGTTGGTCAATAATTTCACTTGGTGTCAGTCGTGCTGTTTTGGAGTAACGATAGTTGGCCGCCGCAGCTTCAATGATGATGGCAATGTTCCGTCCGGAGCGTACAGGAATGGTCAGTTTTTTTACGTCGACACCCAGGATGTTTTGGTATTCGTTGATTCCGAGCCGATCATAGGTTCCTTCCTCTTCGCCTTCCCAGCGCTGCAGGTGAATGATGAGATCCACGTTCTTTGCCTGGGAGGTCGACGAGAGTCCATACAGTTGGGTTATATCAATGATGCCCATACCGCGCACTTCCATCATGCCGAACGTAATTTCGGGGCAGTACCCAGTCAGGACACCATCTACTTCACGAACATCCACCGCATCATCGGAAATCAGACGATGACCGCGCCGGATCAGTTCCAGGGTAGCCTCCGACTTGCCCACGCCGGAATCACCGGTAATCAGCAAGCCGATGCCGTGAACATCGATCAGTCCGCCATGAAGACGCACTTCCGGTGCCATTTCATTGGCCAGGTATACTGTCAGTTTCGAAATGAACTTGGATGAGCTCTGGTCTGTTCGAAGCACCCATTGCTGATTTTTCTGAGCTGCTTCCAAAAGTTCGGAATGGGCTTCCAGTTTTCGGGTGATGATGATGCAGGGCATCTCATTCTTGAAATAGCGCTGCAGTCTTTTTTTACGCAGAGCTGGCTCCAGTTCATCCAAAAAGCTCCATTCGCCGTTTCCGATGACCTGAATGCGATCATTGTCAAAATAATTATAAAAGCCGGCCAGCTGCAATCCCGGACGGTTGACATCCTGAACGGTAATCAGGTTATCCACGGTTCCGGGAACCAGAATTTCCAGCTTGAAATCGTCGATGAGTTTTTTAACTGTTACTGCCATCCTCGCCACCATCCGCATATGTTATATCCGTGTTGTCCAGGGTAGCGCGCAAGTTGCGCCCGATTCGCCGAATGTATTCCTTGCGGTAAAGCGCGCGTTCCTGTGTTTCCAGTTCAGTCAGTTCCCGGATCCGGGAATTGGCTGTAAATTGATTGATGCCTTTGATAAGATCATCCAAAGCCATCGATTGAAGTTTATTTTCTAAATCTGTCATGATTCTAATCCTCATAATTTTTCTTTTATAGTATAACACTTATTTGATGAAATACATATTTATATTCAAACCAGTCTGTAAAATGCATGCGATTTTAGATTAGTATACCTTTTATTTTTGAGTTTGTGAAAATTCCATCCGAAATGATTATGCAAAAATAATATGCTGCACCGTCTGAATCAGGCGATGCAGCATATGATGGATTCCCTTGTGCCGTTCCCTCATTTATTCATACCCGCCGAAGCAGGTGGGTTTCCTTCACCGCCGTCCATGGTCTTCTAGGTTCCAGTGGAGCTAATACTGACCGGACAGGCAGATTTGTTGAATCCCGTAGTAGAAACGTAGGTTGAATATAGATGAGTTATACGAACACAAGAGGATGTTTTCTGAGTTAATTATACCATGTTTTTTCTAGATATCCAACTCATCAAGGATGTCTTCGATGTTGAGCCCCTTGCCTTTTTCGAAGATCAGAGCGACGAACTCATAGGACTCATACTCCTCGTCATCCATGTCATATCCGACGTACTGGACTTCCATTTCCAGATCGTCCTGGATCTCTTCCAGGATCTCGCCAACGTGGTCGATGGCAATCTCGGAAAGGTATTTCTGTCTGGCATCGCCGAGGAATTCATCCTCTTCATCATAAGCCAGATCTTCGTCTGTCAGATCTTCTTCCTCAATTTCATCCAGGACATCTCCCAGATCACTTTCTTCTTCGGCTTCATCGTCCATGTCCTCTGCGGGACCATCATCAAAGCTTTCTTCCTCTTCTTCGGATTCAGCAAATTTCTGAGCTGCGGTCAGTTCATCCTCATCAAAATCATAGTAAAACCGAACCAGGGTCAGCCCGTCTTCTTCCTTAATGATTTCAATATCGGACAGCTCGGCTGCTTCCAGTGCTTTTACAATTAATTCTTTCTTACTCATGAGCTCCTCCTTTTCCTTCGTCATATAATAACCGGGAATATTCCTTTTTAACTTTCAAAAATTCTTCATCTGAATCCAGGGCATTGAACTCCTCGGTGCCTTCTGCTGACCGGTCTACCCGCAGCACGAACTCATCCTCGTCGGATCCCAGCGGTGCCAGAATCAGGTATTCCTGCTCCTCGAGAAAAATCCGAGCGACCGCTTCCAGTTCAATCAGGTTGCCCTCTTCATCTTTAAATTTCATAATGTTTTTTTCTTCCAATTTACCATCCCTCCTTGACCAATTAAATCATAGCATGAAATCCCCGCTCCAGTCGCCGGGTTCCATGAAAAACTGCTCCATCCCTTCGATTTTGACGTCAGTTCTCAGATCCGATAATCCAGGAAAGCGGTCTCGATGTGTTGGTCGATTTGCTTTCACTCAATCCCGGAAAAAAGTCAGAATTTCCAAGCGACATCATTCACTTAACGAACCGCGAGCAACAAACAGCGTGCCGCGAACAACGGACATCGAACAGGGTTCTAGGTTCTAAGTTCTAGGGTCTAAGGTCTAAGTTCTAGGTTCTAGGTTCTAAGTTCTAGGTTCAAGAAAAAATTCAATCGATCACGAACATTGATCAGCCAGGCTCACTGAGTTCACGTGGAAAGGCTGCCGGAAGGCAGCCTGATATCATTTGTTTTATTTGTTGAACCGATCCTTCAAATCTTTTAATTTGTCTTCGGCGAAATCCTTGAGGTCCTCTGCCTTGTCCTTGAGATTTTCTCCCAGACCCCCGCTGGCTTCCTTGACATCTTCGAGCACATCTTCCAATTTCTCTTTGATGGGCCGATCGGATGTAACGCTTTCCTTGACGTCCTCAAACAGATCCTTTGCTTTGTCCAGAAGGTTGTCTGCTTCGTCTTTTACATCTGCTGCTGTGGACTTTACACTTCCGGCTACTTCATCGGTCTTATTGTCAGTGATTTTGCCATAGGCTTCCTGGACTTCCCCTTCAACTTTATCCTTGAGATTTTCCGCTTTGTTTTTTAAGTCTTCCATGAGAACTCTCCTTTCAGATCTGGTCTTTGCCAGTGGATTACTATTACATTACAGGAAAACCATTGCATCCGTTTGAATAGTTTGTAAATATTTAGCTCAGATCTCTCAGGTGAGCCGGAACAGGGCTGGTCCCGTAAGCTGGAACCGGTAAACCGTCCGATCGGATTGATCCTATCTGCCTGGTCCGATTTTTCTGAGCCGAGGAGCTTGATCCCATGGTCATGGTCAAGCAGAATTGAGAAAGCGGTGTTGCCAGTGAGAAAGTTGAACGGTCAGGAAAGTCGAAGGGATGAACCAAACTTTTCAAGATTGATTCCTAAAGCATTGGTCAATCCTTGAATGCGCTTAGGTTGGAAGACGTTCAAACAAGAATTCGAGGTGCAAAGCGCGAGTCAGGGCAACGTACTTCAGTCTCAGGTCCAACGGATCACTTCCGAAGGATGGTTCGTCCAAGAGGACGACCGCGTCAAATTCCAGCCCTTTTGTCAAATAGGATGGAATGATCACCCGGCTCAGAGAACTTTTGCGCTTGGTCACATCAATCAGTTCGTATTGAGGAAACTGCTTTTTCAAGAGTCGATGAAGCTGGGCTGCCTCTTCGAAGGTTTTTGTCACCAAAGCCAGGGTATTGCGCTGATCGTTCTGCATGATGGCTTCCACTTCCTTCAGGCGTTCTGCCAGCTCTTCACTGGTCGACCAGGTACTGTGCTGCGGGATGCGTCCGTGTCGCAGGACCGGGATCGCTTCTTTCAGCGGCAGCTGCATCCGGTGCAGGGTGCGATTGGCTTCCCGGATAATCTCCACAGTTGAACGGTAGCTGTTCCTGAGCTCGTAGTAGGCTGCCCCGCTTTTAAAGAGCTGATTCGCTTCCTGCCAGTCTTTGATGGCCCGGTAAGAATAGATGCCCTGGGCCAGGTCGCCAACCAGAGTCAGGGAATCCTGGCGGGCCAGACGGCGGATCACTTCGAGCTGGAGCATGGTATAATCCTGAGCTTCATCCACCACAACATGGGACCAGCTGTGACGGGTTCCGTTCAGCAGCATGGATAGATACATCAAAGCCGACAGATCATCTGCCTGAATCTGATTCCGATCGAACTGGCAAACCCCTCCCAGCAGCTCCCCCTCCAGCTGGAGATGGTCTCGAACAAAGTCCCGATCCTTCAGCGATTCTTCATACTGGTCCAGCACCGAAAGTTCCTTGAAATCAAGAAAATACTCTTTCACCGAACTCTTCGCCATTGCCGTCAGATGCTTCAGAATCTCATCCCGTTCCTGGTAGCACTCCACCAGGTGCCGGCGCATCAGCAGCTCATCTTTGGCAAAGTGTCGCTTGATGGTCCGAACTTTTTCCTGGTAGCGCTGATCAATCCGGATTCCGACCTTATCCGCCCGATCCTTGAGATTTCGCTTCAGATAGGTCTCTATGGCTCCGCGGCGCTCATTCAGCGGCAGATACACTAAATCCTCCAGGAGGAGTCGTCGGATCTCGTCCCCGCTGTAGAGAACCTCTCCGGCCAGCAGAACCGGTCCCCGGCGGGCCATGGCCGCCTCTGCCCGATCTTTCATGGCATCCAGCAGCCGCATAAAGGACGGAGTCCCCTTGATCCGGGAAATTTCGGAATGAATGCGGGCGGTCTGCGGGTCCGCCTCCAGGATGCTCTTCAGAATCTCATCCTTATTCCAGATAAATTTCTTGATCTTCAGCTCCTTCAGGATGATATCTTCCAGCGTAGTCTGAACAACATCCTTGGTTCCAAGGTCCGGCAGAACTTCAGAAATGTAGTCCAGGAACAGCCGATTGGGCGCGATGATGCAAACATCCGATCCCTTGAGGGTCGCCTGGTGAAGATAGAGCAGGTACGCCAGGCGATGCAGCGCCACCGTTGTCTTGCCGGCGCCCGCCGCACCCTGAACAATGATGGGGATATTCTTTGGCGCCCGGATGATGGCATTTTGTTCCCGGGCAATCGTTGCGACGATTTCCTTGAGTTTTTTCGTCGAAGAGCCTTCCAGATTGATCCGAAGAAACTCATCCTGCAGCGTTTTGCCTTCACTGCCCTCGCTGGCAATCAGAATCTGATCGCCCTCATCAAAGTACCGGTCAATCCTGGGAACCGCTTCATCGGTATAGGTAAACCGTCGCTTCAGCGTCAGATCCCCTTCCATAAAGCCCCCCGGAGCCAGGAATTCATTTCTTCCTAACGTTCCGGAATAGTAGAGTTCAGCTACCGGAGCCCGCCAGTCAATGACGTAATCATTACTGGCATCTGTTTCCCGGACAGCATGCTTTCCAATATACAGATGTTCCGGAGCCAGTGCCAGGCGGGGTCTGAAGTCGATTCGGCCAAAGTACGGCTTATCCCTGGATTCCTCGCCCTTTTGCTGACGGGATCTGGCAATCTGCAAGGCCTGAACCGTCAGTTCATATTCCTGGGAGAACGTCCCGCGGCTTTGCTGATAAAGCGTTTCCACCTGCTGTTCCAGGCTGAAAAGTTCTTTCAGGCGAATTTGCTCCGACCCCTCCATAAATTGGCGTACCAGTTCCAGATACTTTTGTTCCAAATCCAGTTCATGATCCATCAAACCCCTCCCCTCTGCTAACTGCAGTTCCTGATAATGACATGATACAGGAAAAGAATTTTACCCCTTTTCCAGATCCCTGACAAGTTCTTTTGTGAAAATATCATTCAAACACTCCTGGGAGGTCGCGCTTGCATGCTGCCCCATAGCGAAACCCCGCCAAAAAGTTTCCTTTTGACGGGGTAAACCGGTCCTGTTCCCTGGCACGGGTCTGTGCCATTTCCCTGTTTAGATCAGGGCTTCAATTTCAAGTCGAATCCCTGGGCAACAATCTGATTCATCATCGCCTGCCGCTCCGGGATTCCGCCACTCAGTTTCTGGACAACCTGCAGCGTAAAGGAATCTGATCGGCGATTGGCTTCACGAAGGTCATAATACGTCGTCATTTCCTGATCATAATCATTCAGTCGACTTAGATATTCACCGGGGAATGACTGGTACCGGTCTTCAAACAGTCTCAGTTCCATTCCCATTCTGGGCTTTTGCTGCGGATTCTGGTTAGGGTATCCAATTCCGAGTCCTACCACCGGGAAAGTGTATTTAGGCAGCCCCAGCACTTCAATGGTTTTGGCGGGATGATTCAGGATTGAGCCCAGGTATACGGCGCCCAGACCCAGGCTTTCAACGGCATTGTTGACATTCTGAGCCATCAGGCAGGCATCCGTAAAGCCCTGGAAGAATTTATCCATATCCCCCGCTTTCGCCGGGTTCTCTCCCATCTCTCTTAATATTTCACTGTTGCGGTGCTGGTCGACGATAAAGATCAGCAGTTCCGGTGCCCTGGCCACGTACTCCTGGCGGCAGACGTTTGCCAGTTCCTGACGGATTTCAGGATCCTTCACCCGAATGATCGAGCAGGCCTGCATTCCGGTCGACGTCGCTGTTCGGCGGGCTACCTCCATGAGCTGCTCAAAAACTTCTGCCGCCACTTCATCCGTCTTAAACTCACGGATCGTGCGGTGATTCAGCGGAGCTTCCAGTGCATTCTTCCATTCTGTCATCATTATCTCCTCCTAATTTGTAATTATCCAACTACAGATGATTATATCACCTGTTTCACAGAAAACAGCAGAACCGATTGAATAATCAGTATCGTCGAATCTTGTTGCGATCTGAACTGATTCACGGCAACAAAACCTGGATGCAGTCACTGAGAACAGTCCTCACTAAAAAACCGGACCATGAAAAAAAAGTTTCCTCCGGCGAAATGATCGGGCTATACTGAAAAGGTCAATAATAATTTTCCCTGAGGAAGGAGATCTCAATGGAACGGTTGGATACGAAGAAAAAAGCACTGGACTGGCTTTATCAGGATGAGCTCATGAACCTGATGTCGATCGAGGGACTGGAACACGGTGGTCTGGAAATCCTTTATGCAGGAACTCAGTCTTTGCTGTTATCCGATGGGACCGCCATGATGATCCATTGCAAGGACCAGTCGGAATGGACTGACCTGCTCCCCAAAGTATGTCAGGAGCTGCCGAAGGATCGGTTTTTTATCCTGAGAGCCCATGAAGACTGGTATCTGGAAGAACTGATGGAGCAAACCGGCCTGAAGGAAACAGAGCCTTATCTGAACAGCATGTATCCCACGGACTTTCCACTGATGGATCAACTGCCGGAACATGTAACCATCCGGCCGTTGACCATGGCTGAGTTTCCCTTGGTGCGCGCGACCTACCGGACCGTGGATGAGGACGACTACATCCGGGAGCGGATTGAGGCGGGCATGCTGGGTGCCTGGTACGGTGAGGAAATGGCCGGCTTCATCGGAACGCATGATGAAGGCACCATCGGACTGCTGGAAGTACTGCCTGCCTTCCGGCGCAAAGGAATCGCCCGGGCACTGGAAGTGGCCATGGTTCGCAGCCGCTGGAAGCAGGGGCGTCGAGCCCAAGGAAACATTGCCGTCGACAATCAGCTCTCCCGGACCGTTCATGAGAAGATGGGCATTCTGATCTCCCAGAACCCGGTCTACTGGTTCTTTCCCGCTGCCCCGGAGGATCCGACTCAGGTGTGTCAGGATTCATCTGAAGCTTCGCCAACTTAGATTAAGTCTAAGTATTTAAATTCAAGTACGATTTATGAAGGAAGCGTAACATATTACCCTCCGATTAATAATTGATGAATCGCTCTGTTATATTGAAGATAATCGAACAGGTTGCTTGTTCTGTTATTAACCAAATGATACAGGGAGGTATGAATGATGGATGACAATAACCCTAAGAAATCAACTGAGAGTTACCCCATGGATAAAAACCAGGCCGGCCCCAGTCAGCCCTCGCGCAATGACCGAAAAGGCGAGCGGACCGACATCACCACTGCTCAGGGCGCTCCCGTTTCAAACAACCAGGATGTCATGACCGCAGGTCCCCGCGGCCCGATGGCGCTGCAGGATGTCTGGTTCCTGGAAAAAATGGCGCATTTCGACCGGGAAGTCATTCCTGAACGAAGAATGCATGCCAAAGGATCCGGCGCGTTTGGCACGTTTACCGTAACCCATGACATTACCAGGTATACCAAAGCTAAAATTTTCTCGGAAATCGGCAAGAAAACCGAGATGTTCGCCCGATTCTCCACGGTAGCCGGAGAACGCGGCGCAGCTGACGCCGAACGTGACATTCGCGGCTTCGCCCTGAAATTCTACACTGAGGAAGGCAACTGGGACCTGGTAGGCAACAATACCCCGGTATTCTTTTTCCGTGACCCCTTAAAGTTCATTGATCTCAACCACGCCGTCAAGCGCGATCCCCGGACCAATTTAAGAAGCGCCAACACCAATTGGGATTTCTGGTCCTCGTTGCCGGAAGCCTTGCACCAGGTCACCATCACCATGTCGGATCGCGGCATTCCTTCCAGCTATCGGTTCATGCACGGCTTCTCCAGTCATACCTACTCCATGATCAATTCGAATGGTCAGCGGTTCTATGTCAAATATCATTTCCGCAGCCAGCAGGGCATCCAGAATCTGACGGATCAGGAATCCGCCGTGGTCATTGCCAGTGACCGGGAATCGCATCAGCGGGATCTGTACAATGCCATTGAAAATAAAAACTATCCCCGCTGGAAAATGTATATCCAGGTCATGACCCCGGATCAGGCCACCGCCATGCCGTACAATCCCTTTGATCTGACGAAGATCTGGTACAAGAAAGACTTTCCCGTTATCGAAGTCGGCGAGTTCGAACTGAACCGGAATCCGGAGAACTTCTTCCAGGATGTCGAACAGTCCGCCTTCTCCCCCCATAACGTGGTACCCGGACTGTCATTCTCCCCGGATCGGATGCTTCAGGCCCGGCTGTTCTCCTATCAGGATGCACAGCGCTACCGTCTGGGCGTCAATTTCCATCAGATCCCAGTGAATCAGCCCCGCGGCGTGAAAAACCCGCACATGTTTTCCCGAGACGGGGCCATGCGGGCAGATGGTAACCTGGGCTCTGAAAATCACTATGAACCCAACAGCTATGGCAACTGGACGGAATCCAGAGAGCACGAGCTTCCGCCGGAAGCCGGGGGCGATGTATTCCGCTTCGATTTCCGCGAAGATGATCACAATTACTATCAGATGCCGGGAGACCTCTATCGGGCAATGACGCAGGACCAGAAGCAGGTTCTGTGTGAAAATATAGCCCGCAACATGGGCGATGCAACGCTGCAAATCAAGCATCGCTGGATCGACCACTGCTATAAGGCGGATCCGGATTATGGCCAGCGACTGGCCAACGCCCTCAACATTGATCTTGAGTCGGTGGATCTGAACCTGCCGGAGCGCAATTCCAAGGAAAACAACTGGAAGGCCAACAACGCTCATCCCGAGCTCAATGTTCCCTCTGAGAACATGGCTCTGAAGGACTGGCAGGAACTAAAGACGGATTACGATCCGATGAAATTCGTTGATCCCATGGAGGATCCTTATTTCCTGTAGTTGAAGCCAAACATAACCTGATGAACCACAGAACAATCCCCGGGCGGCCTGTCTTACAGGCCGCCTTTGTCATATGAAGTTGACCTTTAGGCAGTTCGCCGAATTCCCTGACTGTCAGTTCATGACGAAGTCTGAAAGAGAGGACATGGCGCCGGATGTCAACATTTTGTTGACCG
This sequence comes from Clostridiaceae bacterium HFYG-1003, assembly GCA_024579835.1. Lineage (NCBI taxonomy): Bacteria > Bacillati > Bacillota > Clostridia > Eubacteriales > Clostridiaceae > Clostridiaceae bacterium HFYG-1003. Next base: position 1,838,152 of record CP102060.1, read on the forward strand.
AAGCGGCCGCGGGGAGTAGTCTGAAAGTGAACCTGTCATGATAGGATTCTGCTGCAATATTGTTGGCAAGGAGGAGTGGCACACATTATGAACATCATTGAAATCGACCACTTGAAAAAATACTATGGCAAGCACCGCGGAGTGGAGGATGTTTCCTTTCAGGTGAAAGAAGGTGAAATCTTCGGTTTCATCGGACCCAACGGAGCCGGAAAGTCAACGACAATCCGATGTGCCCTGTCTTTGATCTATCCCACATCCGGGCAAATCCGGATCTTTGGGAAGGATTCCATCAAGGACCGGGTGGAGATCGCCCGGAATGTCGGATATCTGCCGGGGGAAGTATTCTATTACGACAATATGACCGTTCGGGAATTGTTAAACTACAGCTCGTCGTTCTATTCAAAGGTCGATCCCAAAACCGTGAAGGAACTTTGCGAACTGCTGGAACTGGATCCGACCAAACGAATTGAAGATCTGTCTCTGGGCAATAAGAAAAAAGTGGGGATTGTCCAAGGCTTGCTCCATGACCCCCGCCTGATCGTTTTGGATGAACCAACCTCCGGTCTGGATCCGCTGATGCAGCAGCGATTCTTCAACCTGATTGAGGAACGCCGGCGTCAGGGGGCAACCGTTCTGTTTTCGTCCCATATTCTTTCTGAAGTCAAGCGACTGTCCGACCGCATCGCGATCATTCGAAACGGTCTGATCGAAGACATCAACACGGTCATGGGTCTTGAGACAAATGCTTATAAAAACGTAACTGTCACGTCCCCGGAGGAACGGCTGAAACAACTGGACAATCTGTCGGGTCTTGAAATTAAATACTCCGACGCCGGCCAGCGGGAATACCTGTTCCGCGGCGATATGGCTCTCCTGATTCGCGAATTGAATCAGGCACAGGTGAGCAATCTAACCATTGAGGATCCTTCTCTGGAGGAGATCTTCATGCACTATTACGAATAAGGAGGGCCTGGCATGACCATCTTTTGGCAAGAACTGAAATTTCAGCGCCGCTCCCTCCTGATCTGGATCACAACCTTTGCGGCCGTTCTGCTGCTCTTCATGGGGATATTTCCCGGTTTCGCCCAGGAGGCTGACACACTGAAACGCGCACTGGCCGCTTTCCCGAAGGCGATGTTTGACTCCATCGGGATGGATATCGAAAAAATATTCGAAGCCAGCGGCTTTGTCAGTTACATTTATGGATTTATTCAACTGTTCCTGGCCATCATGGGCGCGCTCTACGGCCTGAACATCGTCAATCGGGAGAAAATCGCCCGCATGAATGACTTCCTGTACGTCAAGCCGGTCAGCCGATTGTCGGTGTTTTCTCAAAAGGTTCTGGCTGCCCTGGTCAGCTTCTTTCTCATGAACGCGGTGTTATATCTGATGTTTCATGGCATGGCAGCCATCTGGGAAATCGATCAGGCGAATTTAAATACAATTGATCAGATCATTCTGGGCGGCCTGCTGCTTCAGCTTCTGGTATTTTCCCTTGCCAGCCTTCTCGGTCTTATGCTGCGCCGGTTCAAGAATCCGGTCGGTCTGGCAACAGCCCTCAGCTTTACCCTGTTCTTCATTCTTCTGATCGGTCGATTGATGGACGATGATAAAATCAAAGCCCTCACTCCGTTTGGGTATGTCGAACCTCTGGAGATCACAACCAAAGGCCTCGCGGGAACAACCGTCGCCGGATTTGTCGCCCTGACCGCCGCATTGCTTTGCCTGAATGCCATCCTGCTGATCCGGCGGGACCTGGAGGGATAACATGATACTGCGAGAAATAAAAATCCGCTGGAAAAGTCTCCTGTTCTGGGCCATCGGCTTTGCCTTCATGATCATCGGCGGCATGACCAAATTTGATACATTTTCCGCCGGAGGCAGTCAGGATCTGAATCAGTTCATTCAGTCCATGCCCCGGATCATGCGGATCATCTATGGGATGGAAGGAATTGACATCAGCACGTTTACCGGATATTTCGGACTGCTCCTGCTCTATGTGCTGATCATGGCTTCGATCCACGGCGCGTTTCTGGGCGCTTCCCTGATTCATCAGGAATTCAAGGATCGAACGGCGGACTTTCTGTTCGTCAAACCCATGAGCCGGGATCATATCCTCCTTCGAAAACTGGGCTCCGGCCTGGTGATGATTCTGATTCTGGAGGCGGTCATTGCTGCCTGCTGTTTCTATGTGTTCAATGAATCCGGGCAGCTCCCCCTGTTCGGCAAAACGCTGGCTGCAACCCTTGCGACTCATGTGTTCTTTTTCGGATTGGGCTTCCTGTTCACGGTTCTTTTGCCAAAGTCCCGCCAGGGACAGCAGCTCGCCCTGGTCATCATTCTGGTCAGCTACCTGTCCATCAGCCTGTCCCAGCTTTATGATCAGCCCTGGATCCGAAACCTGTCTCCCATCGGCTGGTATTACGCCCGGCTCTATCAGTCCGGCACCAGTGAACTGTGGCTGGCCGGAGGGATCCTGCTGACCCTGAGCCTTGGTTTCCTGGTTCTGGCGATTGTTCAGTTCCGCCGCAAAGACATCCCGAATTAGCTAAAAATCCAGTCACACCATACGATGAATTCACCAAGACCAGGCAATAATTAAAAAAACGATAACATCCTATCGTTCAGTCTATCTTTAGGCGCAGTCCCGGCTCATGTCGGGACTGCGCTTTCTATCTGCCCACCCTTGCGCTGAATTCAGCAATCACTGGATTTGGAATCGGATCTGAAATCTCAGCATGAAATTCAACGAAGAGTCATATATGAACTTCAGGCATGAATTCAACAATGAACCAGGGATCGCAAGCTCAAACAGAATATTCGAATATGCAGTACAAATATGCAATTTGATACGGATGAATCATGGATTGTAACGATGATCTGACTTATAATAGACCTATGACTGTGCAAACGATGCTCATTTTGCATTGCTGCACCTGCGTCAAAATTCTACCCTGAAGGAGGATTTCATGACCCGAGAAATGGCATGGGACAAACTGACCGCCTACGGCCAGGAACATCTGCTCCGGTTTTATGAAGACCTGGACTCTGAACAACAACAGGCACTGCTCGAGCAGATTGCTGACCTTGATGTTGAATACATCCACCAGCTCTATCAAGATCTGGTAGAACATCGAAATATAGAAATTGACGACGAACTGAGCGCCATGGGCTCTACCACCTGGAATGACGTTGCATCGGAGGAGCGCCAGCGCCTCTGGGAATCAGGACTTGCGGCTATTGGACAAGGTAAAGTCGCAGCCTTTCTGGTTGCCGGCGGCCAGGGTTCGCGTCTTGGCTTTGAAGGACCCAAGGGTGCTTATGATATTGGCCTGCCCAGCCATAAATCCCTGTTTCAGCTTCAGGCGGAGCGAATCCGAAAAATCGGTCTGGATGCCGGGTTCTCGATTCCCTGGTACATTATGACCAGCCCGCTGAATCACGGGGATACGGTTCGTTTTTTTCAAAAGCATGATTTCTTCGGGCTCGATCCGGCAGACATTCGATTCTTCCCCCAGGGCACTCTCCCGTCGGTGGATGAAAACGGGAAAATTCTGCTGGCTCAGCGGGATCGAATTTCCGCTAACCCGGACGGTTCGGGAGGCTGCTTCCGGGCGTTTAAAGATGCCGGTCTGATGGATGATCTCCAGGAGCGAGGCATCGAATACATATTCTTTTACGGCGTCGACAATGCGCTGGTCCGGGTTTGTGATCCCTATTTCATTGGATTCGCCATCGATCAGGCCAAAGATATCGCGTCAAAAGCTGTTCTAAAAGTTCATTCCGGCGAAAAAGTCGGTGTTTACGCCTACCGCAATGGCAAGCCGTCCATCATCGAATATACTGAACTGCCGGAAGACCTGGCGCTGGCTCAGGACGAGCAGGGCCGCCTGGTCTACGGATCAGCCAACATCGTCACCCACGTTTTTCGGACTTCGTTCCTCAATTCCGCATTGGATAAGAAAACCCCCTATCACGTCGCTCACAAGGCTGTGGAATATGTGGATGAAGCCGGACAGCTGGTGAAACCCCTGAAACCCAATGCCTACAAATTTGAGGCACTTTACTTTGACCTGTTCCGCTATGCGGATGACATGGCAATCCTCAATGTCTCACGCGAAGAGGAATTTTCACCCGTGAAAAACTTTGAAGGGGTGGATTCCAAAGATACTGCCCGTGAGATGTTCCTGAACCTGTGCACATCCTGGGTTCGAAACCTGGATCTCGAACCGGCGATGCCCATCGAAATTTCCCCGCTGCTTTCCATTTACGGTCACGACCTGGACCGGACCGAAGTGGAATCCAGACTGAAGGACACCGAATCAGGTTACCTTGCACCGTAATGTCCCTAACGGGACATTTGGAAATAGAGAAAAATATAAAACTTGGAGGAAGATCAGATGACATTCAATGAAATGAACTACCAGCGTCCTGATTTTGACCAGACCTATTCCGATATGAAGGAATACCTGGTTAAAATGGAACAGGCCGCAACCGAAGCAGAATTCTTCAAAGCCTTTGAAGATCTGGATGAATTGTCCAACCACTTCGAAACCATGTCAACCCTCTGCTATGTTCGCCATACCATCAACACCGAGGATGAATTCTACAAGACCGAACAGGACACCATGGATGAGCAGCTGCCGCGCTTCCAGGAAATCGGAACTGAAGGAGCCCGCATCTGTCTGGAATCCAAGTTCCGGCCGGCTTTTGAAGAAAAATACGGAAAACATCTCCTGGAAAAATTCGAAGTTCAGCTCAAGACCTTCAAGCCGGAAATCATCGACGATCTGGTGGAAGAAAACAAACTATCCTCTGAATATCAGAAACTTACCGCTTCCGCCAAGATTCAATTTGAAGGCGAGGAGCGCAATCTGTCCGGAATGGCTCCGTTCATGGAGTCCATGGACCGCGGCATGAGAAAACGGGCCAATGACGCTTCCTGGAACTGGTTTGCCGAAAATTCGGAAAAACTCGACCAGATCTATGACGCGCTGGTAAAGGTTCGGACCCGGATCGGCAAAAAACTCGGCTATGACAACTTCATTCCCGTAGCCTACGCCCGGATGGGACGTACCGACTGGACTCAGTCCGATGCCCGGATTTACCGCGATCAGATCGCTGAATCCGTTGTGCCCCTGACCCAGAAGCTTTATCGCCAGCAGGCCCAGCGCATTGGCATCGATCAGATGAAGAACTATGACGTCAATTTGAAGTTCCTGACCGGCAACCCAACGCCCAAGGGCGATGAACCATACATGGTCCAGGCAGCTGCCGAAATGTACGAGGAACTTTCGCCCAAGACCCATGAGTTCTTCACCCTGATGCGGACCCGGGAGCTGATGGATCTGACTACGAAGAAAGGCAAGGCCAACGGCGGCTATATGACCTTCTTCCCGGAATTCAAGGTTCCCTTCATTTTCTCCAACTTCAACGGCACCTCCGGGGATGTTGACGTCCTGACCCACGAAGCCGGTCACGCGTTCCAGGGCTGGCTCGTCCGGGATTCCAAACCCCGCGCCCTCAATGATTTCACCTCCGAAGTGGCAGAAATCCACTCCATGAGCATGGAGTTCTTCACCCATCCCTGGATGGAGAAATTCTTCGGGGAAGACACGGAGAAGTACTTCTACGCTCATGTCGCCGATACCCTCGAATTCCTTCCCTATGGCGCATCCATCGATGAACTGCAGGAATGGGTCTACGAAAATCCCGATGCCACTGCCCAGGAGCGCAAGGCCAAATACCGCGAGATCGAGAAGAAGTACCTCCCCCACCTGGACTATGACGGTCATGAGTTCCTCGAACAGGGCGGACGCTGGCAGAAACAGCTCCATGTCTACCTCTATCCCTTCTACTACCTGGATTACACCTTGGCTCAGGTCTGTGCTCACCAGTTCTTCAACTGGAGCCGCAAGGACCCCAAAGCCGCCTGGGAATCCTACCTGGAGCTGTGCAGCCAGTCCGGTCGCAAGCCCTTCACCAAACTCGTACCCGATGCCGGCTTGAAGAACCCTTTCGTAGCCGGAACCATTGCCAGCATCACGCCGATGCTGGAAGAATACCTCGACAGCCTGGACTATTCCAAGATCAAGTAATTTCCAGAAAGAGTTTATGCCTTGAGGCAGATTTATATCAGCCTTCAAGCTTAATCCGCTTCATCCTGCCATCCCCCGCAAGGGTGGATGGACAGAAAAGCCAGACCGAATCCTCACGATTGGTCTGGCTTTCCCTTTTTTCTGTTATATTATGTTTGATTTTCAATCAGAACAACTGTTAAAACCTGTTCATTCAATGATTGGCATTGGCCGGTGGGCAGCAGTATCCTGATCTGCTTCCGCCTTGATTCGAATCCGATCCAGGAGCTGCCGCTCCCATTCGATTTCCCCGAGAATCGGATACCTTTTGCATTGATCTTTAAATGCCGCGCGATGCCGCATCGCTTCCGCCTCATTCTTGGTATAGAGCATATGATAGGCTGCCATCAGCCGCCGTTTTCCAATCATCTGGCCCTGAGTCCTGTCGATATAGTTTTTGAGCTCTCCGGTATAGAAGGGATCCACCGTCTCCGGGACTGGATCCAGCATCAGTTGAACAAACAGCCGTTCACACTGCATTTCATATTGATAGTAGAGCAGCAGTCCGCCCTGATTCAGGATTGAATCGATCAGGGAAGCCGCGGCCGAATATTCTTCCCGATCGATCCGATCCATCACCCTGAAGTTCAGCAGGCTGAGAAAACCCTTGTCCTCCATGCCTTGCAAAAGTTCTGCCTCCGAATAGTCCAGCCAGGGGCTGGGGAGATCCTGGAACCGGGTTCCCTGCTGCAGGCGTGCATTCAGATTAAGTACATCCCAGATGACTTTTCGATGAGTCTCTCCTATGCCAGCCTGCATCAAATCGTGACCATCATTTCCGATGCCGCTTAGTTTCATGGGGATTCCATTTTCCAGTGCCATATACAGCGACAGAATGCCTGTGACCAGAAAAAACCGTCCCCGCGGAATATCCAAACCGACGTACTGAGCCAGAAGAAACAGAACTCCTCCCAGAACCAGATTCATCAACACCCCTCCGGCCAGATACAGCCGGTAGGGAAAGCGGTTTTCCCGGGAAGGCGGAGGAGCCATCAGACACTGGCCGGCTGTCCCGGGAATCGAATAGTATTTGAGCCGAAAGCCATCGGGGTACCTGGCCAGCGTCAGATGGAGAAATCGAAAAGATACCAGCCGGTAGCCTGTCAAAAGCCCCAGGAGGCAATGTCCGACCTCATGGAGAAGAATCAGTACCAGATACGCCAGGACCACCGCTGCCACCAGCACAAAGTAGCCGCCTAAGGCAGGAAGCAGCGGCAGATTCAGCAACCGTTCATAGTCAATCCATCCCCCCAGCAGCCCCAGACAGCCTCCCAGAACCAGATAGAAAGCGATGGCGCCGGCACTACGCTGCGGCTCCGCTGGACGCTTGCCCGGATTTATCTTCTGGTCTGCTTTATTCTCAGGCTCCTTCAAGCCCTTTCCTGTCTGCTCGGCTTTATTCGACGGTTTCAGATTCATTTTCATTCCTTCCATATTTTCCGCTATCACCAGAGTTCTGGTCTTTCTTGTTTTTCACTTCGAACTGTTCTTCAAACTCAACAAAAATATCGGTTTCCTCCTGATTCAAAGAATCCACAGGACATTATATATTCTGACTCGCGGCATTGCCTGGATCTGGTTTTCGTCGGTCGAGAAGCTCAAACAGCAGGGTTGCACCCAGGATGAGTACTGCACCGACAACCATTTCTTCCGTGAGCTGTTCGTTCAGAACAAAGCGGGACAAAAGGATGGCGACCACCGGGTCCAGATAACTATAGATCGCAACGGTCTGTGCCGATAATAACTTCATGGATCCAAAGTACAGGACATAAGCAATCCCCGTATGAAGGATCCCTACCGTCAACAGGAATCCAGTCTCACTCAAGGTGAGCCGGTGACCGGTCATGGGACCGGCAGCCAAAGTATAAGGCAGTAAAATCAGAGCTGCCACGGTCAGTTGAACCAGGGTCCGGTCATAGGCTGATATATCAATCAGTTTCTGATTCAACAGAATCACGGTTGCATAGAACACTGCCGCCCCCAGGCCCAGTAGAATCCCCTGGAAATCGGCCGTCCCTCCGCTTCTTTGCCGCATCACGCCAGAGACTAAAATCATTCCGCACAAAGTCAGACCCACACAGATCAGTTTGCTCAGTGTCAGTCGTTCGCCCAGCACCAGGCTGGACAGTAGAATCACAAACACCGGCGCCATATAGTAACTGAGCGTAGCAGCCGCTACTGTCGTATAGCGATATGATTCAAACAGCAGAATCCAGTTGATGCCGATGGCAGCCCCCGAAAGGAGTAATATCCAGCGGTTTCGCCTGATCTGCTTCCAGGACACATTTCGCCCGGTCACTTTCAGAAAAATCAGCAAAAACACTGAGCCGGTCAGTCCTCGCACCAGGGCGATGAGACTCGATGGGAGCGGGATCTGTCGCACAAACAGTCCAATGGTACCAAATAATATCATTGCCAGGGTTAGCTGGCTTCTGGGATGTTCCTTTGTCGAATTCATGTTGATCTCCTTTTCGGCAGCTCTGATCATTCTGACAGCTCTAATGGGTCTGACAACTCAGATCGTTCTGAGGACTCTGATCGCGTTGATGGCTTGATCGCTTTGATCGCTCTGATGGCTTTGATGGCCTTGATAACGTCGCAACCTGAATTGTAGGTTTCAGTCAGCAGTTTCTTTCCAAGTTCCTCCTGAGACAAAAGGAGTAATGGAGTAAAATGAACTTTGTCATCTAAGGTCATCTAAGGTCATCTATTCTGATTATACAGCAGTTATAGTGATAAATATAAATTATACAGGCGATAAAAGAAGCTGCGGGTGACATTGTTGCAATGGTTTTATCTCGGGTTTCAGCCCAGTTTCCCCATAGCGGATTGTTCGTTTCCTGATCCTGTCCGGATGATGAGATCCTGGTTTCCTCACAGGTTCAATTTTCGTAGTCTCTAATCTTTTGGATATGGAGGGATCACGGTTGACCTGGAGAATGCGATCTGGCGTTTATCTCCTTTGCGCATTGTGAGGAAAATCCTTGATTTGATTCGTTTTTATTCATTCGTCCATTGGAAATCCGTTCTGATCCGGCAAGAAAAGTTATTTGAACTATAAATTCTTTTCAACAGTGATGTTTGTACAACAATTTTTGTTATAATTAATTGAATAAACAGCGACGGAGGCAATCATGAAACAAAGGATACGACCAGAGAAACCAATGAGTCAGTTCGATGGAACGGCCGTTCCTGCGAATAGACGGAACTTCATGCGTCTGATGGCGGGTTCGGCATTGATTCTTTTCATGCCCCTTGTCCTGACGAGCTGTCTGCAGCTGTCCTCGCCAAAAATTACCCAGACTCTGACGGTTCCACAAACAATGGCGCTACCCGTAACCAAGCCGGTCCAGACCACTCCGGCAACAACACCGGCCGCTCCTTCCACCAGCCTGGTAGGAATTGTAGTCAATGGGGATCAGGTGAATGTACGCAGTCAGGCAACCACTCAGAGCGACACCGTTGGTACAGTCAGCGCCGGGCAGGAGGTTCCAGTCCTGGATGAATTCTACAATGACTCCTGGCACCGGATTGATTACGAAGGTAAATCCGCCTTCATCCACAAGGATTTTCTGACCGTCCGGAAAGTTACGGTTGAGAACCCGGCCACACCGGAGCCTTCGCCGATCTATGTCGGTATCGTCACCGGAGAGCGGGTGAATATCAGGAAACAGGCCAGCGCCAATGGTGAACTGGCGGGAACCGCAGAAACCGATCAGGAATTCAAACTCCTGGAACGGGAACCGGACGGCAAATGGTTCAAGATTGAATTTAATGGGAGTCCGGCCTATATTTCCGCCGACTTCCTGCAAGTGAAAGAAGTTCCGGCCGAACAACCGTCTGTCCCCCCTGTGGATCAGACAATCTATGGTATTGTTACGGGTGATTCGATCAACATCCGTCAGGAACCATCCCTGACAGCTCCCATTGCCGGTTCTGCCAAAAAGAATGACCGCCTTGTGGTTCTGGAACAGAACATTGATGACGCCTGGCATAAAGTTGAGTTTAATGACGGAGAAGCCTACGTTTACGCGCAATATCTGACCATTGAAGAACCGGTCACTCCGCCCAGCATTCCCGAACCTTCATCGCCCCAGCCCCCCACCGGGCCGGAACCGGCTCCCAAGAATACGGGCCTGATCATCAATGCTGCCAAAGTCAATGTACGGTTTGAGCCCTCGATCAGTGCCATGGTCCTGGGTCAGCTCAACCAGAGTGACCAGGTAACAATCGTGAAAGCATACTTTAATGAGAACTGGCATCAAATTGAGTTTGATGGCAAAACGGCTTATATCCATTCCTACTACGTTGAACTGGGCAATTAATCAAACATGAAAACAGGCTAATAAAAGCAAAAACAGAAGCAGAGTGATTTTGTCACTCTGCTTCTGTCTTGGAATCCTTTATTGTCCCGCGGCTTCCTTGGCTTCCATCATGGCTTTGACTTTCATCAGCCGGGTAATGGAGGCCCGTTCGTTTTCATCCAGTTTCATCCGAATGAAGCGAATGGTTTCCTGAAGATCAGGGATTGTCATATATTCCAGGGCGTTTACCCGACGTCGGGTTCGTTCGATTTCATCCGCCATGAGCATGCAGGCTTTTTCGACTTCAGCCAGCTTCAGCAGCTGCGGCATGATGTCATGAAGCGTTTCGATGGCATCATCCAGATCCGCCGAGGTGTCATTGAATCCGTAAGGGTGAATGGATCCCCCTTCCGAATCCCGGATGAATTTCATCTCAGGTACATTAACGGACATGATGTTGCGCTTAGTTATCTCCAGAGAAATTTTCTCCGTGGGATACATCAGCGCTTCCTCCAGGGTCTGGTCACTCATCATGGCGCGGGCCAGAAGAAAACCCTTGAATCCGGCTTCCAGCTGCTTTTCGACAGAAACTCTGAGCTTCTGGTTTTTCCGAATCATTTCAATGAATTTCCGCATCAGCTCATCCTGCTTGTCCTTGAGTAGCTTATGTCCGCGGACAGCGGTCTTGAGCCGGGCCTTGAGCTTGGTGAGCTCCATTCTGGTCGGATTGACATTGAGCTTCGCCATGGTTAGTCAGCTCCTTTGATGTCCTCGTTCTCGAGATATTTTTCCAGATACTCATCGCGAATACGCTTGAGTTCAGTTTTCGGCAGAAGCCGGAGAAGTTCCCAGCCCAGATTGAGGGTTTCCTCAATGGTCCGGTTGCGCTCGTAGCCCTGGGAAACATAGCGGGCTTCGAACTGTTCGGCAAAGCGGGCAAAGGCCTTGTCGGTATCGGACAGTGCGGATTCACCCAGAATAACGGCCAGTTCCTTGGCTTCCTTACCGGTGGCATAGGCTGCAAACAACTGGTTCATCGTATCTGCGTGATCTTCCCGGGTTTTACCCCGGCCAATTCCCTTGTCCTTCAGACGGGACAGGGACGGCAGTACGTCGATGGGTGGTTCCAGGCCTCTTTTGTACAGTTCACGGGAAAGGATGATCTGTCCTTCCGTGATATAGCCGGTCAGGTCAGGAATCGGATGGGTCTTGTCATCTTCCGGCATGGACAGGATCGGAATCTGGGTAATGGAACCCTTACGTCCCTTGATTCGGCCAGCCCGCTCGTAGATTGTGGAAAGGTCGGTATAGAGGTATCCGGGGTAGCCGCGGCGTCCGGGAACTTCCTTACGGGCTGCCGAGGTTTCACGCAGAGCCTCACAGTAGTTGGTCATATCCGTCATGATGACGAGAACCTGCATGTCTTTTTCATAAGCCAGATACTCAGCGCAGGTCAGAGCCATACGCGGGGTGGAAATACGCTCAATGGCGGGGTCATCGGCCAGATTCATGAACAGGACGGCCCGGTCGATGGATCCGGTGCGCGTAAAGTCATCAATGAAGAACTGTGCCTCTTCAAAGGTAATACCCATGGCGGCAAAGACAACGGCGAACTTCTCACCGGAGCCCAGCACGCGGGCCTGCCGGGCAATCTGCGCGGCCAGGTCGGCATGGGGCAGACCGGAACCGGAGAAGATCGGCAGCTTCTGTCCGCGGACCAGGGTGTTCAGTCCGTCAATGGCTGAGATGCCGGTCTGAATGAACTCGGACGGGTAGTCCCGGGCCACCGGGTTGATTGGAATACCATTGATGTCCATCCGCTTTTCCGGGATGATGCGGGGACCTTTATCCTTGGGGGTTCCCATTCCGTCAAAGACGCGGCCGATCATGTCTTCCGACACGCCCAGCATCAGCGGCTTGCCGAGGAAACGAACCCGGGAGGTAGGCAGGTTGATACCGGCGGAGGATTCAAAGAGCTGAACCATGGCCTTGTCGCCATTGACTTCCAGAACCTTGCCTCGTCTCATTTCACCGGAAACCAGCTCAATTTCAACCAGTTCGTCGTATTTTACGCCTTCGACGCCGTCGACCACCATCAGGGGCCCGACGACTTCGCGTACCGTCATGTATTCTTTAAGCATCGCCTAATCCCCCTTTCTCAATCATGGCATCCATGGCTTTGACCAAATCTTCACGGATCAGGTCGATTTTTTCAATTTCCTCTTCCTTCAGATACTTCGCACGGGAAATCCGGTCGCGAATCGGCATTTTCTCAATTTCCTTGAGATAGATGCCGTTGGCCAGTCCGCGCTTTCCTTCATCGAAGAAGGCCAGAACCAGTTTCAGCATCTTGTTCTGCTTTTCTCTGGAGGAGTACGTGTCCACTTCATGGAACGCGTTCTGCTGCAGATAGTCTTCCCGAATGGACTTGGCAGCTTCGAGCTTGAGCTGATCGGCTTCGGACAGAGTGTCCTTACCAACCAGACGGACAATTTCATTCAGCTGATTCTCATCCTGAAGAAGGGTCATGGCGGTGACACGATTCTTGGCAAAATCCTGGTCAATGTTGGCATTCATCCAGCCATCCACCTTGCTCTGGTAGAGTGAATAGGAGTTCAGCCAGTTGATTGCCGGGAAGTGACGCCGGTAAGCCAGGTTCGCATCCAGGCCCCAGAATACTTTAACGATTCGCAGGGTTGCCTGTGAAACCGGCTCAGAGATATCTCCGCCGGGAGGCGATACGGCACCGATAACGGTCAATGTACCGATCCGATCTTCCGTACCCAGCAGGACAGCCTTGCCGGAACGCTCATAGAATTCAGCGGCACGGGATCCCAGGTAGGCGGGATAGCCTTCATCACCGGGCATTTCTTCCAACCGTCCGGACATTTCACGAAGGGCTTCTGCCCAGCGGGATGTCGAGTCGGCCATGATGGCCACAGAGTAGCCCATGTCGCGGAAATACTCCGCGATGGTGATTCCGGTATAGATGGACGCTTCACGGGCGGCCACCGGCATGTTGGAGGTGTTGGCGATCAGCACGGTCCGCTTCATCAGGGATTCTCCGGTTTTCGGGTCAATCAGTTCCGGGAATTCCATCAGAACGTCGGTCATCTCGTTACCGCGCTCGCCGCAGCCTACATAAACAACGATTTCTGCGTCAGCCCACTTAGCCAGCTGATGCTGTACGACCGTCTTGCCCGAGCCGAACGGTCCGGGGACAGCGGCGGTACCGCCTTTGGCGACCGGGAAGAAGGTATCGATGACACGCTGGCCGGTCAGAAGCGGTTCTTCCGGATTCAGCTTCTGCTTGACCGGACGGCCGCGCCGTACGGGCCATTTCTGCAGCATCATGATTTCTTTTTCGCCGTCTTCGGTATCCAGCACGCAGATGACATCGGTCACCGTATGCAGACCACCGTGAATTGCTTTAATCGTGCCGTTCAGATGGGGAGGAACCATAATCTTATGAGAGACGATGGTTGTTTCCTGAACCGAACCCAGGATATCCCCGCCCAGGACCTGATCCCCGACTTGCTTCTCGGGAACAAAGTCCCACTGCTTGTGCCGGTTCAGAGGGGGCAGTTCCACGCCTTTAACCAGGAGGTCGCCGGCTTTTTCACGGAACTCAGACAATGGACGCTGAATTCCGTCAAACATGGCTTCGATCAGGCCGGGTCCGAGTTCGACCGACAGGGGTTCGGAGGTCGTATAAACGGGCTCTCCCGGTCCGATGCCGGCGGTTTCTTCATAGACCTGGATCGATGCGCGGTCATTACGCATTTCTATGATTTCGCCGATCAGTTTCTGTTCAGAAACCTGCACGACGTCATACACATTGGCCTCATCCATTCCCTCAGCAACAACCAGGGGACCGGATACTTTGATTATTTTTCCAACTTTCAATCTTGTGCTCTCCTTTAAAGAATATTAGATCCCACGGCTTTCTCAACATTGTCGCTGATGCGCTGTATTCCGATATTTAACGTACCCTGATTGGATGGAATCAGGATGACGGCCGGCGTCAGGATCTTATTGTACCGGTCAATGGTATCAGGAATCCTTGCGGCTGCCTGTTCCGTGATGAAAATGACGCCATATTTATCCCTGGCCAGGGTATCAATGGTCCGGCGGGCCTCTTCGGCTTCCAGTACCGGAAATACGTCCACACCCAGAGCCTTGAAGGCCAGGATGGAGTCCTTATCTCCTACTACTGCCACTTTATACATAAATATCACGCAACCTTTCTCGGATCCTGTCCGGGGGAATGTTGTTGAGCTTGGAAACCATGATGATCCGCAGAAGCTTGTTTTCCCGCTCTTTTGCCACCACATAGGCAAACAGCGGTTCCGGTCCGAAAATGACGCGTTTGGACGGCTTGACGATGCTCATCATTCCGTTTTCCATCTGTCGTTCCATCTCCCCGAGCCGACCTGTGGCCTGGTAAGCATCCAGCCCCTTCTTCAAGGCCGGTCCGATGGGATAATTTCTGAACTTCCGGGCGATGTTGTCAACCGATTCCAGATAACTGTCTTTCAGATCCGAAACCGGAATCGCGCCGCCCTGGGCGAACAGGTCTTCCAGGAACGCAGGTTCCTTGTCCTGTTTCTTTGCCCGCATCAGCGCCAGCAGATTGTACATGTCCGTCTGATAGGAGACATAATCCCGGATCAGGTCGACATCCCTCTTGCCGGATACCAGGCTGTTCAAATGTTCAAAATATTTCCGGTCCACCAGCATGTCGATGCGCTGG
Organism: Clostridiaceae bacterium HFYG-1003; assembly: GCA_024579835.1. Taxonomy (NCBI): domain Bacteria; kingdom Bacillati; phylum Bacillota; class Clostridia; order Eubacteriales; family Clostridiaceae; species Clostridiaceae bacterium HFYG-1003. Next base: position 1,853,346 of record CP102060.1, read on the forward strand.
GGATCCCGGTTCTTGCCGAAATCCTCCATGGCCAGGCGAACTGCTTCCTGAATATGCGGGCTGTATTCGCCCAGATTTTCGGATTCCACATCGGACCGCAGCTCGTTCGCCGGGATCGTTCCCATGTCCTGCAGCAGGAGGTTTGCTTCCCCTTCCAGCACGCTGGACTTGAGCAGCATCTTCAAATTCTGGTAATCATACTTCAGTGCCAGCAGCGCAATGAGCTCCTGATCCTTTGCCATTCGGTAGATCTCCTGATACACCCGTTCCAGTTCAGTGGTCAGGACGGCTTCGAAATCCTCCGGCTGCTTGTTGGCGCCCATGGATCGACTGTATTCCGTCTCCTGGAGGATCTTCATGACTTCATCCGCCGAAGCGGCATCTGCCATGCGCTCAATTTTCACTGAATCCAGAAGGCGTTTCTCGTACACCCGCATGGTCGCGACAGCTTGGGTATATTCCATTCTGTCCAAGGTGCTCACCCCCTATCCTTCAAAGAGAATTTGTGCTGCCTGAGCCTCCAGATCCTCTTTCATGTAATCCAGAGTCGTTTCAAAGGAGTGATTCTCCATGACGCCGTTTCGATCGATGATGTAGCCAGACAGGTCCTTCATGCCTTCAACCCGGACATTGCCCAGGGCAGCTTTCACTGCATCCTGAAGTCCCTCAGGCACCAGCAGCCTTTCCTGTGGCGCAAACGTGCGGCCGGTCAGGCTGTTCTTGATGAATCCGCTGACTTCATCAGCAGACAGGGTTTTTAACCGTTCCTTTACACTGGCCATGACCTTGTCGATGACCTGACCTTTCGCCCCCAGCTTTTCATCCCGGATGCGAAGGTTGGTACCGGAGATAATCCGTTCCGCCATCAGGTCAGCTTCGTTCTTTGCCCGGACCAGGAAGTGTTCCTTTCTGGCCTGTGATTCTTTCAGAGCCTGGTTGATCCTGGTTTCGGCCTGCACTTTGGCTTCCTGGAGGATTCCCTCCGCTTTGCCTCTGGCATCCTGCAGAATCTGCTCTGTCAATTGCTCTAAGTTTGCCATGTATGCCCCCTGTTAAGCGGCGAACAATAACATGATGGAGGTAATGAAGGATAACAACGCGTAGGTTTCGACCATAACCGCGAAGATAACACCCTTGGTTGATTGTTCTCCGTTTTTGGCGAGGATTCCGATACCGGCGGCAGATGTTTTTCCCTGCTCAATGGCAGACAGCCATCCAACAAAGGCAATCGGAAGTGCGGCTACAAACAGGTACATACCCATCTGCAGATTGGTGACTTCCGGGATCCGCAGAAGAATGAACAGTCCGATAACGAAGCCATACAGTCCCTGGGTACCGGGCAGCAGCTGAAGGATCAGGGCTTTACCGAATTTTTCAGGTTCCTCAGCGATGACACCGGCCGCAGCCTGTCCAACCAGACCAACACCTTTGGCAGAGCCATAGCCTGAGAAAATAACTGCAAAAGCAGCTCCCAGCGCAGCGAACAACATTCCCCCGTTAGCGTTTAAAAAGTCAAAGAATTTCATTGTTTACAAACCTCCAAGTTTGAATGATTTATGAAATATTTTTTTGCTTGAGTTGATCATCCGTCGAAATCCCTGCCGTTCAGGGATTCGGGATCCGGTCCTAAGGCACACCGTTGCCGGGTTTCCAAACGAACCGTTAGTCGTAGCTTTCCACGTCAGAATAATTAATGTACTTGGGATCCCGTTTCAGTTTCTTAAATGCCTTACCTCCTCCGGAATAGAACTTTCCGAAGAATTCAACGTAGATCAGACGCAGGGAATGAACATAAGCGCCCAATGCCGACAGGAAGAGGTTAAAGCCGTGCCCAACCAGGAATATGAGAGCCGCAAACGGCAATAAATACCAGGCACTGCCTATCATTCCGGCGATCATATTAAACGCCATGCCAATGAAGGCGCCGGAGAGGCCAAGGGCCATCAGACGGGAGTAGGACACGAAGTCACCGACCCAGGAAGAGATTCCATACAGCGAATACAGTCCGCCGGCAATTCGTCCACCCCATCCGGCTGCATCACGCGCCGCAAACAGGACAATGCCTGCCATGCCGATTACCATCACCCATAGGGCAACCGTTCCGACGATGGATGGCAATTTGGCCGGACCTGCCAGGAGCAGAAGAATCATTCCGGTTAAGGCCATATACCAGAACACTACATCATAAACCATATCTTTCTTCTTGCCGTCACGAAGCAGCATGTAGGCTTTGATCGCCAGGCCGAAGAACAGATGGACCAGTCCGAAAATGATCGAGATGATGAGCATCAGCTGGAAGTCCTTGTTCGTATCCAAAAGCTTTGGCACCGGGATGTCCAGCGAGAAGTACGAACCGTAGATCACACCCCAGAAGATCGTGGGGATGGACAGGTAGAAGAAGAACTGAACGAAATTCCGCATGCTCTTGCTCAGGTTCAGGTACTTCAAAGCCAGGCTGCTGCCGATCAGCAGAATCAGGCCGTAGCCTGCATCTGCCAGCATCATTCCGAAGAAGAACATGTAGAAAGGAGCCAGCAGCGGGGTTGGGTCAATTTCGTTGTACTGCGGCATGGAGTACATCTGGGTGATGTTGGAGAAAGCACTCGCAAACTTGTTGTTCTTCAGGATGATCGGAACCGTCTCATCCTCCCTGTCCGCTGGTTCAGCGCTCAGGTGATAGCGGTCTTTGACTGCCCGGTGGATTGCTTCCTCGAATTCCTTCGCCTTTTCTGTCGGGATGTAGCCTTCCATGGCATTCATCGTTTCGGTGTTGATGAAATTCTCATTGGCCATGACCCTCAGGCGCTTGTTCTCCAGATACTCATAGGCCATTTCCAGTTTCGGGATATCCTGGCCGTACGCCCGGAGCTCATCCCTGGTTTCGTGCTCTCTGGCTTTGAGTTCGATGATTTCCTTGTTGAGGCGCTGTTTGCGCTTCAGGGGTTCTTCATCGTAATCAAGCTTGTGTTGGGAGAATGCTGCCTGACGCAGGATCTCCGCCACCGCTTCCTCTTCCAGAGGGTGTGTGATGATCAGATAGTAAAAATCAGCTTTTGATTCGCCGACTTTTTCAACATAGGTGTACTTTAGTTTGTTCAGCTCCTGGCGCATGCCTTCTTCCATCTTGCGAGGGATGGCACCCAGCAGCGTCCGGGCTGATCTGACTGCTTCGATGCGCTTGGGTGAAATGTCGAGCTGAGTCCAGCTGGTCACTTCCTCCAGTTCGCTTCTCATCTTGGTTTCCTTCAGTTTCAATTCATCCAACCGGTCGGAGATTTGTCGGACAGCGTCATAGGTCGCTTCCCAGCCGCTGGCTTTTACCGTTGACTCCAACTGGTCGAACCCAATGGTGGGATTTCCCTCCCTGAGCCCTTTGAGTCCCCCTGGCCGCTCGTCGTAATTGAACAGGAGCTTTAAGGCGTATTTGACCTTTTCTACCTGCTCGTTAACTGCAACGACCTTTTCCGGGACTTTTCCGGTTTTTGCTCCCTCCTGCTCCCCATTCGCGTCAGTCTCGACTTCCTCCGGTTTCAGAAAATGAACATAGTTGAATTTCTGAAGTTCCTTGAGGAGGGCGTCCTGCTCCTTGTCGAATGTGAAGAGGCTGAATTTGGTCATGTTAACGATTGCCATTTGACTTCACAATCCTCTCCAGTATGGCAGATGCTGCTTTTTCCACCTGAGCATCCTCGATGCTCAGAATGGCGTTCACGGATGCCTTTCCTTCTTCCAACACACTTTGAACCGAATGTTCCGCGTCCAGTTTTGCTTTGCTCTTGATTTCTTCTGCTAACCGCCGGGCTTCTTCCATGATGTTTGCATCATTGAGCTTCACCTGGGCTTCTGCTTCTTTCAAAAGCTCCCTGGATTTCATCTGGGCTTCTGAAACCAGCCGGCTGGCTTCATCTTCTGCCAGCTTGATCTTTTCAATCGCTTCCCTTGCCAATATCTCACCGCCTTTATCGTTAAAATAGTACAGTTTCACAACACTTGTTTATTTTGAACAAGGAATCTCTCCTTTCTCAAAATCGTAATGCATCTTTATGCAGGAGTGTAATCAGTGCCTGATATATGCCTGACCTCGATCAGGTCAGGATATGCCAGCGAGTAAAAGATTAATGACTCGCCCGCAATGATTTCGCCACTTTGCCAAAAACGTAACACTTTGATTCTAAACCCCTCGACGCTTCCTTTCAACTGGAAGTTGTCTTTATCACTGAATAATATGCGTCCGCGAGAACTGTTATATTTTTGACTTTTCAGCCATTCAGGGAAATTGCCTTTTCGGTTGCCCAGAATGTAGTCAAATCGCAGGAGATCCGCTAATACAGCCGATTGCTCGGGGGTTAAAGTCTCCCTTAAATCATTCAAAGCTCTGTAGTAATCTTCAAATGAAACAGCGCTGATGCGCTTTTGGTATTTCAATAATAATTCAGCTATAATTATGAACAATTCCCACGGTTCATCGAAAATACTTAACAAATATTTCATACAACAGGCAAATTTTCCCGAATTGTAATATTTATCCGTGACCTGTTCAATCAGTTTGATAATTCGAAGATCCTCATAGCTCATCCGGTCTGTTCCCAGTACCTCGTAGGGCGGCCAGGGGCGAAATCGAATGTCATACTGGGATGCGCTGTGCCAGAGCGGAGTTCCCTTCAGTACCTTTAAAAATCCCACCTGAAGCATCTGGGGCCGCATCTTGATGCAGTCATTGAAACTGTTCCGGAACGTCTCCAGTGTATCTCCCGGCAGACCGGCGATGAGATCGGTATGTACGTGGACATTACCTGCCTCAATGATCCTGTTCAGTGCATCTCTGAGCTGAACCGGGTCATCCCGCCGATTGATCAGCCGAAGAACCCAGGGATCGGTGGTCTGAATGCCCGCCTCAATCTGAAACAAACCAGGCGGTGCCTGATTCAGCGTTTGAATCAAACGATCGGATAAGGTGGCCGCTCCTACTTCAAAGTGGAAGGACGTATGTCCTCCCCGCTGGATGGATTCACTCAGCAAAAAGGATAAAATGTCGAAGGCCCAGTCTTCTTTGATATTGAAGGTACGATCCACCAGCTTGACCAGCGGGACCTTTGCATCCATCAGAACGCCCAGTTCCCTCTTGACCATCTCCACGGGCTTATGCCTCAGAGTACGGTCGATGGATGAAAGGCAGTAGGTACAGCCGTACGGACAGCCCCGCTGACCCTCATAGTACACAATGCGGTGTTCCAGGCGTCCCAGATCCTCCTTATCATAGGGGAAGGGCACCTCACTCATGTCGGCCAGTCTGGCCGGCGCCGTGAGACGGATCGATCCATCGTCCAAGCGAAGCATCAGTCCCGGAATCTCCCGCAGCGACTCTGTCAGGAAATGATCTGAATTCTGATGGTGCGAGGCTTCCAAAGCATTCAGAACCTCCGGGAAGATCACTTCCCCTTCGCCGACCATCACTCCGTCAGCCGGAACTTCCTGCAGGAAGTTTTCGGCGTCATATGCTACCTCAGGGCCTCCGCATAGAATCATGGTTTGGGGAAGCACCATTCGAACTGCCTCGCTCAGCTGTCGGACGTATTCGATATTCCAGATATAACAGGAAAAAACCAGTAAATCCGGATGAAATTGAATCAATTCGCTCAGAATCAGATCCACATCGTCATTAATGGTCCTTTCATGGAAAACTACATCCCAGGATGATTGTTCTGCTATTTTATTGAGATAGCGCAATGCCAGGTTCGAATGAATAAACTTTGAATCCAGGGCAGTCAGTAAAACACGCATTTTTTGTCACCTTCAATACTACCATCATAACACATTTTGATATTTCCTTATATCGTAAACGGTATTCCCCTCTATGTTTCAGGGCTGATCTTCTCATTCATTGAGCAATTCATAACGCCTTTGGATAGCATTCCGATGATTGCTGATTTACGCTATTTTTTCTCGTATGTTCAAAAGCAATCAGCTGCAATCAGCTGCAATCAGCTGCAATCAGCTGCAATCAGCTCCAAAACAACACCAATCATCCTGATTACGACCGATTCTCACCTGGTAACTCTTTTTTTACCAACACTTTTTTGAAAAGCCAATGATTATTTAAGCTGGAGCTGTAAGCGAACCGGATCGTCCCGCGGTTGAGCACTTTTACTCAGACTGACACAAAGCTCCCTGCTGCCGTTCAGGATTTTGCCTGATCGGGAAGCAGGGAGCTTTGTGACTGGCAGTCGGCTTACGCAAACTACTGGCAGTGCCAGGAGTAATCTTCCGACTAATCCGGCTCAATCGAGTATTCTTTTTTCAGGTTGCGAACTTCTATCCGCTTGTCGTGTTCCGCTTCTTTCAAAGTGGAAAACCAGGCTTCATAGAAATCCAGCAGCAATCCCGCGGTGGTTCGCTGAGCCAGGGCGATCAGGCGTTCCGCCATGAAACGGAAAGCTTCTTCCTGGTTCGCAATATTTTTCGCTTCTTCATAGATGGCATTGGCCTGTTTCGCGTTTTCGGAGATGTACATTTCAAAACGGGGATACCGAACAATGCCATGCCGGACCGTAAAATCGATGGTATCCCAGGAATGTGCCAGGATCCAGACTTCATAGTCATGATGCGATTCCAGCAGCTTATTGTTGATGTGCTGCGGAACCGTCATATCCTGACTCAAGTGGCAGATCACTCCGGTATAGAACAGCGCCCGGGTCAGATTAGCCCGTCTGGCATAATACATCATTTTGTCCCGGTATTTGGTAGCTTCTGTCAACGCATCTGAAAATCCATACAGACCCTTTTTCATTTCATGGTGATAAAAATGATTGATGCTCTTGAAATCCTGGTCGATCCAGGTCGCGCCTTCATTCAGGAATCGTATGTGATCACGGTAAAAATCGGCTGCCTCATAGTACCCTTCATTTTCCAGGATATGGACCGATTTGATGTTGATATAGCGATGCATCAGACAGGAAGTTTTAAAGGCAAATTTTTTGAAGGGATTGGCCCCCTTCATCACCAGAGTGGCAACCCGGCCAAATGATTTTTCCAGTTTACCCGCTCGATGGCGGTAGGACGAATCAATCTTGCTGACGATATTTTCCATGGTTTTCACTTCCATTTTAGCTTTGGTTAACAGGCCATTGGATGAACCTTGAGTTAATTATACCTTTTCATTAAGAATAATTATCACTTAGGCGAAAATATCACACTTTTGTTACGCTATCTTCATACGGGGAGCGGATCCTGGAGCGATTCGGTTACTCCTGTACCCGAAGGAAGCGCTGAATCGAGCTGGGAACTTTGTTGGCCAGCCCGGGACGGATGGCATTGAGATCAGCTCTGGTGATGCCGCCAAGAAGCAGCAGAGCCACCGAGTAGGCTGCGATGCCAACGCCCATCAGAAGAATCAGCTGAATGCCATTGGCACTTCGACCGGCGACATCCGGGAGAACCTGCTGGAGCAGGATCAGTGCTCCTCCCATAATGAGGGAGGCCAGCAGCGGTCGACGGGCAATCCGCACCTGATTAATGGACAGTTTGAGGTTCTGATGAATCAGATATTCATTCAGACCCAGGGTTACAATCCCCTGCAGATAACTGGAAATGATGGCTCCCTGGCCACGCAGCTCCGGCAGGGCCACCAGGAAGTAGTTGGCGATAATTTTGACCGCAATGCCGATGAGCAGGGGCACCAGGGACTTGCGATGGAGTCCCAAGGCCTGAAGCAGCACCGTCTGCATCAGGGTAATCCCCTGCAGAATGACGACAAAAGATCCCATGGCGATCAGTAGTCCACGGACCGGTTCCCCGTCAAACATCGCAATGTTGGCCGGCCCCGAGACTGCGTACAGCCCGATCGCAGACGGAAAGGCCAGGAGATAATTTATCTTCAGGGCCATCCGGTATTTGCGCCGGACTTCCTCATAGTCCCCGAGGCTTGAGGCTCTGGCAAGGGACGGAAACAAAGAAGTGGTCAATGCGACCAGGATGGTCAGCGGGACCGCAATGATGGTCTTATAGCTGGAGAGAAACGAATAGGTTACATTGGCTCCGGCCACATCCAGGCCCGACACCAGCAGTCGGGTCTTGACATTGACCAGGTCAATGATATGCCCAAACTGGGTGGCCGCCGTACCGATGGCCAAAGGGATGGTATAAGCCATCAGTTCCCGCAGAATTCTGCGTTCAGTTCCGTCCTTGCTTCTGCCTCCGGGTTCTTCCGCAGAGGTACGGCGATACTGCCAGGCAAGATAGGCTGCCGCCACCAGAGCCCCGAACAGCGTTCCGGAAGCCGCGCCGGCTACACCGTACTGAATTCCAAAGCGAATCAGAACAAGAGCCAGAACCAGAGAGACCACCACATTGACGGCCTGTTCCCAGATCTGACTGACGGCCTTCATGGAAAGCAGTCTCCGTCCCTGGAAATAGCCCCGATATGCACTGGTGGCTGAGGTCACGGCGATTGCCGGCGCCAGGATGCGGAGCGAATTGACACTGGTGGGGGCACCTGAGATTTGAGCCAGGCTGCCGGCCGCCAGAAAGAAGATCACGGACACCACCACTCCCAGAGCCAGCAGGATGGTCCGGGAGATCCGAAATACTTTATGGGCAGCTGCCACATCCTGGCGAGCCATGCGGTCACTCACCATCTTGGCAATGCCCTTGGTGATGCCTTCATTGGTAATGACATAGGCGAAAGCAAAGAATTCATAGGCGGTGGTATAGACCCCATGGGCTTCTGCCTGAATAATGTTCAGCAGCAGCGGGACGTAAATCAATGACATGATTTTCGTCAGAAAGGTGGCCACCGTCAGGATCATAAAACTTTTTGACGTCGATTCCTCTTTGATTCTCATATTAACTAACTAAATTTCCACGCGGAACACGTCGCTCTTGATGTGGCGGAATAAGGGCGGCAGCTTGACGGTAATGACTTTGCCCTGAAGGTAGGACAGAAAATCGTCGGTCTGCAGGAAGGTCACTTTATAGGCATAAAGATACTGAAATTTCAGGGCGTACTTGTTGTCAAAATAGGCGTTGATTTCTTTTGAGCCATATTTGCGGTCACCGACAATGGGATTTCCCATGTGTGACAGATGAGCCCTCAGCTGATGGGAGCGTCCGGTAATCAGGTTCAGTTCGACAAACGAATACAGGCCGTTGGACTCCATTGTCCTGGTTTCCATGACGATGGGCAGACGGTCTGTTCCCGCTTCCTCATAGATTCTGGAGACATTGCGGTCAGCGTCCTTGGAGATGAAAGCCTCCTTACGGCCGTCCGGAATCCGTCCTTTGACGATGGCCACATAGTCCTTGCGCAGTCCGCCGTCTTTCAGAATGGCCGCCAGGCTCCGCGTCGCCTGAGCATTTTTCCCGAAAATCACAATGCCTGATGTATTCCGATCCAGCCGGTTGACCGGAGAGGGGGAATACGTTGTTTCCACAGCCGGATCCCAGGCTCCCTTTTCTGCCAGATAGCTCAGGACATGATCCGTCAGACTGGGTTGTTCTGACCCATCCGGATGAACCACCACGCCCGGCCATTTTTCGACCATCAGGATGTTCTGGTCTTCAAAAACCACCTTGAAATCTACATTGGCATCCATGAACGTCTTCTTTTCCACCGCCTTACGGGATTCCAGGTAGCGAATCTCGAGTTCATCGCCCTCCGAGAGCCGATCCTTGTCTTTGGCCTTTGCCCCGTTCAGCCTCACATCGCCCTTGCGCAGGGCTTTGTGGATCGCCGAAAGCGGAACATCCCGCATCAGTTTCTTAACGTATTTTTCAACACTCTGTCCGGCCTCATTCGGCCCAATTTTAATGATCATATTGCTTTCCTTTATGGGATTCCGGGGACTCAGCTGAGTTGCCGGGATCCATGACTTTTATTATTGTTTCAATTGATTCCGCATCACTTGATTATAACAGAAATCCTCAGGGAAGGCGTAACAATTGAGTACCAGCGTCGCATCCGCTTCCATCCTTACTCACTCTTGGTGAAACACATCAGCCCTGGATCGATCTCGCCTTTCAGAGCCGGGATCTTTCATCAGACTCCGTTCACGAACCTGAATCCTTCCGGCTGAAACACGCCCTTTGAACGGCCTGGTCTATTCCTCAGTTGCGCATCAGGCGGTTAATCTTCCCTGATCCAGTTAACCTTATGATTCAGGCCCTATGCTGAGACTATTCATCTTGAAATCTTCACAACCGGATCTTCTGCTTGATCATACGAATGATTCCCCCGACCTGATTCTTTGCAGTGACGGGGCTCTCATCCTCAATTGGCAGACCCAGTTCCTTCAGAAAACGTGATGGCTCGACAGCCCGGCCCTGACGGGAGGCCGGTACCAGAATTGTCAGATCATGCATGGCCCGGGTGATGGCGACATAAAACAGCCGTCGTTCCGCTTCGAGATCATCCATTGATTTTTCATGGGGGATGCTGCCTTCCACTGCGTTCACCAGCAGTACCTCATCAAATTCCATCCCCTTCACCCCATGCATGGTGGAAAGCAGAATCCGTTCACCGGCTCCCTTTTCACTCATGATTCCATCCCACGTCCGGATAAATTCGAGAAAATCCGGCACCGAACCAAAGTATGCTGCTTCCGCGGCGAAGTCCTCCGCTTCGCGAATCAGATCCTGCAGGATGGCACCGGTCCCCTGAGCCATACGCCGGATCCATTGGCTGTAACCCATGACATACAGAATATAGCGAATAGCCGTCCCAGGCTCCATGGTTCGAAGTTTTCGAAATCCCTTGAACAGGCGATCCAGTCCCTGCCGCTGGTCAGGTGTGAGGTCAAAGATCTGATCATTGAGCAAATCTTGTTCGGACCATCGCTCACTGTTGACGCAGCGCGTAATCACTTCAGGAGACAGGTGCAGGGGCAGGGTTGCCAGAAGTCGGAAAAACATAACCTTACAGGATATCGCATTTTGTGAATAGGTCAGGAAATCAATCAGATTCCGCAGGAGCCGCCGATCATAGCGATTGGGCGGATGATCCAGACAGCTGAACCGAAGCTTCTCGCGGAGCAGCTGATGGGCTGTCTCCTCCAGCTCCGAGTTTGTCCGAAAGATCAGAGCCGCCGTTCGTCTGGACCCGAGCTTGTATAAATGCGAAATTAAAAACCGGGTGGATGCGCTGTCGCTGGAAAAGGATCGGATTCGGATGCTTGATTCATCCTGTCGAAAATTATCGATGACCTTGGGATAACGTGCTTGATTGCAGGCGATCACCTGATTGGCATGGCGCACAATCGTCGCGCTGGATCGGTAATTGTACTGCAGGTATAGAATTTGCCCGCCATCGAACTCCCGGGCGAAATTCACCATAGCAGCGGTATCCGATCCCCGGAAGGCGTAAATGCATTGATCCTCGTCCCCTACACAAAACAGATGACAGTCCTTTGACAGGATTTTCAAAATCCTCAGCTGCACCCGGTTCAGATCCTGAAACTCATCCACCATGATCCAGTCGTAGCGGTGCTGCATTGTAATGCGATACATTTCATCTTCGAGCATTTCTAAAAATTCCTCTTCCAGGTCATCAAAGTCACGTAATTTCCGTTCTGCCTTATAATTGCCGTAAGCCTCCCGCACCTGCTGTCGGAATCGTTCCGGAATCGACGGATCAAAGTGCCCCGTGGCCCGCTCCCGTGAAATGTCAGACAGGCAGTCGGTGCTTTCCTGGAGCGACAGAAAATACTGCCTTCGAACCTGATGGAGTGAAAAGATCGCCTGAGCCGGACTGATCAGCTCGATCCCCCCTTTTCGACTTCGAATCTCGCGATAGGCCAGAGCATGGATCGTCCCGAAGGCAGGTCCCCCAGCCTTGCGCTGCCGATGGTACCGATCTTTCATATTTTCACTCGCCGAGCGGGAGAACGTGAGCACAAGAATCCTGTCTGGCTCGACCTGACACTCCTCCACCAGATATTCAATTTTCGCCAATAAAACCGTTGTCTTGCCCGAACCGGGAGGTGCCACCAGCAGCACTTTATCTCCCCGATCGAGCCTCGCCTGTTCCTGAAATTGATCCAGCTGCATTGTTTCTTCTCCCCTCCCGATTGGACAGCAAGGTCACCGCTTTCCCTGGCTCAACGAGGATAAAACCATGTCGCTTTGCCTTGATGCCTTAATTGAGCTATATTATTCTTAATCAGTAAAAATTCATTCAATAACTGGAAGGGACACTATGAGAAAGAAACCTGCCTTTAATGTGCGTGATCCGAGAAATCTGACCATGCTGACAGACTTTTATGAACTGACCATGGGAAACGGCTATCTGGACAATGGAATGGAAGATAAGGTTGCATATTTTGATATGTATTTCCGACGCATTCCGGATGAGGGCGGCTATGTCATCATGGCTGGAGTGCATCAGCTGCTGGAGTATATTTCCGAACTAGGCTTCTCCACCCACGATATTGAATACCTGGAGAGCTTAAACCACTTTAAGCCCGAATTTATCGACTTCTTGAGAAACTTCAAATTCACCTGTGACATCTACGCAATCCCGGAAGGCACCCCTGTATTTCCCAATGAACCGCTTATCACCGTCCGGGGACCGATCCTGGAAGCACAGCTGCTGGAAACCATGATCCTCTTGACCATCAACCATCAGACACTGATCGCCACCAAATCAAGCCGAATCGTTCGCGCTGCTGATGGCCGGGCAATTCTGGAATTCGGATCCCGCCGGGCGCAGGGCTATGATGGAGCCACTTACGGTGCCCGGGCAGCCGTCATCGCAGGATGTGTCGGAACCTCCAACACCATGGCAGGTATGATGTTTGACGTTCCGGTCCTTGGCACAATGGCTCATTCCTGGGTTCAGATGTATGACACGGAATATGATGCCTTCGCGGCCTACGCCAAAACCTATCCCGATTCCTGCACGTTGCTGGTGGATACATACAATACCTTGAAGTCCGGAATTCCCAACGCGATTCGTGTTTTCAATGAAATCATAGTGCCCCAGGGCTTCCGTCCCAAAGGAATCCGGATCGATTCCGGAGATATCACCTACCTATCCAATGAAGCCCGGCGGATGCTGGATGAAGCGGGATATGAAGACTGCAAAATCCTCGTGTCCAACTCTCTGGATGAATTCATTATTCGGGACGTCCTCTCTCAAGGGGCGAAAATTGACTCCTTCGGTGTCGGTGAACGTCTCATTACCGCACGGTCGGAGCCTGTATTCGGCGGAGTGTACAAACTGGTGGCAGTTGATGATAAAGCAGGCCATCCGATTCCAAAAATCAAGCTGTCTGAAAATGAGGAAAAGATTACCACTCCCGGCTTCAAGAAAATTTACCGCCTCTTTGCCCGCAAGGACGATCGGGCCATCGCCGATGTCATCTGCCACAGCGATGAGATCATCGATGAATCCCAGCCCTATACCATTTTTGATCCAATTTTCACCTGGAAAAAGAAAACCCTGCGCAATTTTTATGCCAAAGAATTGCAGGTACCCATCTTTCTGAACGGAAAACAGGTCTACCAAAGTCCGACAGTTCAGGAAATCGCCGCCTATTCCAAACAGGAACTTGATAAATTCTGGGATGAAATCAAGCGCTTCGAAAATCCACATGGATATTATGTTGACCTGTCACAAAGACTCTGGCAGACCAAACAGGATCTGCTCAACTCCCTGACTGATCAGTTTGCCGAAATAGAAGATTAAACAACAGCCAGATGAGCCGATTAGCCAGTCTATCTCCTGCCGACAATCTCTTACCCGAAACACTGCCAGCGAGGCTCCGTCAATGGATGGAGCCTCGCTTTCCTTCCTCCTGCATTCAGTTTTCTCTTGGACTCTACGAATCTCCAGCTCTCAGGCTATCTGGCTCTCCATCCCTCTGGCTCTCTGAAGCTCTCTCTCGCTGGGCTCTGGGCTCTGACAAGATGATCCTGGTGATGTGCTTGAACGGGTAGTGGTTGAGATAATTATTTTAAGTCATGCGAAAGAACTTTGTCGCCTGCCTTTCCGTCCCAGCCCCTTTAAAAGAACGGAGAAACAGTTATAATGGGGATTAGGTCGCATAAAATATGATGAAGCGTGGGGAATGAACGATGAAAGATAATGTCAGCCGAAAAATAAAAAGCTTCCTTGGCAGCAATGCCAACATGAGAGCTTATACCATGAATGGAATATTGTTCACCATCGTCACCATTTTTTCCCGGACCTATGCGCCTAAATTCATGGACCGCCTGGGGGCTGGATCCCTGCATTATTCACTGTTCAATTCATTACCGGGCCTGGTCGCCGTTCTGACCACCATTCCGGGAATTCTGTACATTCAGAACGCTTCCGACAAAGGACTGCTGATGCGGCGGTTTTTCTATTTATCCCGGTTCTTTCCGATCCTGCTGATGGCTACGCCGTTTCTGCCGGTCTCGATCCGGGGTTACGCGTTTGTGGTGCTTTTCAGTCTGATGAATCTGCCGGAAAGCATTGGACAGACGGCACTACAAAGCTGGACTGGCAGCATTTTCCATCCGCAGGACATCGCCAATGCCCTGAGTCAGCGCAATAAGCTGTCACAGGTTACAACCATTGTTCTGTCAGCCCTGGTCGGTATTATCTTGTCCCTCCCGCCTTCCGGAGACAATGATGGCGTGATTCGACTCTACCAGGTTCTCTTTTTAGCTTCCGTTATATTCGGAATATATGAAATCAAGACCCTCCGTAAAATCAAGGAGGTCTCTCGACCGGCAGCTCCCAAAACCCTGAAGCTGGGTAAATCAATCACATCGATATTCCACCACCGGGAATTCGTCCTGTTCCTCATTTGCTCACTGCTGTTTCACTTCAGCTGGCAAATGGGCTGGCCGCTGTTTAATCTGTATCAGATCGAATATCTG